>NZ_QXNY01000003.1:0-370537 GCF_003572205.1 Algihabitans albus
AACGTCTACGACCCCGAACGCGTCCAAAAAGCCGGATTCCAATACTCCGGTATCGGACGGGGACAACCTGCTCAAACCAAAACGAAGACCGCAAGCGGAGTCAGCGCAGCATGACGGCCCACAGCTTCGATCCGACCCTTTTGCGTGAATACGACATCCGTGGCATCTTCGGGCAGACCCTCTCGACCGACGATGCGGTGGCGCTGGGTCGCGCCTTCGGCTCGCAGATTGCCGAAGACGGCGGCAGCCGCGTTGCCGTCGGCTATGACGGGCGGCTGTCTTCGCCGGAACTGGAGGCAGCCCTGGTCGAAGGACTGGTCTCCACCGGCATGCAGGTGCTGCGGGTCGGACTGGGTCCGACGCCCCTGCTCTACTACGCGGTCTGCGAGCTGCCGGCGGACGGTGGCATCATGGTAACCGGATCGCACAATCCACCGGATTACAACGGCTTCAAGATGATGCTGGCCTCCGGCAGTGTCTTCGGATCGCAGATTCAAGAGCTCGGGCAGAGAGCTGCGGAGGGTCGCTTCGTCGAAGGCCAGGGCAGCGAAGAGCGCAGCGATTTGATGACGGCTTACGTCGACCGGCTGCTGCGCGATTTCAAAGGCGCGCACAATCTGAAGATCGCCTGGGACGGCGGCAACGGGGCGGCTGGTGACGCCATGCGCGCTCTGACCAAGCGCCTGCCGGGCGAGCATATCCTGCTGAACGCCGAAATCGACGGCACCTTCCCGGCCCACCACCCCGATCCGACGGTCGCGAAGAACCTGGAACAGCTCATCGAAACCGTGCAGCGCGAAGGCTGCGATCTCGGCTTCGCCTTCGACGGCGACGGAGACCGGATCGGCGCGGTCGACGGTCAGGGCCGCATCCTCTGGGGCGACCAACTGATGCTGCTCTTGGCTCGCGACGTTCTGAAGGCTCACCCCGGAGCCACCATTATCGCCGACGTCAAAGCCAGTCAGATGTTGTTCGACGGCATCGCCGAACTCGGCGGCCAACCGCTGATGTGGAAGACCGGACACTCCCTGATCAAGGCCAAAATGAAGGAGACCGGCTCTCCCTTCGCCGGCGAAATGAGCGCCCATCTCTTCTTCGCCGACCACTTCTACGGCTACGACGACGCACTTTACGGTGCTGTCCGCCTCCTCAACGCGCTGGAAACCTATGGCGACAACCTCGCCGCCTTCCGCGACTCCCTCCCGCAGCTCACAAATACGCCGGAAATCCGCTTCCCCGTCGATGAAGCGCGCAAATTCGACATCGTCGAGGAGGTCGCCGAGCGTGTGAAGAAGAGCGGCGCGGAGGTTATCGACGTGGACGGCGTTCGTGTCCGTGACGGCGACGGCTGGTGGCTTCTGCGAGCCTCCAATACCCAGGATGTGCTGGTCGCGCGCTGCGAAGCGCCCAGCGACACCGGTCTTCAGCGTCTCAAGCTGCTGCTCGGCGAACAGCTCCGCCAGTCCGGCCTGGAACCTCCCGAGTTCTAGAACGGGGTCGGCGAGCCGCCGCCTCCCGAAGGTCGGCACCCGAACGCCGAACCACCTGGTGTCCCACCGCACGTAGGCGATTTAACTGGCCTTCGGATTGCGCCAGGATATCGGGATGCGTGTTTTCTTCTATGGCACCCTGCTTGACCCCGACGTTCGCCGCATCGTCCTGCCGCACCTCGCCTGCGATCTGACACTTAGGCCGGCCGAGCTGCGCGGTTTTCGGAGGGTGGCGGCGTGCGACGGAGACTATCCCGTCCTGAGTCCCCATCCTTCGTCACGGGTCAGAGGCTATCTGGCTGACGGGCTCGATTTGATCGGTCTAGCCCGCGCCGCCCATTTCGAGGGCGCGCGCTATCAGCCGGCCTTGCGATCCGTAAGTGAAAGCGAAAATCGAAAGACGGATGCCTGGCTTTTTCTGCCGGTCGACCCTCGCCGTCACGCCAGCCGGAAGCCGTGGGATCTCGGCCTTTGGCAACGGCGCCGAAAGCGTCACCTCCTGCTCGTCGCCAAGCAGTGGATGGCAGAGTTCGGTGCCAAGGATCTCGCCAGCGGCGACCTCTCCTGGCAAGGACGCCGGACGCTGCGATCGCTGGCTAAAAAGGCGCCAAGAAAGCAAATTCATATTGGCATCCCCCGGGCCGAAGCAGCCAAATGACCATCGGAGGCGCGAGTTTACGGCACTTTAATCCTAATACAGCAGACTGAGTACTTATCTAATTCTGCCGAAACGAGACCTTTCATGTCTGCTTCCGAAACCTCTCGGAACGCTTCCTCTGTCCAGGGTGCAGGTAACGATCTGATAGATCGCATTGCAGAAGCGGCCGGAAGCCTCTCCCTCGAGTTGGTCGACGTGGCCGGCGGTATCGAGGCTGCCACACAGACCTTCAGCACTCAGGCAGAGGCCTTCGGTTCACTTTTGCAGAACGCCGAAACGATTGGCAGCCAAAACGCCAAGATCGCCGAAGCGGCGCAGACAGCAAGCGAAACTGCGAAAACCGCAAGCTCAGAGGTCGTTTCCTCACGTGATACGATCGAAGGTTCGCTTGGCGACATTCATGCTCTGGTTGAGGCGGTGACTGAAATCGAGCAACAGCTGAATGGATTGCAGGACGCGCTGGGCGAAGTCGGAAAGGTGGCCGCCGACATCGATGCCATCGCACGGCAGACCAACCTTCTGGCCTTGAACGCCACCATCGAAGCCGCTCGCGCCGGCGCAGCAGGTAAGGGCTTTGCCGTGGTCGCCGGTGAGGTCAAGGTGCTCGCCGCGCAGACCAGCGAGGCGACGGCACAGATCGACCGAACCCTGAAAGGCCTCACACAGCAGGCCGAGCAGCTGATTTCTCACGGCGCCGAAAGTACCGCGCGCGCTCAAAACGTGCGCGAAGGGACCACCACGATCGGCCGCGTAGTCGACACCGTCGCTTCCGCTGTCGAAAGCATGCGTCATGAAACGGCCGGTATCGCAGAGGCGGCAAGCGAGATCGAAGCGCGCTCCGGTGACTTCCTCGGAACGCTTACGTCAATGTCCGGCGAAGTCAGCCATGCCCGCGACAGCCTGGGCGATGCGCGCGAGCGGATGAATCATCTCTCGGCCGCCAGCGAACAACTGGTCGACCTTTCCGCGCAGAGCGAGCAGAACACGCTCGATCGCCCCTTCATCCAGAAAATCCTCGGTACGGTGGGCGAAATCGCCGCTGCCTTCGAAGCGGGGCTGAAAACTGGCGAGGTGAGCGAAGCCGATCTCTTCGACCATGACTACGAGCCGATTCCCGGAAGCGATCCGCAACAGCTCCTAGCCCGTTTCACAGCCTTCACAGATCGAACCCTGCCAGCGATCCAAGAGCCGGTTCTGACTTGGGATCCGCGCGTTGTCTTCTGCGCCGCAATCGATACCCGCGGCTATTTGCCGACCCACAACGCTAAGTTCGCCAAGCCGCAGGGCAGCGATCCGGTCTGGAACAATGCGAACTGCCGTAACCGCCGTATCTTCGATGACCGGGTCGGTCTGGCGGCTGGGCGGAACACCAAGACCTTTTTGCTCCAAACCTACCGCCGGGACATGGGGGCCGGGCAGTTCGTCCTCATGAAGGATCTCTCCGCGCCCATCAAGGTACGCGGCAAGCATTGGGGCGCCCTGCGACTCGCCTACAAACCCGACTAGACCTGCTGCGAGTAAGATCGGCGTGACGGCCCCGGGTCGGAGACAGAGCGAGACTAAAGACCGGCAAGCGTACCGTCCGCGGCCAAACGAAGCTTCGCGTTCGGCGAAGCGTCAGACGCCGTCTCGGACCACAAGGCAGGGGGTGGAGTGCTGACGCTCTAGACGGCGGCAAGCTTCCAACGCCGTGGTGTGAGTGTTCAACCCGGTCAGCCGAGCCCGGAACAGCGTATCGCTGCCATGTTCGGTCGGCTGAACCAAAACCTGCGCGCCTTTCAAAAGCTCCGGCATGCGACGGACGGCTGCAGCAGCGGCACCCCGAGCCAATTCGTAGTGGCCGAAGGCACCGACTTGCACGGTCCAACCGACGACGCCCCTGGCTTCGGCGCGCGATACCAGACTGAAACCTTCGCTTTCGGTCACAGGCTGTTCCTGCGTGCCTTCGCCGGTCGCAAGTGCGAGGGAGATGCCGGGGCGCATCGGATTGCGCGGCGGCAGTCGACCGGGCGTCGGGACGCCCAAAGCCGCAACCTGGGTGAAACCGCGGTTCAGAAGCGCAACCATATGGTCGTCGCGCGACCGGCCGGTGCGTCCACCGAAGACGACTGCCACCACCCGGCGACCGTTCCGTACGACGGAGGCCGCAAGATTGAAGCCGGAGGCACGAATGTAGCCGGTTTTGATTCCGTCCGCGCCTTCGTAGCGGGTCAGCAGCTTATTGTGATTCCGGTAGGTCTGGCCTTTGTATGAGAAACGCGTTGTCTGGAAGTAGGCGTAACGCTCCGGAAAATCGGCCATGATCCGGATCGAGAGGGTCGCCATGTCACGCGCTGTGGTGATCTGGTCCGAATTGGGCAGACCGGAAGCATTCTGAAAAGTCGTGCTGCTCATTCCCAGTTGGCGGGCTCGCTCGGTCATTTCACGGGCGAACTGCCATTCCGTCCCGGCCAGGCCCTCGGCCACGACGACGGCGACGTCGTTGGCCGACTTGGTCACCAACGCCAGGATCGCGTCTTCCAGCCGGATGGTCGAACCGGACCGAAGACCGAGTTTCGACGGCGGCTGCGCGGCTGCACGCGGCGAGACGACCAGTTTGTCGTCGAGAGAAACCTCACCACGCTCCAAAGCCTCGAAGGCCATGTAGAGCGTCATGATCTTGGTCAGGGAGGCCGGGAACCGGGGCGCATCGGCATGACGCGCATGCACAACGGTGCCACTCTCGACATCGACCATAATAGACGCATATCTGGGATTGGCCGAGGCGGGCGTGGCCAAGAAGACGGACGCCATCAACAGCCCGAGCAGCAAACTCGAGCGGGAAGCGCCGGCACGAGCTGTGACAGCGAAGAGCGCTAACGCGGTCGGCACGGAAACATCCCCTTCAATCGCAATAACAACGACGCACCCCAGAAGCTTGAATCTAGACAACTTCATCCGGTTTGTCTAGCCATTCCGATACCCTGATCGCAGATCGAAATCGTTCGGCTTTACTGGTTCATTCTATTAAATAGCGAAAAACTGTTAGCGGAGTCTTGATGCCATGGCGATCGTGAGCGGCCGGTTTCCAATTCGCGCAAGCCTAGCAGCCGGCCTCGCCCTACTGGTGATGACTGCCTGCACCTACTCCGGCGGAATCGACCAGCCAGGCGTGCAGAAAATCAGTTGGTTTAGCTACTTGAACGGAGACGACATCCGCCGCGCCTGCGTGCCGGGCAGCGTTCCACATTGGCGCCTGGTGTATAACGGTCAGTACGAGCAGCAGCTTCGTGGCTACGAGCTGGTCGGCGACGGTCACGGCGGCGCGACCTACAGTGCGAGAGTCCAGACACCGGCGAGCCTGACCAACTTTACGCTCAACAACCCGCTGGAGCCCTGGGCCTGGAAAACCAACGAGTTGCTGCTCTCGCCGCCCGAAGTACAAGGCTTCGAGACGGCCCTCCAGCAGTCCGGCGCCTACGGGCCGACCCCGAAAGGCCTGCGCCTGCATTCGCGCAACTTCTATTGGATCCTGATCGCCTGCCGCGATGGGGTCGTTCACTACAATGCCTGGCTTCATCCCTCCGAACGCTGGGATCGCATCGTCTTCGACGACTGGCTGTTGCGCTTCGACGAAAGCGGCGTCCCCTTTCGCGAGCCGCGCTTCGTCGACCCGGCGGAGCGCCTCAGCGACCGAATTACCCGCGGCGACGACGACAGCTCGGTGAATTTCGATATTCAGATCGGTGACAACGGCCTGGTCGGCCACCTGAGTTTCTGAGTCCGGTGTAAAGCCGGCGCGGACGCGGATCCGTCTTATCTCTGACCTCTGCGACGATGGAGTTCGAGACCCAGCTCATCTTCGACCAGTTGCTCGGCCCGCGCCGCTTTGTCCTTGGCGCGCTTGAGAGCGCCGGCCTGGGCCAACTCGTACTTCTTGAGTTCCTGAAACGCCGTTTGCACGGCCATCCGGGCCTCTTCGCCTTCCGCCTCGACCGCGCGGAGGCTCTCGACAAGCTTGTCGCGTCGTCGCTTGGCGACAGCGACAAAGGCCGGATAGGCCACTGCGCCTTCGAGCGAACGGGACGCCACTTCCTGCTCGGAGGCGATCTCTTCGTCCAGCAGGGTGATATCGTTGCTGAGACGCTGAGCTAGTCGCTCCAGATCGGACAGCAAACGCCGCTTCTCGTCGAGAGTCCAGCGATGCAATCGAACCAGATTCTCGATAGCTCCCGTCATGCCGACGCGCCCTCCTGCGCCTCCGGTTGACCCGTAGCAGTTTCATCTTCATCCGGCGGAGCGGAAGCTACCTCAGGGGGCCAGTCGAGGCCCAATGCGTTGGCGAGTGCGGCATAACCGCCCGCCAGATCGGCACGCTCGCATTTATCCTGCTTCAGGACGGCCTCGATCGCCGGATAGTGCTGGATTGCCTCGTCCACCGCTGCGTCGCTGCCCTGTCGATAGGCGCCGATGCGGATCAACTCGCCCATGTTTTCATAAGTTGAGAGCAGGCGGCGAGCGCGCTCGATCAGATCGTTTTCCTCCGGCGAGTTGCAGGCCGGCATGGTGCGCGAAACGCTGCGCAGGATGTTGACGGCGGGATAGCGGCCGCGTTCGGCGATCTGGCGTTCCAGCACGATGTGACCATCGAGGATGCCACGGACGGAATCGGCCACGGGTTCGTTGTGGTCGTCACCTTCCACCAACACAGTGAACAGCCCGGTGATGGCGCCCTGCCCGGCCTGGCCAGGACCCGCCCGCTCCAGCAAGCGCGGCAGTTCGGCAAAGACGGAGGGCGTGTAGCCCTTGCTCGCGGGAGGTTCGCCGGCTGACAACCCGATTTCCCGCATTGCCATTGCGAAACGGGTCACGGAATCGATGAGGCACAGCACCTCCCGGCCCTGATCGCGGAACGCCTCGGCCAAACTGAGAGTCAGGTGCGCAGCCTGCCGGCGCATCAGCGGCGGCTCGTCGGAGGTCGCGACCACGACGATCGAGCGGGCCAGACCTTCGGGGCCCAGGTCGTCCTCCAGCCACTCCTGCACTTCGCGCCCGCGCTCTCCGATCAGGCCGATCACGTTGACATCGGTCGCGGTGTAACGGGCTAGCATTGAGAGCAGCACAGACTTACCCACGCCAGACCCGGCGAAGATCCCCATTCGCTGACCGCGGCAGCAGGTCAGGAAGCTGTTAAGCGCCCGCACGCCCAGGTCGATCTTGCCGCCGACGCGCGCGCGTCCATGTGCCGGCGGAGGGTCGGCGCGCAACGCATAGGCCTGCTGTCCCTGCGGCAAAGGGCCCTTGCCATCGATCGGCTCACCCAGTGCATTGACCACGCGACCCAGCCATCCCGCGGCCGGATGCACGACCGGTTCCGCCTCGGCCAGCTCGGCCCTGCAGCCTAGGCCGACGCCGTCGAGCTTGCCGAAAGGCAGCAACAAGGCCCGGCCATCCCGGAAACCGACCACCTCGCAAGGCAAGCGCCGCTCACCGCGCGCCAGAATTTCGCAACGGGATCCGATCGACAGCACCCGCTCGAGGCCGGCCACTTCGACGGTCATGCCCAGGACACCGGCCACTCGGCCATAGAGCCGATGATCGGAGAGACGTGAAATTTCATCAAAAATCGTTTCGGCGGCTGAAAGTGGCATTTTTGTCCCTTCGTCCCAGCGCGTACCGATGCAATCCAGGAACTGGCGATTAATTCACTGTTTTACAAAAGAAAATACCCTCCGCTTTCGGCTGCAAGCATGCCCCCATTCAACTTAAAGATAAGTAAAGCCGAGGTGCGCTCTCTTCCGAGCCGGTAAAGGTTTATTAACGACATTAGCGAAAAATGGTTAACGTTATAGCCAGGGTTATCTGGCCATCGGGAAATTGCGCCTTTCAAGAGGGGGTCGAGGTCGACCATGCGTGTTCTGCTCGTCGAGGACGATACCGCCACCGCCCAAAGTATCGAGATGATGCTCCGTTCCGAAGGTTACGTGTGCGATGTGACCGACATGGGCGAAGATGGGCTGGAAATCGGCAAACTCTATGACTACGACATCATCGTCTTGGATGTGATGCTGCCGGATATTGACGGCTACGAGGTACTGAGACGGCTGCGCTCCGCGCGCGTCAACACGCCGATCTTGATCCTCTCCGGCCTCACAGCGCTTGACGAGAAAATCAAGGGGCTGGGCTTCGGTGCCGACGATTATCTGACCAAGCCTTTCGACAAGCGCGAGTTGGTCGCTCGTATTCAAGCGATCGTTCGCCGCTCGAAAGGGCACTCGGAATCGATTATCCGCACCGGCCGCTTGGCGGTGAATCTCGACACCCGCACGGTCGAGGTCGATAGCCAGCCCATCCACTTGACCGGCAAGGAGTACGGCATCCTGGAGCTGCTGTCTCTGCGCAAGGGCACGACGCTCACCAAGGAGATGTTCCTGAACCATCTCTACGGCGGTATCGACGAACCGGAGCTCAAGATCATCGACGTCTTCGTATGTAAGCTACGCAAGAAGCTGGCCTCCGCCACGCAAGGCGTGAACTACATCGAGACTGTCTGGGGCCGCGGCTACGTTCTGCGCGATCCCCAGGAAGTGCCTGGTCAGGAAGAGCCCGAGAAGCAAGTCGCCAACGCTTAGCCGCTAGGCCTCAAGGGTCTCGTCGCTTTTCCAGTAAAGGATGGCGGTAGTGCATCGCCCGGCCGGATACAGGCGTCCGGCCAAGCGGACTCGTTGGTTCCAAGACCGCTAAAATCGGTAAGCGATGAAGCCGCCGACTTCGACGGCCCCTTCGTTCTCGACGATCGGGCTGTCTGCGGCGTCGCCGACAAGGCGGCTGTACTCGACGAAGCCGAGCAGGCTCCAGCTTTCGGTGAGTTGGTAGCGGCTCGATAACGAGACACCGGCACCATAGAGGCCCGCCCCCGCATCGTAGCGCCCGAAGCGGCTGCGGGCGGCCTGTCGTCCCGTCACGCCGAAGAAGCTCTCGAGATACTGTCCGTCGCCGAATTGCAGGAAGGTCTCTGCCCCGACCGAGAGACGCTCGGTGAGTTGGTGACCGACCCCAGTGCTGACTTCACCTCTTAAGCCTTCATGGCCATTGCCGACATCCTGATAGAGTTCCGCGCCAAACTCCAGGAAGCCGACCTCCAGCGTCGCGAATAGGCCCACTTCAGCCGACAGGTCGATGTCGCCGAGGCCATCCAGCCGGTTGTCGTCATCCTCGTCCCGACTCTCCGACGGGCGCACCGACAGCCCTACCGAGAGCCCCTCGATCAGGCTGTCTTCCCGCTCCGCCCAGTTGATGACGTAGCCGCCCAGGCCCTGCTCGCTGCGCAAGAACAGCCGGTCACGCCAGGTGACGTCGACATAGGGCAGAGGTGAAATGCTGTACTCATCGGCACCCGGATACTCGGGACCGTAGGTCGCTCCAGCACCGACCGTCACGTCCCAGTCGCCGGCTTTGGCAGGAGACGACAGAACGAGACACAAGCCCGATATCAAAAGCGTTGCCACCGCGATCCTGGCGACAGTCTTGGCCGCACTCGGGACTTCGCGCTGTCCAAACAGCAGATCCGCAGGCGAAGCATGACGTAGAAGACCTGTTGGAATAAGCACCCGTTTTCCTCCGTCCTGGGGCAGGAATAGACGGAGGGATAGGATTGAAAACTTACTGCAGGCTTTCAGCGTTAAGACTTGGTGCGCAAGACCGACGTAAGCCTGAGGAGACTTCGCTGAATGCGTGTTTTAGTGATAGAAGACAATGCGGAACTCGGCGCCGCCGTTTCCCGGGGTCTGCGCAATACGGGCCTGACCGTCGACCTCTTCGGCACCGCGGAGGAAGCGGAAGAAGCCTGGCAGTTGGCCGACTATTCGGCCGTCGTCCTCGATCTCATGCTCCCAGACGGGTCCGGATTGGACGTTCTGAGGTCGGCCAGACGCAGTGGCCTCTCCACTCCCGTCCTCATCTTGACCGCACTCGACGGGATCGCTGAACGGATCGCCGGCCTTGATGCCGGTGCCGACGACTATCTGACCAAGCCGTTTCACAGCGAGGAACTGGCGGCTCGCCTTCGCGCCCTGATGCGGAGATCGAAGCTGCCGATCGTTCGCGAGATCGAAGCCGGCAGTATGCTGATAGATCTCGAAGCGCGGGTTGCACGCACCGGCTCGGCTACGCTGTCGCTCTCTCGTTCCGAGTTCCTGGCCCTGGAATGCCTCGCGCGGAACCAGGGGCGAACCTGTTCCAAGGAGACGATTGCCAATGCGATCTATGGCTTCGAGGAGGAGTGGAGCGAAGGAGCGATCGAACTTCACGTCCATCGCTTGCGCCGAAAACTTGCGGTCCAGCCAGGCATGCCGAGGATAAAGTCCCTGCGCGGCTTGGGCTACATGCTGGTCGCCGATCTGGAGAACTGAGTGCATGCGCCGCTCCCACTCCCTCGCACGACAGCTCTATCTTCGGCTGACCGCCGTGGTGACGGTCAGCTTTGCGATCTTTGTCTCGGTCATGCTCGTGGACTTCAATTTCGAAGGGATGCTGATCGAGCGCGCCAGCCTGCTCGGGCTTGCCCAACGCATTGCCGAGGCCCCGGAACGCTTCGGTCTCACCGGGAGTCCGTCAGGCGAGACCCTGCCGATTTCCGGGATCACCGTCCGTCGCCTCAACGGTGAGATCCTGGTTTCGCCGGATCGTTGGGCGATAGACACCATCCCCGCCGACCCTCTCCGATACGACGAGTACAGTATCGAACTGGGGCGCGACCTTCGGACCGGCGACGAACTTTTGGCTGTCGCGGTTGCGATGGACGGCGCCGCGCTCGGCCTTGCCAGCGGGCCCGTGATCCTTCAGATAGCGAGACCGGCCTCCGATCTCGTACCGATCATCCGGTCCTTCTTCCAGGCGACCTTTGTCGAAATGTGGTGGATCTTCGCACTGATCCTCTGCATCACCCTGGTGGTCGTACGCTTCACCGTGGAGCGGTCGATGCGTGCGGTCGAAATCGCTTCCGAACAAGCCGCTGCGATCGCCCCCAACGATATCGACCGCCGCTTGCCGCTGGAGGGCCTTCCACGTGAAATCGAGCCGTTAGCCCGCCGGGTCAACGACGCACTCGACCGGCTGGAGCGCGGCTATCGCGCGGAGCAGGCCTTCACCGCCTCCGCAGCCCACGAGTTGCGCACGCCGCTTTCGGTCCTGCGCGCCAGGATCGAGGCCATTCCGGCGAGCCCGCAGCGCGAGCATGCACTCGACAAGGTCGACGGCATGGCGCGGCTGATCGGGCAACTCCTGCAGTTGGCACGCATTGAGACCTGGCAAGGCAAGCTGGAAGATACCGCCGATGCCGCCGAAATCTGTCGGACCGTCGCGACCGATCTGTCGGCCCAGATCGTGGCCTCAGGCGGGGATATCGAGCTGAAGGCTCCCGCCTGCAAAACCGGGTGGCAAGTCGATCGTATTCTTTTGGAAATCGTTGTTCGCAACCTGATCGAAAACGCGATCCGGCATGCCGGTCCGTCACCGAGGATTCGCGTCACCATCGGGAACACGGCACTGATCGTTGAAGACGATGGGCCCGGCATCGCGGAAGAGGACAGAGAACGCATCTTCACCGTCTTCTGGCGGCGAAGCAGTGCGAACGAGGATGGCGCCGGCATCGGTCTCGCCCTCGTCTCACGAATCGCCGGTCGAATGGGTGCAGGCGTTCAGGTCGCCCGATCGGACCTTGGCGGTGCAAGGTTGACGGTCTTCGCGACCGAATCGGCTCCGCAGATTCTGGCGGTAGCCGGCCAGGATGAGGAGCTGCAGAGATAGTAGCGTTCCATGGAGGCCTCACGCCTCCGGGACATTTCGGCGAGACAGACGGAACCGGCAAAGAGAGTCTCGGACAACCGCCCCCTGCCAGCCCAGCCTCCCACGGAAAGTGCGCTATCCGGCCGCAGCAACCTTCGCAGCAGGATCGACGACGCCGTAGAGACCTCGCTGACCGGGCAAGACCTGGAAGCGGTCGGTGATACCGAGAACCGTTTCGGCACCGCCGAGATAGAGATAGCCGTCAGATGGCATCTGCTTAGCGACTCTTTCCAGAACCTGAGTCTTCGTCGGTTGATCGAAGTAGATCAGGACATTGCGTAGGAAGACGATATCGAAGCGACCGAGCGACGCGGGGCTCTCGAGCAGATTGAACATCCGATAGTCGATCATCCCGCGCAGATCCTGGGTGATCTGCCAACGATCGCCGACCTGCGTGAAATACTTCATCAAGAGATTGATCGGCAGGCCGCGCTGTACTTCGAACTGCGAGTAGATGCCTTCCTTGGCCTTATCGAGAATAACCGTCGAAAGGTCGGTCGCTACGATCTCGACGCGCCAGCCAGCAAGCTTTGCCGCCTGCTCCTTCAAAATCATGGCCAGCGTGTAGGGCTCCTGCCCCGATGAACAGGCCGCCGACCAGATGCGCAAGGATCGACTCGACCTGCGCGCGTCCAAAAGCTGAGGCAGGACGATGTCCTTGAACTGATCGAAGGGTCGCGTGTCGCGAAAGAAGAAGGACTCGTTGGTCGTCATCGCCTCGACGACGTCGAGCTCCAAGGGTGACCCCGGCCGCGCGCGCAGTTGGGAGGCAACATCCTCAACCGACGTCAGGCCGTGTTTGCGTGCGACCGGTCCCAACCGGCTTTCCAGCAGGTAGGCTTTCTCGTCACTGAGCACGAGGCCGGAGCGATTGCGCAGCAACGTGGCCAGGAAATCGAAATCAGACTTGTTCATGCGGCGCTCCTCAGCACCTTCCGGCGCAAATAGCCGGAAATTTCTCCGATCGGCAGTACCGCCGTGCAGAGACCGCGAGTTGCGACGGCACCGGGCATGCCCCATACCACCGAAGAGGCCTCGTCTTGAGCCACCACCTGTCCGCCGGCAGCGACCACGGCCTCACAGCCCTTCGCGCCGTCGGAGCCCATACCGGTCAAAATCACCGCCTGTAATCGGGGCCCGTAGATCGGCGCAAGCGAGCGCAGCATCGGGTCGACGGCCGGTCGGCAAAAGTTCTCTGGCGGATTCTGATTCAGTTGAATGAAGCGCTTCGTTCCCTCGGATGCGACAGTCATGTGCCAATCGCCGGGAGCGACGTAGATGGTGCCGGCCTGCAATGGCTCACCGTCCCGACCCTCATGGCACTCCATACCCGAGGCCCGGCCCAGATGCTCAGCCAAGAGAGTCGTGAAGGTTGCCGGCATATGCTGAGTGATCAAGACCGGCAACCGCAACGCACCCTTCAGATCGCCCAACAGCTTGAACAGCGCCTGCGGCCCGCCGGTCGAACTGCCGATGGCAAGAACTTCCGGCATCTGTGTCGAGGGGTCGCGCAGTTTTACGGGAGTCGCCCCGGAAGCCGACCCGGAGGCAGGCCTCTGGGGTGCGGTAGCCGTCGGCTTGACGCTGCGCTGCCCGACCGACCGACCGCCGCGGGCCGCGCTGGCGAGCGCCTTGACCTTGTCGGTCAGTTCGCGCTTGAAGGCGTCGGCCGAGTGCAATTCACCACCCGAGCTTGGCTTAGCTACGTAGTCGGCGGCCCCCGCGCGCAGCGCTCGCAAGGAGACGTCCGCGTTTTTCCGCGTCAAGGTCGAC
The DNA here is from genome assembly GCF_003572205.1 of Algihabitans albus. Classification (NCBI taxonomy): domain Bacteria; kingdom Pseudomonadati; phylum Pseudomonadota; class Alphaproteobacteria; order Rhodospirillales; family Rhodovibrionaceae; genus Algihabitans; species Algihabitans albus. The sequence goes on from NZ_QXNY01000003.1 coordinate 13,747, forward strand.
GCCATGATGACCTGCAAGCCCGGCTTGAGGCTCAGCAACTGCGGCAAAGCGGTCAAGCCGTCCATGACGGGCATCTCAATGTCGAGCACCACGACATCGACAGGCTGACGTGGAAGCTGATTGAGCGCCATCTGGCCGTTAGAGACCGAGGCGACAACTTCGATCGTGGGATCCTGTTCCAGCGCTCTCGTCAAGAGACCGCGGATAACGGCGGAATCATCCACGACCATGACGCGATAAGGATCTGCGCTGCTCGTCATTTTTGTTGGCCCAGCTCAGAGGTGGAAATCGGAAGGCGCTAAAGGACGCCGGCTTGCTGAAACTTCGATTCGAGAATGTCGCTGTCGAAGGGCTTCATGATGTACTCGTTGGCACCGGCCTGAATGGCCTCTTGAATATGCGCAAGGTCGTTCTCCGTTGTGCAGAAGACGACGATCGGCTGCTGCTTGTCGGCTAGGCCCCGCAGTTCGCGCAGAAATTCGATGCCGGACATCACGGGCATGTTCCAATCCAGCAGCACGGCATCGGGCATCTGAGTGAGGCAGCGATCGAGGGCTTGTTTGCCGTCCGCCGCCTCGTCGACCGCAAAGTTGAGGTCCTCGAGAATACGTCGGGCGACCATCCGCACCACTTTCGAATCATCTACAACCAGACAGCACTTCATGAACTGGAGATCCCAAATCACAGCCCGGCATCCTGGCCGGAGCAAGATGGAGGCGATTAGGCCGCAACGCGACCGTAGTCGAGCAGACGCTCGACGCTGAGAACGACGAGCAACTGCTTGTCCAACCGGTAGATACCATCGGAGTAGTCGCGAAACCGCGGGTCCAAGGTTGGCGGATTGCGCTCGAACCCATCCGGCGCAAGCGCCAGTACCTCGCCGACCTGGTCGACCAACAAGCTGTAAAGCTCGTGGTCGTGCTCGACCACGATCGCCATGCTGGCTTTCTTCGAATCGTGCGGCGGCAAACCGAGACGCAGACGAACGTCGATCGCCGTGACGATCCGGCCGCGCAAGTTCAGCGAACCGGCGATTTCCGGTGGTGCGAGCGGTACCGGCGTTGTCTTCATGGAGCCCAGTACGTCCTGAACCTTGAGGACGTGAATGCCGAACAGCTGACCCGCGATCGAGAAAGTTACGAACTCGGTCGCCGCCTCGGCGGCCTCGATATCGACCTCTATCTTACCGGCGTTGGAAACAGTCGTGGTGCTCATGCCGCTCCCCTGTGATCGCTAAGGGTGTCCTGTAAACTCGTGAGAAGCGCGTCTCGGTCGAGCTTGGCCACATAATCGGTGAAGCCGACGGACCGACCGCGGGCGATATCGCGCGGCGAGGCGTGCGAGGTCAGCGCCACGATGGGCGTCTCCCGCCACCGGTTTGCGCGAATCTGCTCGGCAAGCTCGAAGCCGTTCATACCCGGCATCTCGATGTCCGAAACAATGATGTCGAAGTCGCGACCCGCCTCGCAAAGCTTCAAGGCCTCTTCGGCTCCCTCGACACTGGTTACGTCATAGCCGGCCGTGGTCAACAAGGGAGCCAGCAAGTTGCGGAAAAAGGGACTGTCGTCCACTAGCAGCACGCGATTGACCGCTCCTTCCCCGAAGGCTTCGTGCGTATCGACGTCGAACCAGTCGCGGAAGGCCTGGGTGAGATAGAAGCCGGCATCGATGATGTCGGTCGCTTTGCCGCCGACCACAGCGGAGCCGACGAAGCCCTGGCGATCGCTGGTCAATTCGACGTTCAGACGACCCTCGACGATGTCGACGATGTCGTCGACCACCAAGCCCATGGAACGGCCGCGGTCGGAGAAGACTAGAACAGGTTGACGACCCTCGCTGGCGAGCTCGCGGTCATCCTCCATACTGACCAGAGGCATGAGAACGCCGCGATACTGCACCACCTGCTGGCCGTTTGAGTCCTCCACCTGTGACAGGTCGATCTCCTCGAGTCTGGCGACGAGAGCGAGCGGGACAGCCTTGGGGGCATCGTGGCCGGAGCGGAAGACCAGCAGCGCAACCTCGTCTTCGCGGCGCAGATGGCGCTGCTCCGAGGTTTCACCCTGTGAGTCGGTGACGTTGATCTCGCCGGTTTGGCTAGCGATGCCGTTGGGATCCAAAATCATCACCACCGAACCATCGCCCAGGATGGTGTTGCCGCTGAACAACTGGATGTCGCGCAGGATCGGCGCCACCGGCTTGACGACGATCTCTTCCGTATCGAAGACGCGATCGACGACGATGCCGAAGGTATAGGTACCCACCTGTGCAACGACGATGAAATGGTCGTCCTTCTCGGCCTCGGATTCAGGCATGTCGTAAGCATCGAGCCGTAGCAGCTCGCGCAAACTGACCAGCGGCAGCAACCGATTTCGCAGGCGCAGAACCGGTGTGTCCTTAATGTGCTCGATCTGATTCTCGCTGCGCGAAGAGGTACGAACGAGTTCGATCACGGAGAGCTGCGGAATGGCGAAGCGTTCCCCGGCGCACTCGACGATCAGCGCCGAGACAATTGCAAGGGTCAACGGGATCTTGATGGTGAACTTGGTGCCCTTACCCGGCACCGACGTTAGCTCGACGGTACCGCCGATCCGCTCGATGTTGGTGCGGACGACATCCATGCCGACGCCGCGGCCCGAGACGGCGGTCACTTTCTCCGCCGTCGAGAACCCTGGCTTGAAGATGAACTGCATAATCTGCTGATCGCTCAGCGCTTCCAGTTCGGCCTCTGATGCGAGGCCGTTGGAGATGGCCTTGCGCTTGATGGCCTGCGAGTTCAGTCCCTTACCGTTGTCGGCGATCTCGATGATGATGTGACCGCCCTCATGGTAGGCGTTCAGCATCACGGTGCCGGTCTCGGGCTTGCCGCTACGGCGGCGTTCGGCCGGGGTTTCAAGGCCGTGATCGGCCGAGTTGCGAACCATGTGGGTCAGCGGATCCTTGATCAGATCCAAGACCTGGCGGTCCAGCTCGGTATCCGCGCCCTTCATGGTGAGATCGATTTTCTTGCCGAGTTCATGCGCCAGATCGCGAATGATGCGCGGGAGTTTCGCCCAGGCATTGCCGATCGGCTGCATGCGCGTCTTCATGACGCCTTCCTGCAGTTCGGACACCACGTGGTTGAGGCGCTGAAGCGGCGCGGCGAATTCGGTCTCTTTCTGGCTGCGCAGAATCTGCAGGAGCTGGTTGCGCGTCAGCACTAGCTCAGAAACCATGGTCATCAGATTTTCCAGCAACTCCACGTTCACGCGGATCGACTGGTTGGCGACACTGGATTCCTTGGGCGTCTCGCTCTCGCCGGACTTCCCAGCCTTGGGCTTGCCCGCTGCCGCCGCCTCGGCGGGAACAGCGGCGTCCGGAGCCGCCTCGGCAAGCTGAACGACATTTTCCATCTCTTCGATGGCGGGCTCTGCGGCTTCCGCTTCGATGACGAGCGGATCGGCCGTCTCGGCCTCGACGCTTTCGATCTCGGCCACAGGCGTTTCGCCCTCGGTCTCGGGAACGACCGACTCTGGAACAGCCAAGTCCGCGGTCATCGCATCGGCCGCTTCCGGAGCGGTGGCCGCCAGATCGTCGGCAACCGGATCGGCGGCAACTTCCGCCTCCTCTTCGGCTGGCGCGGCTTCGACCGGCTCGGAAGTCCCTTCGGCAGCCACAGTCCGACCTTCGGCGCAGGCGTCCAGGCGCGCGATCAATTCACCGTCGTCGCCTGCCGGCTCGGCCTCCGTCGCCTCCAGCACCTCCAGAATTTCCCGGATCCGGTCCAGACACTCCAGGATGAGCGAGACGGCCTCGGGCGTGACTTCCAACTCACCGTCGCGCACACGACCCAAGATGTTCTCGCCGGAGTGCGCAACCGACTCCAGACGCGGCAACCCCAGGAACCCGCAAGTTCCCTTGATTGTGTGCATCAGGCGGAAGATGTTGGACAGCAGCTCTGGATCGTTAGGATTTTGCTCCAGCTTAACGAGTTCGACGTCGAGAACACCGAGGCCTTCGTTGGTTTCGGTTAGGAATTCGCTGAGCAGATCATCCATCGGGGCGTTTTCCGTCTACTGGCATACAGGGCGGACACCGGTTTGACCGGTCCCGGGAGCGCCATTGGCGCGGCTAACGTCGTAAACAATTTCAAACTCGCCCTAAAAAACGGTTACTTCCTGCAAATTCTGCCGAAATGCGAGTAGCCGAACCTTCGATCCATCGGAGCGAGAAATCGTCGAGGCGGTATTCAGAAAATCATGATGCGAGAAGCTCGCGAACGCTTCGCATTTGCATATTTCCTGCTTACACTTGCATGATCCAGAGCAATGCCAGCTCCGCCGGCAACGCTACGACTGCCGAGATGAGCGTCCTTGCGACTGGCCGCTTACCCGAAAAGGCGATCACCGAGGAGACGGCTCCGCGCCCGTCCATGTGCCCAGTTCGATGACCGATCTCGCCCAACCCACCCCGTCATCGTCGCGCCGCGTAACCGCAAGTCTGAAGCGGGAGACGCCCGAGACGAAGGCTCCCAGGCTCAAGTCCGGCACTTGGCTCACCGCTACGGCCGTGGCGGTTGCCGGACTACTGGCCTTGCCGGTCCTTGGGGTGTTCGCGAGCTTGTTTCAAAGGAGCGATGGTGCCTGGCAGCATCTGGCAGAGACTGTGCTGCCCGACTTCATCGTCAATACCCTCTATCTCACGGTCCTGGTGGGAGGCGGTGTGTTGTTGGTCGGCGTCGCCACGGCCTGGCTCGTTACCATGTGCCGTTTTCCCGGTCGGCGTTTGTTCGAGTGGGCTCTGATCCTCCCCTTGGCATTCCCCGCCTACGTCATCGCCTACGCTTACACCGACTTCCTGCAGCACCCCGGCCCGGTCCAGACACTGCTGCGCGAGCTGACCGGTTGGGGCCCGCGCGACTACTGGTTCCCTCAGATTCGTTCGATCGAAGGCGCCGGGTTGATGTTCACCCTGGTGCTCTATCCCTACGTCTACCTTCTGGCGCGCACGGCCTTCCTGAACCAGTCCGTCTGCGCGCTCGAGGTCAGCCGCACACTGGGTCGCAGCGCCTGGTCTTCTTTTCGCCACGTCGCCATGCCGCTCGCCCGTCCGGCCATCGTGACCGGCACGGCGCTGGCGCTGATGGAAACGCTGGCCGACTTCGGCACCGTGGCTCACTTCGGGGTGCCAACCTTCACCACCGGCATTTATCGGGCCTGGTTTTCCATGGGGGATCGGATTGCGGCCGCACAGCTGGCCGCCAGCCTGCTCGGCTTCGTCGTCCTGCTGCTATTCCTTGAACGCTGGCAACGCGGTCGCGCCCGCTACTTTCAGACCGGCCGCAAGTATCAGGAGCTTCCGGGCTATCGCCTGGTGGGCTGGCGTGCGGCGGCGGCCCTGACCGTCTGCGGCTTGCCGCTGGCCTTAGGATTCCTGCTGCCGCTCGTCATTCTGGTCGAGATGCATTTCAGCGGGGGACACGACCTCTTCGGACCACGCTATCTAAAGCTGGTGTTCAACTCCTTCACTCTGGCCGGCGTCGCCGCGGTCCTAGCCGTCGGACTGGCCCTCTCCATGGCATATGCCGCCCGTCTCAGTCCTGGCCTGGTGACACGGAGCGCCAACCGCATGGCAAGCCTGGGCTACGCCGTTCCGGGATCGATCATAGCGGTGGGCGTGCTGATCCCGCTGGCGGGATTCGACAACGCGTTAGATGCCTGGATGCGTGCAACCTTCGGTCTGTCGACCGGCCTGTTGCTAACCGGCAGCATCGCCGGCCTGGTCTTCGCCTACCTGGTCCGCTTCATGGCGGTGGCCCTGAACACGGTGGAGTCCAGCCTGGCGAAAGTCACGCCCGCGATGGACGACGCCGCCCGCACGCTCGGTGCCAGCAGCGGCAGCGCCTTGCGCCGCGTCCACATGCCATTGCTGCGCGGCGGACTGCTGACGGCCGGACTGATCGTCTTCGTCGATGTGATGAAGGAGTTGCCGGCCACACTGATCATGCGCCCCTTCAATTTCGATACGCTCGCCGTGCAGGCTTACCGCCTGGCCAGCGACGAGCGACTGACCGAGGCCGCAACTCCGTCTCTGGCGATCGTGGCCGTCGGGTTGCTGCCTGTCATCCTGCTCAGCCGGGAAATCATGAAGTCGCGGCCGGGGTATCGCGGTTAGACGGCACTCGCAGCGAAAGAGCTGGCGCAGCGAACGAGTTGGCAAGCCCGGTGACAACCCCCTGCTTCGAACGCGCGATGTCCCCTCACGATGAAGGGCGCGCCCTTCGCAGGACGCGCCCTCGTCGCTCGATCACTCGAAGGTCGGCTTATTCGTAGCCGACTCGGTCGTAGATCTGCTGTGCCAGCGCCTGATTGGCACCATAGACCGTCAGCGAGATCCCATCCTCTTCGTAGTCGCCCATCTCCTTAAGGCTGTCGGGCAACTCCACGCCGACGACAGCCGGATACTCGTCGTTGCCTTCCGCGAAGTACTGCTGCGCCTGATCGCTGGCCAAGTACTCCAGGAACTTGATGGCATTTTCCTGGTTCGGTGCGGTTGCCACGACACCGGCGCCTGAAATATTCGCGTGGGATCCAGTCGTCTGCTGGTTCGGGAAGACCCAGCCAACCATGTCCGTGCTGCCGGACAGACCGTCGACATCCTTACGCAGGGCGCGGGCGAAGTAGTAGGTGTTGGCAACCGCGATCTCGCACTCGCCGGAGACGATGGCGCGAATCTGATCGGTGTCACCGCCTTCCGGATCGCGTGCCCGGTTGGCCCAGACACCGGCCGCCCACTCCTCGGCCGCCTCTTCTCCCTTGTGATCGATAAGCGCGGCCATCAGGGAGAGCATGTAGATGTTCGACGAGGTGCGCGTACAGACCATGCCCTCGTACTGCGGATCGGCCAACGCTTCGTAGGTCTGTGGCGGCGCTTCCACATCGTTCTTGTCATAGAAGATCACCCGCACACGCTTCGAAAAGCCGAACCAGTGCCCCTCGTCATCACGCAGGTGGCTGGGGATCCGTTCGTTGAGGAGGTCGTTCTCAACAGGGGCCAGAAGCCCCATCTCCTCAGCCTTCCAAAGACGGCCGGCATCCACCGTGATCAACAGATCTGCCGGGCTGTTGGCGCCTTCGCTGTTGATGCGCTCCAGCAGAACGTCGGCACTGTCCTCGATCCGGTTGATGGTGATACCGGTCTGCTCCTCGAAATCGCTGTAGAGCCGCTCATCGGTATCGTAATGACGAGAAGAGTAGATGTTGAGTTCGCCCTCGGCCTGGGCTTGGCCGGGAAGGCCGGCGGTGGCGATCAGGGCGGCGCCGACAGCGCCGGCCAGAAGTCCGCGCCGGGTTGATTCGCCTCGGGTGACGCGCATTGTCCTTATGATCCTCCAAGTTCTCCTGTTTGCGTCCGCCTCGTCGTCCGTCGGCTTCTTGAAAGCGACAGAAAGCGAAGCGCGAACGGTTGCCAGCCATTTTAGGTTGAATAAACCTGCAAATAACTGAGAACCATTCTCATTCGCGACGCTAATGCAATTCACTCGCACACGCAAGGGATTTCGGCGATTAGGGCAGTCCGAAGCGCTGCCGTGCACGGCGGGAACTCGGAGACGCTCTCACTCGACGATTGTCGCAGAAAAGCTGACTTCGCCGGGCGTATCGGTCGCCACGGAAAGTTGGCTGCCCGAGAGACGGATCAATTGTTGAGTGAAGTAGGCATGAACGTTGCGCGGCGTGAGATCGTCGATCTCGGCATGCTCGTCGAGACCGATTTCACTTTCCGGACGCAACCGGGCGTCAATGCCTTGCGCGGTAACGGTCAGGTCGGCGCCGGCGCCAGCGCCGACGATCGCTAGTACCACCTTGCCGCCACGAGGCAGGCTCTCCGCCCCCAGTTGACTGAGGTTGAGGATCAGCTTGGGAAGGCTGGCCGGCAGCATGGCCGGCAGGTTCTCGGGCCACACCAAAACCGACTTCTGGTGTTGCAGCATCTTCTCGACGAGATCGCGGACCATGCCGTAGTCGGTCACGCCGCCGCCGCTGGCTCCGTAGGCCAAGCGGTAGAACTGCAGCACAGTACCGGCATGCTGAGCACTCGAATTGACCAGCTTGACCGCCTCGTCCCCCATGAGCAGGTCGTCTTCGGCCAGCAACTCCATACCGTTGTTGACCGCACCGACCGGTCCCACGAGGTCGTGACACAGCTTGGAAGCCAACAACTCCGACAAACGCAGGTCCGCTGCAGCTGCCATCGTTTATTCCCCCTCCTTCTTCACGCTAGACCGCCCTCCCGCCGCATAGCGGCAAGCTGGCGTCGCTCCTGAGATTTCAACGCACCGACCCAGGACCATAGACTGACCAGTCGCAGTTGCCCTGCGTCAAGGGGTGGTGTGCCACAACCTCCTAGTCTCGGGTCTCGGTCTCGAAGAAGTTTCGGGCGATGGAGGGAGGAAGCGCATGAACGTGGAATTGGTGCCGGGTGCAATGGTGCGTCATCCGGAAAAACCCGAATGGGGCCTGGGACAAGTGCAGTCGGCGATCGGCAGCCGTGTCACGGTCAACTTCGAAGACGCCGGGAAGCTGCTGATCGACACGAGTAAAGTCAGCCTGACAGTCGTCGATCCCGACGAAGAGGATCGCAGCGAAGGCTGAGAACCGCGAGTGAAGCCGCCGAATAGACGGCACAGGTTAGAAGGTGGAGCGATGCCCGAGGGCAACGGCGTGGCGATGAAACGCAAGATCCACCCCGGCTCAGGCCGGCGGAAGGCACCGACGGAGCCGCGCGGACGCGTTCTGGAGCCCGAAGCGCAGGAAGAAGTCGCCAGCTTGCTCGGCCAGCGGCCGCGGCGCGCCGACCTGCTGATCGAGTATCTTCACCTGCTGCAAGACACCCATGGCTGCCTGCAGGCCCGCCACCTGCAGGCCCTGGGCGACGAATTGAGCCTGCCGATGGCGGCGGTTTACGAAGTCGCCTCCTTCTACGCCCACTTCGACATCGTGCTGGACGGCGAAACGCCGCCGCCGCCACTCACCGTAAGGGTTTGCGACTCTCTCACCTGCGAGCTGTTCGGCGCAGCCGAACTTTTGAACAACTTACCGGACGCCCTCGCTGACGCCGGGCTCGGTGACGCCGTGCGTGTCGTGCGCGCACCCTGTATGGGGCGCTGCGATACGGCCCCGACCTGCGAAGTGGGCCATCGCCACGTGGACGCGGCAACACCGGAGCGCGTCGTCCAGGCGGCGGAGGGTGCCTACCGGAGGAGCGAACGCCACCCCATCGCGGCCTCCTACGAAGATCTGCAGGCCTACCGGAGCGGCGGTGGCTACAGGCTGCTGGACGATTGCCGGAACGGCTCACGCAGTGCCAAGGAGATCACCGACCTCCTGGCCAACTCGAACCTACGTGGCCTGGGCGGCGCAGGCTTCCCGGCCGGGCAGAAATGGCGTCTGGTCGCTCAACAGCCGAAACCGCGGCTGCTGGCGGTCAATGCCGACGAGGGCGAACCCGGCACCTTCAAGGACCGCTACTATCTGGAGCGCTGGCCGCACCGCTTTCTGGAAGGAATGCTGATCGCCGCCTGGGCGGTCGAGGCGGAGCGGTTATTCATCTATCTGCGCGACGAGTACCCAGCCATTCAGCTTATCCTAGAGCGGGAGTTGGCCGAGCTTCGCAAGGCGGGGGTCCTAAACGGCATAACCGTCGAACTGCGGCGCGGCGCCGGCGCCTACATTTGCGGTGAAGAGTCGGCCATGCTGGAGTCCCTCGAAGGCCGGCGCGGCTATCCCCGACACAAACCCCCCTACCCGAGCCAGGTCGGTCTGTTCGGGCGCCCGACCCTGACGCACAATGTCGAGACTCTCTACTGGGTTCGCGAAATCGTCGAACGGGGCGCCGGCTGGTTCGCCAGTCAAGGCCGCAACGGCCGCAAGGGTCTGCGCAGCTTCTCCGTTTCGGGCCGCGTCAAGACTCCGGGCATGAAGCTGGCTCCGGCCGGCATCACCGTGCGCGACCTGATACAGGAATACTGTGGCGGCATGAGCGACGGACACCGCTTCAAGGGCTATCTGCCCGGCGGCGCATCGGGTGGCATCTTGCCGGCGCACTTGGACCACATTCCGCTCGATTTCGGAACGCTCGAGGAGTTCGGCTGCTTCATTGGCTCGGCCGCTGTCGTCGTGCTGTCCGATCAAGACAACATCAGGCAGGCGGCGCTGAACCTGATGCGCTTCTTCGAGGACGAGTCCTGCGGCCAGTGCACGCCCTGCCGCGTCGGCACGGAGAAGACCGTCAAGCTGATGCAGGATCCAGTGTGGGATATCGCGCTCTTGTCGGAGCTGGCGGAGACCATGCGCGACGCATCGATCTGCGGCTTGGGCCAGGCGGCGCCGAACCCCCTCCTGTCCGTTCTGCGTTACTTCCCCGAAGACCTCCAAGCGTAGCGCGCGGGAGACAAAGATGTCGGTGATCGAAAAGATCGAAACCGTTCCCTTCATTCTCGACGGCTACGAGGTCGAGGCCCGTCCGGGCGAGACGATCTGGCAGGTCGCCAAACGCAGCGGATGGGAAATTCCCCACCTTTGCTACGCACCCGAACCGGGCTATCAAGCCGACGGCAACTGCCGCGCCTGCATGGTGGAGATCCAGGGCGAACGCACGCTGGCGGCCAGTTGCATTCGAACACCGCGCGCCGGCATGCAGGTCGTGACCAACTCGCACCGAGCCGAGTCGGCGCGCCGCATGGTCTTCGAGCTTTTGGTCGCCGACCAGCCGTCGCGCGAAACGAGTCACGACCCGGACTCCGCTTTCTGGGGATGGGCGGACAAGGTCGGCGTGACCGAAAGCCGTTTCCCGGCACGCCAAGCGCCGAAGATGGATGTCAGTCATCCGGCGATTGCCGTCAACCTGGATGCCTGCATCCACTGCAACCTTTGCGTCCGAGCCTGCCGTGACGTCCAGGTCAACGACGTGATCGGCATGGCCTTCAGAGGCCACGACGCCAAGATCGTCTTCGACTTCGACAGTCCGATGGGAGACTCGACCTGCGTGGCCTGCGGGGAATGCGTGCAGGCCTGCCCGACCGGTGCCCTGATGGAAGCGAAACTGCTCGACTCGGCCGGTCAGCGCCAAGTCTACGCCGACAAGACGGTCGACAGCATCTGCCCCTACTGCGGCGTGGGCTGCCAGACCAAGGTTCATATCAAGGACGACCAGATCGTGCAGGTCGACGGCCGGGCCGGACCGGCGAACGAGAACCGGCTCTGCGTCAAGGGTCGCTTTGGGTTCGATTATGTACGCCATCCCCATCGGCTGACGGTGCCGATGATCCGGCGTGACGACGCACCCAAGACAGGGGACGACGAGGTCGACCCGGCCAACCCTTGGACGCACTTCCGCGAAGCGACCTGGGAAGAGGCGCTGGAGGTTGCGGCAGAGGGACTGACGACAATTCGAGACCGCGACGGCGGCAAGGCCCTGGCAGGCTTCGGCTCGGCCAAAGGCTCGAACGAGGAGGCCTATCTGTTTCAGAAGCTGGTGCGAACCGGCTTCGGTACCAACAACGTCGACCACTGCACACGGCTCTGCCACGCCTCCTCGGTTGCCGCTTTGATGGAAGGCATCGGCTCCGGCGGCGTGACGATTTCCTTCAACGCCGCCCTCGAGTCCGATTGCATCGTCGTTATCGGTGCCAAACCTGAACAGAACCACCCGGTGGCCGCGACTTATCTCAAACAGGCCGCCAAGCAGGGCGCCAAACTGATCATCATGGATCCGCGCCGTCACGACACGCTCGCACGCTACGCTTCCCACAATCTTCAGTTCAAACCAGGCAGCGACGTCGCCCTGCTCAACGCCCTGCTTCATGTCATCGTCACCGAGAACCTGGCCGACGCGCAGTACGTGCAAGCCCAGACCGAAGGCTACGAAGAACTCAAGCAGCGTATCGCCGCCTACAGCCCCGAACTGATGGCGGAGGTTTGCGGGATCGACGCGCCGACGATTCGCGAAGTCGCCAGACTCTACGCGACCTCGGAACGCTCGATCATCTTCTGGGGCATGGGCATCTCCCAGCACGTTCATGGGACCGACAACACCCGCTGTCTGATCGCATTGGCTCTAATCACCGGGCAGATCGGCCGCCCGGGGACCGGGCTGCACCCTCTGCGCGGCCAGAACAATGTCCAAGGCGCCTCCGACGCCGGCCTGATCCCGATGGTCTATCCGGACTATCAGTCGGTCGAGACTCCGGAGATACACGCCAAATACCAAGAGTTCTGGGGCAGCGAGCTGGATCCGGCGGCGGGCCTGACCGTGGTCGAAATCATGCAGGAGATCGCGGCCGGAACCATCAAGGGCATGTATATACTGGGCGAGAACCCGGCCATGTCGGATCCCGATCAGATCCACGCCCGCAAGGCCCTGGCCAAGCTCGAGCACCTGGTCGTGCAGGACATCTTCCTGACCGAAACGGCGTGGCATGCAGATGTGGTGCTGCCCGCCTCGGCCCACGCCGAGAAGCTGGGGAGCTACACAAACACCAACCGTCAGGTTCAGATCGGCCGGCCGGTTCTGGATCTGCCTGGCGCCGCACGGCAGGATTGGTGGATCGTCCAAGCGCTCGCCAAGCAGATCGGTCTCGACTGGGACTACGACGGGCCTCCCGAAGTCTTCGCCGAAATGGCGCAGGTGATGCCCAGTCTGGCGAACATCACCTGGGACAGGCTGGAGCGCGAAGACTCCGTAACCTATCCCTGCGATGCACCGGATGTACCGGGTACGGAAGTCATGTTCGCAGAGGGATTTCCCACGGACGACGGTCGCGCAAGGATCGTACCGGTCGACCTGCTGCCGCCGGACGAGCTGCCGGACGCCGATTTCCCCATGGTCCTGACGACCGGACGCATGTTGGAGCACTGGCATACGGGCGCCATGACGCGCCGCGCCGGCGTGCTCGACGACCTGGAGCCGGCAGCGGTGGCAAGCCTCCACCCGGTCGAAATCCGTCGACTGAGTCTGCAAACCGGAGGGACGGTACGCATCGCCACCCGGCGCGGCACGATCGAGATCACTCTGCGAGCCGACGCCGGCGTGCCACCGGGGATGGTCTTCATCCCCTTCTGCTTCAACGAAGCGGCAGCCAACATCCTCACCAACCCGCAGCTCGACCCCTACGGCAAGATCCCGGAGTTCAAGTTCTGCGCGGCCCGGGTGGAGCCGGTCGAGACGCAGAACGCAGCGGAGTAGAGCCCGGGCAGCGAGCGCACGATGGAGGGAATCGCCGTGTGAATGCATGGCGTGGCCGTGACTGGACCGATCGGTTACCTTGGCGGTATGCGCGTGATCTTCCCTCTGCTTTTCATGCTGGCTCTGGTCGTCCCAGCCCTTCCTGCGACAGCCCAGCAAGACGGCCTGCCCGAAGGTCTGGAAGCGCCGGAAACCCCGGAAGCCGCGCTGCAGTTCCTGCACCTCGGCGCCCGCGCCGACCAGCCGGCGATGATTGCGATCGCCCTGGAGCGCGGCGCCGACATCGAGGGCCTCAACCCACGCGGCAATAGACCGCTGCAGGTTGCCGCGATCTTCGGATCGGCGGAGGCTGCAAAGGCACTCATCGCCGCAGACGCGAAGCTCGACGCCGCAACGCCCGACGACGCCTGGACGGCCTTGCACTATGCCGCCTACGAGGACCGGATGGAGGTTGCCAGAGTTCTGATCGACGCCGGCGCGGCCGTCGATCTGCGCGAGACCGACTACGGCAACACACCGCTCTTGATCGCGACGCGGCGCGGCAACCTGGGGCCGGCGGTCGCACTGCTGGAAGCAGGGGCCAATCTCGAGGCACGGGATCAAAAGGACGGCAATACGCCGCTGATCAACGCTGCCTTCTCGAAGAATATCCCGCTGGTGGCAGAGTTGATTGCCCGCGGAGCCAATGTCAGCGCGGCCGCCGACGATGGGATGACGCCTCTGCTCGCCACGGCCCGGGCATCCCGATCATCCGCCGGACGGCAGGACGACAGCGTTCCGATCGCCAGGCTGCTGATGGAGGCGGGTGCCGATCCGACGGCTGCGGTCGAACTGCAAGGCACCGCACTTCATATCGCCGCCAAGGAAGGCGTCACGGCCCTCGTCGAGACATTGCTGGCGGCCGGCATAGCCGTCGACAGCATCAATCCCTACGATGGCCGCACTCCGCTCCACGACGCGGTCGACAACGCTCAGATCGATACGGTCCTGTTTCTGCTGGAAGCCGGTGCGAACCCCAACGCCCGAGAGACGGAGTCCCGAGAAACGCCGCTCTATGCCGCGTCACAGCTCGGAAACCCCTCGACGGTTCTGATCCTGCTGCAGAACGGTGCCGATCCCGATCTGCGCGACGCCAAAGGTATCTCACCGCTGATGCGCGCCGCCAACGTCGGGGCGTTGCAGACGGTCAGGCTGCTTCTGGAAGCTGGAGCGTCGGTGGATCTCGTTGCGGACGACGACTGGACGGCCCTGCAAGCCGCTCAGGATGTGGGTGCAACGGAGATCGAGGAGATCTTGCGGGCCGCCGGAGCGACCAGGGAATAGCGGCCCTGCGGCGCAGGCAGAACCGCTGCGCGACGAGAACTGGGCCCGCTCCCAGATTTAACCGTCGAGACGAACGTTCGACGTTGAGAAGACGCTGCCGGCGTCCATGCCCAGAGAGCCGAGAATGAAGTATGCGCCGAGCGCGATCACGACGGCCGCAGTGCAGCCAGCGACAAAGGCTTTCATGAAAGAACCCTCCAAACCCTGTTTTTCGGTATTCTATTGCACAGCTGCGCAGAGGCAAAGGGCAGTTTCCACCGCATGACTATCCTATTTATTCAGTAGGTTAAAGCCTATTCATCGGACCTGCCCCGACCGCACTCTACTCGGTCACGACCTCGAGGTAGCGCATCAGTGCCGCCCGATCTTCGGCGTTTGGGATCCGCTGGATCGGCATCTTTGTGCCGGGAGTCATGATATCCGGCCCCTCGTCGAATAGCTGAGAGATGGTCTCGGCGTTCCAAACGATCTCCGTATCCGTCAGCGCCGGCGAGTAGTTGTAGTCGGCCACCGCCCCCGCCGGACGGCCGAAAACGCCATGCAGTGTCGGTCCGGCGCGCCGGGACGCACCCGGCTGCACGTCGTGGCAGACTGAGCATTTGCGGAAGACTTCGGCGCCCCTCTCCAGAGAGGGGTCGGCAGTGGCCAGGTCCGACAGCGGCCGTGCCCCGGAAGCCACCGAAACGCCGATCTCCGTGCCTTGCTCGAGATCCCAGACCCGCGCCACCTCGTCGGCGCCGCCGGAGATCAGCTTCTTGCCGTCGTCGAAAAAGGCGAGCGACCAGATCGGCGCCAGATGACCGTCCAGAACGGCCGCCGGCTGCCGGGTCTCCAGATCCCACAAGCGAACGACGCGGTCGGTCCCGGCAGATGCCGCCAGACGACCGTCCGGCGAGACAGCAAGAGCGAAGGCGGAGGCCTCGGGATGCTCACCGAGTTGCGCGACCTCCGTTCCCGTCTCCAAATCCCAAAGGCGCACGGAGCCGTCGACCTGCGTTGTGACCGCGTGACGCTCATCCGGCAGCCAAACGGCGGAGGTGAAGCCGACCGCACCGCCGGAGAGTTCGCCAAGCTGGGTTCCGTCGCTGACCCGCCAGATCCGCAGCGTCAAATCGAAGCCAGCCGAGAGCAACTGCTCTCCCGACGGGGAGAAGGCCACGGCGTTGACCGTGCTTCGATGTCCTTCGAAAACACCGAGAGGCTCAAGCGCCTGAAGGTCCCACAAGCGGACGCTGCCGTCCCAGCCGGCCGACGCCGCGCGGGTTCCATCCGCGGAGACCGCAAGGCCCTGGACCTTGCCCTCATGGCCTTCCAGAACCGCAACCTCTCGGCCAGCTGCGGTATCCCAGACGCGCAAAGTGCCGTCGTCACTGGCCGAGACGGCGCGCTCGTTCGGCAAGAGAGCGACCGCGTTGACCGAAGCCTGGTGTGCATCGAGCACCTGCAGCGCACGCTGCTCGGGAAGGTCCCACAGGATCACCGTGTAATCGAAGGAACCGGTGAGCGCGCGTTTGCCGTCCGGCGCGACGGCGACCCCCTTCACGAACCCGCCATGGCCGAGCAATTCGGCCCATGCGGGACTGCCTGGCGACACGATCGAAAAAGCTGCGGCAAGCCCCAGCAGCGCGCAGCTTTTTGCCCAAAAATTCATGGCTTTACGCCAATTTTCCAACATGGCCTCGACTGTAGCAAAAACCGCCTCTTCCCTCCAAGCGCTTGCATGAGGACCCAGCGGCTGGCAAAGGACGCACGCTATGATAGGCGCTCCCCTCGCTACTCTGGTCTATGCCCCCAATGACGGGAAGTCGGATTTGCTTGCCGACTTTGCCGGACGCCGGCGGGCAGAGGGCGTGGTCGTCGACGGCGTTGTTATTGAAACGCTCTGGAGTCAGCCCGGAACGAAATCGGGCCTGCAACTGCGTGCACTGAAAGCGGATAGAGCGACGCCCCTGACCCAACCTTACCGCGAGGGAATCGTCGTCGGCCGCTGGCATCTGCTGCCCGATGGCGTGGCGACCATGGCGCGCATTCTGGAACGCGCAGCCGCCAGCTCCACCGACCTGCTGATCGTCGACAAGTTCGGCCCCCTGGAGGGCCGTGGCCTGGGAATGGCGTCGGCCCTGCGCAAAGCCTTGGCAAAGCCCGTTCCCATGGTGGTCGCCGTGCGTCACGAGTTTTTACCGGCCTGGCGCAGCTTCGTTGCCGACGCGGCACCGACCCGTCTCGAGACCCTGACCGAACTGCCACCCGACGAGGCCGCCTTGAACGCCTGGTGGGCGGCAACGGCTTGCGCGTAACCGTTCGAGCGTGGCTCCGCTTGTGACGGTCACGCTCTAAGGGCGCAGGTTGAGGTTACTGTCGACGTTACGACCGTAGCTTTCAGCCAAGGGCGCGACCAGTAGTGGTGCCAAGCCTTCCAGACCCCGCGCGTCCATGGCCGTGGAGGCATCGCCTTGCCAGACCACCTCGCTCTGTCCCGGGTCGCGCAGTTGGGCGCTCAAGGTCACCAGTCCTTCGCGCAGGATACGGACACCCGTTTCGCTGCGCCGACCGCCCAGGACGGAATCCTCGGTATTGGACAGGACGTTGACGTCGACCTGTGCGTCGCCCAGATTGGTTTCCGCGCGTCCCAGGGTAGGACCGGTTCTCTCCATCTCGCCCTGGCGCACCTGAAGGTCCAGCATGAGCTGGAGCGGCGCCGTAGGGTCGACGGTGACTCCTTGAGTTTGCAAGGCAGCGATGAAATCGTCGCGCAGTTGCACGTTCAGTTCCGAGTCGTCATAGACGTCGACCGCGACCGGCAGCACCGGCGCGGCGTCGGCAAACAAGGTGGCGACGAGGCGCGACGGCCCGCCCCCTTGCGCCAGGGCGGTCGATCCGAAAATCAAACCGATCAAAAGCACCCGCCAGAACATTCACGCGCCTCCCTTTTTCACCGATGAAGCGGGTTGGAACGAAAGCGACCGCTGCCGGAGAGTCGGGTCCGGCAACGGTCGGAGTCAAGCGAGTCCGGTATATAAAGCTATCGCCAAACTGTGCCCGCAGCGCGGCTTGGCTGCACGGTGTCGCGCGTGAAGCGGCCGCCCGACCCCGGCAGCTGATACCCGCTGCTACCGTGTCGGAAGGAGGGGATCAGGTCCCCGGTCTCCCGATCCACCGCCAGACGGGTGACCCGAAAGGCGCTGTTGGACGTTCCACCCGGCTCCATCACGGTCAGGAGCCACGCGCGCTGTCCATCGACCTCGCTGGCCTGGGCCCTCAAAACCTCGACGCCGTAACGTTCGGCCACCAGCGCCGTCGCTTCCTCCTGGGTCAAAGCCAAGGCAGCGGGGGCCGTCGACAGGAGGCCCGCCGCCAAGCAGATCGCCGACAGGAGAGGCAGTGGTCGCATTCGGTTACTCCGCCGGCTGAGGATGTTTGCCGTATTGGGGCGGCGTCTCGCCACGCACCTCGGCGACCCAGAGATTGTGATGTTCCCGCGCCCAATTCTCGTCGACCTGCCCGGACCCCATGGCCGCGAAGGCCCCCTGCATACCGAGCGAGCCGATGTAGATGTGCGCGACGACGATCGCGATAAGAACCAGCGAGACCACCCCGTGCCAAAGGGTGGAGAGCTGCATTTCCTGGATCGCCGTTACCTCGGTCGGCAACCCGAAACCGAAGATATTGAGAGCCGCGAAGGTCTTGGCCCAGATATCGAACTCGAAGGGGAACATCATCGCGATACCCGACAGCGACAGAGACAAACCGCCGAGAACCGTGGACCAGAAAATCACCTTCTGACCGGCGTTGAACTTCTTCGAGGGCGGATGGCTGTGCTTCGTGAACAATCCTCCGGCCTTGGACAGCCAGATCAGATCGTACTTGTTGGGAATGTTGTGCTTCACCCAGAGAACGAACATCAGCGTGATGCCCAGCATGAAGGGGAAGGCCAGGAAGTTGTGCGCATACTTGCCGGCAATGGTGAGCCAGGAGAAAGCCTCCGGCCCCAGCACGGGCATCAGCACGAAGCGGCCCCACAGCAGGTTGATGCCGGTCAGGGCGAGGATCACGAAGGAGGTCGCCGTCAGCCAGTGAGCGAAACGGTCGATGAAACCGAACCGCTCGATGGTCCGGTCCGAGGGGCCTGCCTCGATCTTGATGCGGCCGCGCAGCACGAAGAACAGCGCGAGCAGAGCGATCATCCCAAGCAGGAGCCAGGACCCGTAAACCATCAGCGGACCGTTGCGGACGTTCCGCCAGTTCTCGCCTTCCGACTGCACCAGGATCCCCGCCTTGCTGTCCGGTATAGACACCTCGCCCTGGATACCGCCGCGAACCGCACGCCACATCTCGGCATCGCTCGCACTGCCCAAAGATCCGCCTGGGACGGCGCCGCCGGTCAAAGCCTCCTCCGGAACTTCACGGCCCTGTATCTGTTGGGCCACGGCTTCGGTTCCGGTGAGCGTCATCGCCGCAAGAACTGTGACGATCGCCAGTGCCAAGGCGGTAAGGCCAAGACGCCGGACAAGTAGATCGATCAGCTTCATCTGCCTGATATCCCTAACTGTAGCAGCTTCGCAGAGCCGCTCGGGAGCGCCGCTAGAGCGCGCCCTGGTTCTTGGCGCGGGCGCGCAGTTCTTCAGCCGTCGTCCCACCCATGCTGTTGTCATCCTGTCCCAGGTACGTGCCCTTCTGGAACATGAGAATACGGTCCTGCTCTTCTTCCTTGCAGCCCGCCAAGAACAGGCCGCCGAGCATAACCATCGTTGTCAACGCGAGCGTTTTGCTCTTGAACTTCATCTGATCACCCCTCCTCGTTGGCCCCCTGTAGCGGCACTCCCGTTAACGCCCAGCGCCGAGGCCGCTTTCGTTCGATCACCGCCCATCCGACACCGAACCTCGGGTACCGGGCCGCATCGCCGAAGCCTGTCTCTTGTCGTCTTCTCCCGCGCGCCATCGAATGGAAACTCCAGACAGAACGGCCAAACGGGACTGACAACTATTGTTGTTGGACCTACGCATCGGGCCTCCCCACGGGAGGCAAGGGGCGGCGAACCCAGAAGCCCGCCGCCCCAGAACCTTACCGAACAATCACGCTTCGACCGCCCCGACACAGAGGCCGGACCAACCGAACCGCAATCGAGCGATCAGGAACCGCCCTTCTGCTCGTAAGCGGTGCCCCAACCCCAGGCGCCGGAGCCGAAACCGCGGGCAACCACGCGCTCGCGGTAGATATCCGAGACGGTATCGCCGTCACCGGCCAGCAACGCCTTGGTCGAGCACATCTCCGCACAGAGCGGCAGGGTGCCCTCGGCCAGACGGTTACGACCGTACTTGGCGAACTCCTCGGCGGAGTTGTTCTCCTCCGGACCGCCGGCGCAGAAGGTGCACTTGTCCATCTTGCCCCGGCTACCGAAGTTGCCCGCCTGCGGATACTGCGGCGCGCCGAAGGGGCACGCATAGAAGCAGTAGCCGCAGCCGATGCAGAGGTCCTTGGAGTGGAGAACCACGCCTTCGTCGGTCTGGTAGAAACAGTCGACCGGGCAGACCGCCATGCAGGGCGCATCGGAGCAATGCATGCAGGCCACCGAGATCGAACGTTCGCCCGGCTTGCCGTCATTGATGGTGACGACCCGACGACGATTCACGCCCCAAGGGACTTCGTGCTCGTTCTTGCAGGCCGTGACGCAGGCGTTGCACTCGATGCAGCGCTCGGCGTCGCAGAGGAACTTCATTCTTGCCATTAGAGTTTCTCCCTCAGGCCCTTAAGCCGGCTCGATCCGACAGAGAGTGGCCTTGGTCTCCTGCATGTTGGTGACCACGTCGTAGCCATAGGTCTGCATGGTGTTGCAGGCCTCACCGAGCACGTAGGGGTCGGAACCAGCGGGATACTTGCTCCGCATGTCCTCGCCCTGCCAGTGACCGCCGAAGTGGAACGGCATGAAAGCCACCCCGTTTCCGACACGCTCCGTGACCATGGCCTTGACCTTGACCTTCGAACCCTCGGGACCGTGCACCCAGACCATCTGCCCGTCGCGGATGCCGGCATTGTTGGCATCCACCGGATTGATCTCGACGAACATGTCCTGCTGAAGCTCGGCCAACCAGGGGTTGGAGCGAGTCTCGTCACCGCCGCCCTCGTACTCGACCAGTCGGCCCGACGTCAGAATGATCGGGTAATCCTGAGAGAAATCCTTCTCCTGGATCGACTTGTAGAGGAGCGGAAGTCGATACAGACGCCGATCCTCGTAGGTCGGGTAGTCGGACACCAGGTCCCGCCGATTGGTGTAGAGCGGCTCGCGATGCAACGGCACCGGATCCGGGAAGTTCCAAACGACGACACGTGCCTTGGCGTTTCCGAAGGGTGCGCAGCCATGCTTGATCGCGACGCGCTGGATACCGCCCGAGAGGTCGGTCTTCCAGTTCGTCTTCTCACCGGCAACGGCTTCGATCGCGGACCGCTCTTCGGCGGTCAGGTCACTGTCCCAACCGAGCTCCTGGAGCATGGCCATCGTAAACTCGGGATAGCCGTCCGTGATTTCCGAACCGACCGGGTAGCTGCCTTCGGCGAGCAGGTTCTCGCCTTCCCGCTCCACGCCGAACCGGGCGCGGAAGCAGAGACCGCCTTCGGCCACCGGCTTGGACGTGTCGTAGAGATTTGGCGTCCCCGGGTGGTTCATCTCGGCGGTGCCCCAACAGGGCCAAGGCAAGCCGTAGAAGTCACCGTCGGCCGGACCGCCCTTCGCCTGAAGGGTGGTCTTGTCGAAGGTGGCCTGGTTCTGCATGTGCAGCTTCAGGCGTTCCGGAGACTGACCGGTGTAGCCGATCGTCCACATGCCGGTGTTGATCTCGCGCAGCGTGTCCTCGATCGAGGGCACGGTTCCGTTGACGGTGATCTGCTTGAACATCTCGTCGGCGAAACCGAACTTCTCGGCGAAGAGATAGATGATCTCCTGGTCCGTCTTCGAGTCGAAGAGCGGATCGATCACCGCCTCACGCCACTGCAGCGAACGGTTGGAGGCCGTCGCCGAGCCGTAGGTCTCGAACTGCGTCGTCGCCGGCAGCAGGTAGACGCCGTCGGTGCGGTCGTGCATGACGGCCGTCATCGTCGGGAAGGGATCGATCACCACCAGGAGATCGAGCTTCTTCATCGCCTTCTGCATGTCGGGCAGACGGGTCTGAGAGTTCGGAGCGTGACCCCAGAAGACCATGGCCCGCAGGTTGTCCGGCTGGTCCAGATCTTCCTTGGCCTCGAGTGCCAGGTCGAACCAGCGGGAGACCGGCACGCCGGAGCTCTCCATCAGATCCTTGCTGGCGAAGTTCGACTTCAGATACTCGTAGTCGACGTCCCAGACGCGGGACCAATGCTTCCAGGAGCCGGCCTTCAGGCCGTAATAGCCCGGCAGCGTGTGACAGAGCACACCGAGGTCGGTTGCCCCCTGCACGTTGTCGTGGCCGCGGAAGATGTTGGTGCCGCCGCCGGAGGTACCAATCACGCCAAGGGCGAGACCCAAGGTACAGTAGGCCCGGGTATTATTGTTGCCGTTGGTGTGCTGCGTACCGCCCATGCACCAGATGATGGTGAAGGGACGGTTGTTCGCCAGCGTGCGCGCGACGCGCCGAAGCTGCGACCCCGGCACGCCGGTGACGCGCTCGGTCTCGTCGGGAGTCCACTTGGCCACCTCGGCCCGGATCTGATCCATGCCCCAGACGCGCTGACGGATGAATTCCTTGTCCTCCCAGCCGTTCTCGAACACATGCCAGAGAATACCCCAAACCAGAGCCACGTCGGTGCCGGGACGGAAGCGCACGTACTCGTCGGCGTGGGCCGCCGTCCGGGTAAAGCGCGGATCCAGCACGATCATCGGCGCGTTGTTCTGTTCCTTGGCCTTCAGCACGTGCTGCAACGACACCGGGTGCGCTTCGGCGGGGTTGCCGCCGATCAGGAAGATGCCCCGACTGTTGTGGATGTCGTTGTAGCTGTTGGTCATCGCGCCGTAGCCCCAGGTATTGGCGACGCCGGCGACCGTGGTGGAGTGGCAGATGCGCGCTTGGTGGTCGACGTTGTTCGTCCCCCAGAACGCGGCAAGCTTGCGGAACAGGTAGGCCTGCTCATTGTTGTGCTTGGCCGAACCGAGCCAATAGACCGAATCAGGACCGCTGGACTCGCGGATTTCCAGCATCTTGCCGCTGATTTCGTCGATCGCCTCTTCCCAGCTGACCTTCTGCCACTTGCCGTCGACCAGCTTGGTGGGATGCTTCAAGCGGCGCTCGCCGTGCGCGTGCTCGCGCACCGACGCGCCCTTGGCGCAGTGAGCGCCGAGGTTGAAGGGGCTGTCCCAGCCCGGTTCCTGACCCGTCCAAACGCCGTTCTGAACCTCCGCGATCACCGTGCAGCCGACCGAACAGTGGGTGCAAACCGACTTCTTGATCTGCACGGCACCGCTGGCCGGAGCCGCTGCGGACGCTTTCTTCACCTTACCGAAGGTCAGGGCACCGGCCACGGCGAGACCGCCAGCAGCAAGCCCGGAGTGCTTCAGGAAGGTACGGCGGTCAATCGCGCTGCCGGCCAAGCCGCTCAGCGCTTTCGACAAACGGGGGCCAGTTGCAACCCCATTCGTCTTTCTCGTTAGCATTGACCTCTCCTGAGTTTTTTAAAACGAGCCGAGTTCGTTTAGAACCTGGCCAGGTCGTAGTAGGTCTTGACGAGGGCCGTCTCGCGATAGCCCGCCGCCGTGGGCGAGGTTACCGTCTCGGCCGCCTCGGCCTCGTCGGTACCAAGCGCAATCGCGGCTCCGGCCGCCGCCGCCGACCCGAGGGTGGCGGTGCGGAAGAAGTCACGGCGGCTCACGCCCGTCTTCTCGTTCTTGTCCATGGGCTTCACCTTTGTCCTCTGGTGAACCGTTGCTCCAATGCGGCGTCCTCCCGATCCCAGGTGGGGCCCGCCGCCGGCCCCAAGTCCGGCGCCTCGCGCCGAACGGCCTCCTAAGCGGCCATCTCGAAAGCCTGCGCCTCTATCGCCATGAACAGGCGACCGAGCGTGCCGACCGGCATGTAGAAACGCGCGGCCTTGGCCGCCTCCAGGTCCTCGAAGAACCGGGGCGCCCAAACCGCGATGTGTCTTTCGAAAAACGCGCGCTGAGCCGACAGGTCGGCCGGTGCCGAGAAGGCTCCGGTGATCAGCGCCGCCATCATCTCCATTTCGGAGGCGATGCCGTCCTCCGGCTCCTTAACGTCATCGGCGCGCGCCAAGCCGAGGCGCCGCATGTCTTGGCGAAGCTTGGCCAGAGGCTTTTCGTGCAGAAATCCGGTGAGATAGTAGCTACCGAAGGGAACCAACTCGCCCTGACCGATACCGACGAAAAGATCGAAGTACTCCTGCCGCACCTCGGCAGCGTCGGCGGCCTGGGCCGCGCGCGCCAGAACGGTCAGAGTCTCGCCCAGTTCTCCCTCGCCGCCGCCCAGCTCCGCGATCCGGTCAAGCAACGCCCGGTCGGGCGCGTCGCCGAGCAGGCGCGCGAGCAAGCCGTACCAGTCGGCGCGCAAGCGATCTTCTTCCGCGATCTCTCGATCTAGGCTCGTCTCGGCGACTTGCGCCAATTTTATCCCTCCTGACGGGCCGTGGCGACTTCGAGAAAGAAGGGTCCAAACCGGCTCAGCCGACTCCGGAAACCTCTCTCTGCGAGCTACCTTGAAACCCGCAAAACCCCAGTCATACCAGGGATTTTTCTTGTTTCGTTCAGTGCATTAGAGGCCGTCGTCAAGGGCTGTGTCAACACTGGGACATGCTGCAGGTGCGAACACAAAATCCTGCTGTGGAAGCAGGGCCGAACCGAAGGATCGCCTCGATAATCTCTCACGATTATTATGGTTACCGACCCCAAATTCAGGGCCTCACAGATCGCCCGAGCTATCGGAAGCCGCGTCAGCGCGACTGGGAGCCGGCGCAAAGCCACCCCATCGACGCTGTGCCGCCCGCCCCTTCTCGGGCTGCGGGAACTCACCGCCGAGTGTTGCCACCTCCGGAGCATCGGGTGCCGATAGATCCGCCTGAGGTGTGACTGGGAGAGCATCTTCAACTCCCGGGACCCTATTCTCATCTGGCGACTCGGGCTGATCTGTCGCAACGACCGCCTCCCTGTCGGGATCAGCGTCAGGATCAGCCGAACCGTCGCGATCCGCTGTCTCCTCCTCGACCGTCCCGTCGCTTGCCGCTTCCATATCCGGCCGGGCGATCTCTCTTTCTTTTTCTTCTTCTTCGGGAAGCACCACGCCTTTACCGACCTTGAAAACGGTCTGGAGATTGGCGACGACGGTCGCGGCATCCGTATAGTCGAGGTCGTAGTCATTGAGGCCGTCGAGAAAACCGAACACCGGGTTGCTGCGCCAGAGCCGCCGCAGCGCGCGTCGCTTCAGTTCCTCGGGCACCCCTTCGCGCAGAAATGCCTTGAAATCGCTCCCCGGCTCGAGCGTATCGGGATCCGGCAGATCCGCAACTTCCTCGGGCGTCAGGGGGCGATCCGGAGCCGGGGACTGAGCGATCTCGGCATCCTCTGTCGAGAGCTGTGGGTGTTCGAGCGTCGGTTCGGCCGTCTTCTCCCGGACCTCATCCTCGCGCACCGCCTGTTTGCGGCGCGCCCAGCGGGAGAGGAAGGGGGCGTCATCCTCAGCCATGCTCGGACCGCTTGCCGAAGCCGACCTTGCGCGGATCGTGCGGCTTACGCTTGCGCTTGTAGAAAGGCTGGTCGACGTGATGGCGGTCGACGAACGCCTGGACGAAAGCGATCAAGTCCGGCGGCATGACGACCGGTTCGACCAGATCCTCGCCACTGTCCAGGAAGTCCTGCGCCTCGTACGGGCAGACGGTGACGTGAACCGGCACCCACTCGTGCGCCACCTCCAGGTCCGCTCCGGCGCGCAGAACCACGAAGACCCGAGGCGGCTCCTGGCTGAGATTGACCTTGTAGCCTTCGGTTTCCTTGCGGAAAAGCTCGCACGCCAAGGTGCCGGCATGAAAGTGCTCCCAGGCCCCGACCGCGCCCTCTTCCTCACCCGCGCCGGACCTGAGACTACGCCAGGGGCCCTCCGGATCGAGCTGCGGTGCGCCTGGAATCACGGCCACCGGGCGCCAAGCGTGCTTGATCCAGCGGTGCTCGACCGACCGCTTTTCCAGAACCACGCCCAAAGGCACCGAGTCCTTGATCTCGGTCACGAACGATCTTCCCTCCTGAAGCGCCCGGCTACGTCGGCCTTCGGCACCGTATAGTTTCCATCTTGGAGCATAGGTCCGCACGCGACTGCCGTCATCCTCAGGGATTCTGTGGGAATTCGCCGAGCGACCAACGCCGCCTGATCTGGGTCAACGCGCCGGCAGCCCTCACCCTGCGAGGCTTGTCGTTCGGTCCCGATTGGACGAAAGATCTAAGTGACGGAGGGCTTGGCCTATGTACGGCGAACATCACGATCTGGTGCACGAGTTGCCGGAGCATCGCGAGACGATTCATACCTTGAAGACGGAGAACGCGCACTTCGCCCGGCTCTTCGACCAGTATCACGAGATCGACAAAGAAATTCGCCGTGTCGAACAGGAGATCGAGGTCGTCAGTGACGAGCATGCCGAGGAGCTGAAACGCAAGCGCCTGGCCCTGAAAGACGAGCTGTTCGCCATGATTCGCAAGCACGAAGCGGCAGCCGCTTAGGACGCGAAGCGAGTCCGAGAAAGCCGGGCCGGTGCCCCTCCGCACCACCCTTCGTGCCTTTTTGCTCGTCGTCGTAACGGCAATCGGTGCCGCGATCGGGTCTACGAATCCGGCCGCAGCTCAAACCGCTCCGGCTCAAACCATTGTCGATCTGGAGCTGGTGCTGGCAGCAGACGGCTCCGGCTCGATCGACGACCAGGAGCTGCGGCTGCAGCGCGACGGTTACGCCGCAGCCATCACCCACCCCAACGTGCTTTCGGCCATCGCGGCCGGTGGCACCGGACGGATCGCGCTGGCCTACGTCGAATGGGGTGCTGCCGACTCGCAGCACACCATCGTGGACTGGACGGTGATCGACGGGCCTGAGTCCGCAGCGGCCTTCGCCGCGGACCTGCGCCGCCAGCCGAGAGCGGCGCGCGGCTGGAACTCCATCTCCGGCGCCATCGACTATTCGGCCGGCCTGATCCGCGCCAACTCCTTCGAGGGCGCCCGCAAGGTGATCGACGTCTCCGGCGACGGTCCGCAGCGCGGCGGACGACCGGTCGAGGCAGCCCGCGACGAGGCCGTACTGTCCGGCATTACAATCAATGCGCTGGTTCTGCGCAGCCCCGGCGGCGGTTATCCGGGACCCGGCGGCATGCCGCTGGCCGACCACTACACGATCTCCGTGATCGGCGGCTTCGGTGCTTTCGTGATGACGGCCGACCGGGGCGAATCCTTCCGGAACGCCATTCTCGCCAAGATGATCCGCGAGATCGCCGACCGCAGTCCGACCGGCGCCCAGCAAGCCAGCCGCGCAGTCGTAACCGGCGGCGATTCGGACGATCGCCGGTAACGCCACTGCTCTCACGACATCGCAGAAGTGCATCGCAAGGGGTGGAGTCGGCGCGCCGCTGGCACTACCGTCGCGACTCTGTCGCACTTGCCCGTCAGCCCTTCACGAAGGACCCCGACATGGATCTGCTGTCCGCCGCCCAAACCTGCTTTCCCCAGGACTACGCCAACGCGCGTGAGAGCTTTCTCGCGGCCTGCCGGCAGCAGGGCGTCGAGGCGGTCGCCTTCGTCAATCCTCATCGCGGACCCAAGGGCGAGGAGTTGGCCACCGACGCCGCCTGGTTCGGTCCAGAGGACGCGCGCGGCGTCCTGGTGATGGTCAGTTCGACCCATGGGTCCGAGGGCTTTCCGGGCTCAGCGGCCATGCTCGACTGGATCCGCTCCGGCGGTCCAGATCGTCTGCCTAAAGGCGTAGCCCTGCTGGCGGTCCATGCCATCAACCCCTACGGCTACGCCTGGCTGCGGCGCGTGACCGAAGAAGGCGTCGACCTCAACCGCAACTTCATCGACTTCACGCTGCCGCTGCCGGAAAACCCCGGCTACGACGCCCTGGCGAAGCATCTGGTGCCGGAGTCCCTCGACGCGCCGACGCTGGCGGCAGCCGACGCGGCGATCGAGGCCTACCGCGATCAGCACGGACAGATCGGCCTGATGATGGCCCGGACCGGCGGCCAATACAGCCATGCCGGGGGCGTGTTCTACGGCGGCACCGGACCGACCCATGCGCGGCGCACGCTGGAAAAAATCGTGGCGCAGTGGAACCTGGCGGAGCGCGATCTGGTCGCCGTCGTCGACTATCACACAGGTCTCGGCCCCTTCGGCTACGGAGAGCCGATCAGCGATCACACACCGGACTCCGTGAACGTCGAGCGTGCGAAGCGCTGGTACGGCCGCTCCGTCACGCAACCGCGCCTCGGCACCTCCTCCTCGGTGCCGAAAACCGGGCTGGCGGAGACCGGCTGGGAGCGCCTGCTCGGCGAGACGGTGAGTTTCGTCGCCCTGGAGTACGGCACGTTCCCGCCGGTCAACGGATTGAGAGTGCTGCGCGCCGACCACTGGCTGCACAACAGCGGTAATGTCGATTGGGACGATCCGACGACCCAAGAGATCAAGCAGGCCATCAAGGACCACTTCGCGCCCGATGACGTCGACTGGCGCGAAATGGTCATCTTCCGCAGCCGCCAAATTCTTCGCCTCGGCCTCGCCGGCCTGGAGCAGGACCTGGCTCAGGCCTAGCTCACTCGTCCGAGACGCCTAGAGGCCGGAGCGCGCGGAGGGCCGGAAAGTTGGACATAGTCACGCAGGTGGTTCTGCCGCTGGCGCTGGCCTTCATGATGTTCTCGATGGGGCTCGCGCTGGTCCTCGACGACTTCAGGCGCGTGGTTCTCCGGCCGAAGGCCTTCGTGATCGGCGCGCTCTGCCAGATGCTCTTTCTGCCACTCATCGCGCTGGCGGTGGTGCTGGGTTGGCAAGCCGCCTTCGGCCTCGACCCAGTGCTCGCCGTCGGCTTTCTCATCCTTGCCGCCTGTCCCGGCGGCGTGACCTCCAACCTGCTGACACATCTGGCCAAGGGCGATACGGCCCTGTCAATCAGCCTAACGGCGACGATCTCGCTGGCGAGCGTGATCACCCTTCCCTTCATCGTAAACTTCGGCATCGACCTGTTCCTGGGGCGGGAAGCGGCCCACCTGCCGCTCGGCGAGACGGTGGCCGGCATCTTCGCGATCACCACGATACCGGTCCTGCTCGGCATGGCGCTGCGCCGCTGGGCCTCCACGACGGCCCTGAGGTTGGAGCCGGCGGCCCGCGTGCTCGCCACCGCCCTCTTCGTGCTGATCGTCATCGGCGCCGTCGCCGCGGAATGGGACTTGGTACGCCGCAGCTTCGGCGACGTCGGTGCGGCGGTGCTGACGCTCAATCTGGCGACCATGGCGCTCGGCTGGACGGTCGCGCGTGCCGCCCGGCTGGACCGCCGCGCCGGCATCGCAATCTCTCTGGAGACCGGCCTGCAGAACGGCACTTTGGCGATCTTCGTCGCGGCCACCCTGCTCGGCAACGAGGCCATGATCGTGCCCGCCGGCATCTATTCCCTGGTGATGTTCTTCACCGCAGGAGCCTTCGTCGCCGCCTTGATCCGCCGCCCGGTGGTGGCGGAGGCTTAGGACGTTCCAAGCTCTCGCGTGAGAGGACGGTGCAACAGACCCGTCATAGCCTCGGCAATCGGCTGGCCCTCGTGGACCACGGCGCGAACGGCTTCGCAGATCGGCAGCTCGACGCCCAACTTGCGGGCCAGATCCGTCACCGTCACCGCGTTGATCACGCCCTCCACCACCGCCTGACGACCGGCCAGCAGTGCCTCGGCCGTCTCGCCCCGCCCCAGTCCCAGACCGAAGGAGAAGTTGCGCGACTGCTCGCTGGAACAGGTCAAGGTCAGGTCGCCCAATCCGGCCAGGCCACTGACCGTCTCGCGTGCACCTCCGAGCGCCTCGGCCAGACGCTTGATTTCCGCCAGGCCCCGGGTGATCAGGGCGGCGCGGGTGTTGGAGCCGAAACCCAGCCCCTGGGCGATCCCGCAGGCGATGGCGATGACGTTCTTGACGGCGCCGCCGACCTCGACGCCGACCGGATCCTGGCCGGCGTAGATGCGGAAGGTCGGGGTGCTGAGGGCAGCCGCCAAACGCGCGGCGAGCGCCCCCTCCCCTTCGGCTGCAGCCAAAGTCACGGCAGTGGGCTGGTCGGCCGCGACTTCGGTAGCGAAGGTCGGGCCCGAGAGCACCGCCAACGGACGACCCGGCATGGCCTGCTCCACCACCTGGGTCATCAGCAGGCCGGTCTCCCGCTCGATGCCCTTGGCGCAGACGATGACGGGCACGCCGGCCGGCAACGCGGCCTCCACCTGTTCCGCTACCGCGCGTAGGAACTGCGAGGGCACCACCAACAGCACGACCTCGGCATCGGCACAGACCGTCGGCAGATCGCTGCTGACGAAGAAGACCTCAGGCAGCGGCACACCGGGCAGGAAGACCTCGTTCTCATGGCGCCGATCGATCGCCTCGACCACCTCCGGCTCGCGCGCCCAGAGCCGAAGATAGCGCCCGGCCCGCAAGGCTGTCAGCGCCAAGGCCGTCCCCCAGGCGCCGCCGCCGACAACGGCGACGCTGTCGAAGCCAGCGCCGGATCCGCCGACAGAATCGCCCTCAGGGCGATCGTTCGAACCACGATTTTCCGAGTCGACGCCGCGCTTCGTCATTTCGCTCTCCCCGATCCTGCGGAGACCTTGCCAAGATCCTGGCCGGATTCGCTACGGTGGTCAGGGTGTCCGGCGCGGTGGTCGACGCCGCCGCCCGCGCCATCTCCGGTCTGTCCAGATAGCGAAGCCCAGTGCAGGCAGGAAGCCTCCGACAGCCGGTTCTTCGCGGTTTTTCGACAAGGTGCTTGAAAAACCCCACGGTTAGACCGAGTTAGCAATGGTGCGGTGCAGCGAGGGCTGTGCGGTTTCCTTTGACAGGGGTCGCAAAGCCTGCGCAATCTCCGCGCCGACTTAGCAGCGCTCTTGCCGCGTATCGGCTGTGACGCCTTTAGCATACAGCTCCTGCCCGAGCGCCAAGCCTTTTCCAACCTACCCAAGTCCAGGAACGCGGGACTTGTGTCCCGTAAACCTCTGCCGGTGCCAGGAGCCGGAGTCAGACCGACTCCGGCTACATGACTGGGTTGACGCCGGCTGGACTGAAGAAAGATAGATTTCATGACCGCTTTCGATACGCTCGGCCTCGCCGAGCCCCTTCTGCGTGCCGTCAAGCAAGCCGGCTTCACCGAGGCAACGCCGATCCAGGCCCAGGCGATCCCGCCGGCCCGGGAAGGTCGCGACATGCTGGGCATCGCCCAGACCGGCACCGGCAAGACCGCAGCCTTCGCACTGCCGATTCTGGACCGCCTGCTGTCGCAGCGCGGCCGTCCGACACCCTGCACCTGCCGCGTGCTGGTGTTGGCCCCGACCCGCGAGCTGGCAGCCCAGATAGAAGCCAGCTTCCGCAGCCTCAGCCAGTTCATGCGCCTTTCGACCGCGCTGGTCACTGGCGGCGCCAAACATGGTCCACAGATCGGTGCCCTGAAGCGCGGCGTCGACGTGCTGGTGGCAACTCCGGGCCGGCTGATCGAGCACCTGGACAACCGCATCATCCGTCTGAACGAGACGCAGGTCGCAGTGCTGGACGAGGCCGACCACATGCTCGACCTCGGCTTCCTGCCGCCGATCCGTAAGCTGATGGGCCGTCTGCCGGAGCAGCACCAGACTCTGCTGTTCTCCGCCACCATGCCGAAGGAGATTTCCGGCCTGGCTGACGACCTGCTGCGCAATCCCGTCAAGGTCGCCGTCACTCCGGTCGCCACCACGGCAGAGCGCGTCGCCCAGAAGGTCTACCTGCTGGATGCCAGCATGCGCCGCGACCTTCTGCTCGACTTCCTCCGTCAGCCGGAGTTTTCGCGCACCCTGGTCTTCACCCGCACCAAGCGCGGGGCCGACCGCCTGACCAAGCAGCTCGAGGATCGCGGCGTGGTCGGAGCGGCCATCCATGGCGATAAGTCCCAGAGCCAGCGCACCCGGGCCCTGGAAGCCTTCAAGAAAGGCAAGCTGCCGGTGCTGATCGCGACCGACGTGGCTGCGCGCGGCATCGACGTGCCCGAGGTCAGCCATGTGGTGAACTTCGAACTGCCGAACGTCCCGGAGGCCTATGTCCACCGGATCGGCCGCACCGCACGCGCCGGTAAGGAGGGCCTTGCCATCTCCTTCTGCACCAACGAAGAGATCGGCCTGCTGAAGGACATCCAGAAGATGGTCGGTGCGCTGGAGCAGGAAGATCGCCGCAGCCCCGAAGGCCGTCGCATGGCCGCAGCCGCCCAGAAGCAGCCGCCGAAGCGCGGAGGCCGCAACGGCGGCGGTGGCAAGGGCCGCAGCCAAGGCTTCGGCAAGCCCAAGCAGGGCGGAGCCGGTCGCCCCTCCCAGGGCTACTCACGGCGCCAAAGGGCGGCGTAAGGGCGAAGACGTCGCGAAACTGAAGACAGATGGGCGCGATGGCCTCAGGCCATCGCGCCCATCATCTTTTCAGCCTCGGCCAGATCGTCTGGGCGGTTGGCGTTGAAGAAGGGGTCGACCGGCTCGGTCGGCCAGTCGGCGACGGCGACCTTGTAGCGGGCGGTCCAGACGTCGACCTTGCGGATCTCCTCCACGGTCATGGCCTCGCGCAGTTCCTCGGCCAGCGAGACCGGCCAGAGGGCGATCGGCGGGTGGATGCGTCCACCCGAGCCGGCGCAGGCGATGTCCGCTCCTTCGGCGATCATCCGCTCCTCGAGGCGCTCGACCAGGTCGCGCGGCAGGAAGGGAGCGTCGCTCGGCACCGTCAGGATCAGGTCGCAGACCGGCGCGTGCTTGGAGGCCCATTCCATCCCGGTGAGCACGCCGGCCAAGGGTCCCGCATAGCCCTCCACCGCATCGGCGGCGATCGGCAGGCCGAAGCCGGCGAAGCGTGCCGGATCACCGTTGGCGTTGATCATCAGGCAACTGACCTGCGGGCGGACCCGCTCCAGGATGTGCTGCAGGATCGGCATGCCGGCGAGAGGCCGCAGACACTTGTCGCCGCCGCCCATACGCCGCGCCAGGCCGCCGGCCAGAAGTACGCCGCAGACTCTGTGCCGGCTTCGGTTCATGCCCCATCACCGCTCTCGCGACCGCCCCCGAAGTTGCCCTCGAAACTCCCCTTGCGGCGGTGCTTGGCGTGCTCCTCCGGAGCGTCGCTGCCGTCGCTGTCGAAGACGATGCGCTCCGGGCCGGAGAGCGCGATGAAGCGCTTGCCCTTGGCCCGGCCGATCAGGGTAAGACCCGCCTGCTGCGCCAATTCCACGCCCCAGGCGGTAAAGCCCGAACGGCTGACCAGGATGGGAATCTCCATCTGCACCGTCTTGATGACCATTTCGCTGGTCAGCCGGCCGGTGGTGTAGAACATCTTGTCCTCGGGGCCGATTCCTTCCAGGAACATGTAGCCGGCGATCTTGTCGACTGCGTTGTGGCGGCCGACGTCCTCCATATAGATCAGCGGCCGCTCACCCTGGCAGAGCACGCAGCCGTGGATGGCGCCCGAGGTCAGATAGAGGCTGGGCGCGCCGTTGATCTTCCTGGTCAGGGCATAGAGGTCGGAGGTCTTGAGCCGCGCCTCCGGGTTCAGACGAATGTCGTCGAACTTCTCCATCAGATCGCCGAAGACGGTGCCCTGGGCGCAGCCTGAAGTGCGGATCTTCTTCTTGAGCTTTTCCTCGTAGTTGGTGGCGCGCGCCGTGCGCACCACCACGACCTCCAGTTCCTCGTCGTAGTCGATGCCGGCGATCTCGTCGTCGGCGCGGAGCATGTTCTGGTTCAGCAGGTAGCCGACCGCGAGATAGTCGGGATAGTCGCCGATCGTCATCATGGTGACGATCTCCTGCCCATTGAGGAACAAGGTCAGGGGGCGCTCGATGACAACGCGCGTCTCGATAGCCTGGCCGGTCTCATCGATGCCGCGAACCGCCTGAGTCAGGCGCGGATCGTCCGGGTCGGGACGGAGCAGGAACTCGCCCAGCGCCACGGGATCGGCGAGCTTAGCCTTGCCCTTCTGCGCGAGGCGCACGGGCGCCTCCTGGCCAGGTTCGCGGGCGTGTGGAGTCTCGGCGAGCGTCTGGTCCATGGAACCGGCAGCCTCCCTTGCTTTTCCGCTATATGCGGCAGGTCGGCGGCTGGTACAAGGACGGCCGGACAACCCTAAGCCTGCAGATTTTCCCGTGTAATGGCTATGGTTGTAGTAAAAACAGTTTTCTGCATAGATACGCAGACTTTAAGCTCGAATGACCTGCGTTTCGCATGACGTCTACAGCGCACCTCCAGGCACCAACCGCCGCACCGAGACCCGATGGAATACCTTGCCGCGGCCTTCCAGGCCGCTTTCGAGCTGATCGTTTCCTTCGACGCGGACCTATGGGAGATCGTGGCGCTGAGTCTGCGCGTCAGCCTTTCGGCGGTACTGATCGCGGCCTTGATCGGCCTGCCGCTGGGCGCGGCCGTGGCGCTTTTCTCCTTTCCGGGGCGCGGTGCGCTGATCGTGGTGCTCAATGCCTTGATGGGATTGCCACCGGTGGTCGTCGGCCTGGTGGTCTACCTCTTCCTGTCGCGTGCCGGGCCGCTGGGGGTGCTGAACCTCCTCTTCACCCCTACGGCCATGATCATCGCCCAGGTGGTCCTGGTCCTGCCCATCGTCGCCGCCCTGACCCGACAGGTGATCGAGGATCTTTGGGGCGAGTACCGGGAGCAGTTCGTCTCGCTGGGCGCCGGGCCCGCACGGGCGATCCCGACGCTGCTGTGGGATGGGCGGATCACGCTGGTGACGGCGGTCCTGGCGGGCTTCGGCCGGGCCAGCGCGGAGGTCGGAGCGGTGATGATCGTCGGCGGCAACATCGATCACGTGACGCGGGTCATGACCACCACCATTGCATTGGAAACCAGCAAGGGCGCGCTGCCGTTGGCGCTGGGCCTTGGCATCCTCCTGCTGCTGCTGACTCTACTGATCAACGCCGCGGCGGAAGGCGTGCGGCGCTACGCTCGCGCGCAACTGGTATGACGGCT
Organism: Algihabitans albus; assembly: GCF_003572205.1. NCBI lineage: Bacteria > Pseudomonadati > Pseudomonadota > Alphaproteobacteria > Rhodospirillales > Rhodovibrionaceae > Algihabitans > Algihabitans albus. Next base: position 48,448 of record NZ_QXNY01000003.1, read on the forward strand.
GGCGCGATGAGAGACGTGGAGGCCGCGCCCCGCACCGCTGGCGGAACCTATCGGGACACGATCCTGCCCTGCCGCTTCGACGCCGTGGTCTACGAAGTCGGCGGCAAGCGACCGATCGACGGCCTCGATCTGACCCTGGAAGCCGGCCCCATCACCCTGCTGATCGGGCCAAACGGTGCCGGCAAGTCGCTGACCCTGCGGCTAGCCCATGGTCTGATCGCGCCGACGGCGGGGCAGATCCTCTGGCAGAACCGCAAGCTGGAACGCGCCGGACGCGGCCCGCGACGGCAGTCGATGGTCTTTCAGAAACCCGTGCTGCTGCGCCGCTCGGTTGCCGCCAATCTCGATTACGCACTGGCGGTGCATCGGGTCGGGGGCGAGGAACGTCGGCAGCGGCGCGAGGAAGCTCTGGCACGCACCGGTCTGACCGCCTACGCCCGGCAACAGGCCCGCACCTTATCGGGCGGCGAGCAGCAACGCCTCGCCATGGCGCGCGCCTGGGCGCTGAGACCGCAGGTGCTCTTCCTCGACGAGCCGACCGCCAGCCTGGACCCGGCCGCCACCGCGGCGATCGAAGCGATCGTCCGGGCCATGCATGCGGAGGGGTGCAAGATCGTGATGACGAGCCACGACCTGGGCCAGGCCAGGCGGCTGGCCGACGAGGTCGTGTTTCTCAACCGTGGCCGCGTCGTCGAGCATTCACCGGCCGCAGGCTTCTTCGAACAGCCGGACAGTCAAGCCGCCCGGGATTTTCTGGCCGGTAAGCTCGTGTGGTGATGACGGCTTCGCATGGTGACGACTGGACCACCACCGCAAAGGATACCCAAGGGAGGTTTCTGACTATGAAGACGATGTTGGCATTCGCTGCCGCCTTGATGCTGGTCGCCACGGGCGTCCAGGCGGACGACAAGTTCATCACGGTGGCCTCGACCACCTCGACCAAGAACTCCGGTTTGCTCGACTTCCTGCTGCCGAAGTTCCAGGCGGACAGCGGCATCGAGGTGCGCGTGGTCGCCGTCGGCACCGGCAAGGCGCTGCAGCAGGCGCGCGACGGCGACGCCGACGTTCTGCTGGTCCACGCCAAGGCGCGAGAGGAGAAGTTCGTAAACGAAGGCTACGGCGTCGAGCGCTTCGACGTGATGTACAACGACTTCGTGGTGGTCGGCCCGGCTGGCGATCCGGCCGGCGTATCCGGCATGACGGACGCTCCTGCCGCCTTGCAAAGCATCGCCGAGGCCGAGGCGACCTTCGCCAGCCGCGGCGACGACAGCGGCACCCACACGAAGGAGCGCAACCTCTGGCAGGCGGCCGGCGTCGACATCGAAGCGGCCAGCGGCACCTGGTATCGCGAGACCGGCTCCGGCATGGGCGCCACGCTGAACACCGGCATCGGCATGGACGCCTACGTCATGACGGACCGCGCCACTTGGATCGCCTTCGAAAACAAGGCCGATCACGAGGTACTGGTCGAGGGCGACCCGCAGCTATTCAATCAGTATGGCGTGATCCTGGTGAACCCAGAGACACACCCGCACGTGAAGGCCGATCTGGGCCAGAACTTCATCGACTGGCTGATCGGCGACAGCGGCCAGCGGCTGATCGCCGAGTACCAACTCAACGGCCAGCAACTCTTCTTTCCCAACGCCAAGAAAGGCCAGTCCTAACGGTTCGGCCAGCCTAGTCCCGGCCAGCCTGACTTAGACGAGTCCCAAATACCCTCCACTGGCGGGTGCGGCCGTTTCGGTTCGCCGGCGCGATCGCTCCCGCCACTTTTTTCTTCTCCTTCGGAACCCAACCATCATGTTGAAGCGCCTGTTGCCGCTGATGACCGGAACTCTACTGATGACGACCGCGGCCCTGCCCGCCTCCGCCGACGCCGTGAAGCTGCAGGCCGCCGGCAGCTTGAGAGCCGCCATGACCGATATTGCAGCCGCCTATACGGAAAGTAGCGGCAAGGCGGTTCAAGCGGCCTTTGGTCCGTCTGGACTGCTGCGCGAGCGGATCGAGGGCGGCGAAGCTAGTCACGTCTTCGCCTCCGCCAACATGCGCCACCCCCGCATCTTGGAATCGCAAGGCATCGGAGGGCCGGTGGTGCTCTTCGCCCGCAATCGTCTCTGCGTTCTGACTCAGCCGGCTCTGGGCGTCACCCCCGAGACTCTGCTGGAGACGATTTTGTCGGCAGAGGTGCGGCTCGGCACCTCGACGCCCAAGGCGGATCCCAGCGGCGACTATGCCTGGCAGCTCTTCGAGAAGGCAGAAGAGCTGCAAGCCGGCAGCTTTGCCGCACTCGATGCCAAGGCCCTGCAACTCACCGGCGGGCCGGACAGTGCCAAGGCACCTGAGGGACGCAACCCCTATGCCTGGGTGATGGCGGAACAGCAGGCCGACCTGTTCCTGACTTACTGTACGAATGCAATGCTGGCCAAGGCGGACAAACCGGATCTGGAGATCGTCGCCATTCCAGACGCTCTCGCCGTTGGCGCAGACTACGGTCTGACCCTGATCTCTCCCGAGAACGCCGCCGCGGCCCAGCTCGCGCTCTTCATTCTATCGCCGGCCGGTCAGGAGATCCTGGAGAGCTACGGCTTTACCGCCGTCGGCTTGCCCTGACTGCACCGGTTACTTGGAAAGCATCACTTCAGTGGACTTGATCACCACGTTGATCTCGTCGCCGACCTCAATGCCGAGATCGTCGACGGAGTCCGCCAGAACCATGGAGGTCACAACGTTACCCCCGCCGATGTCGACCTTGACCTTGGCGGCCACAGCGCCAGTCTTCACCTCGACGACCTTGCCGGGAAAGACGTTACGGGCGGAGATTTTCATAAAGCGGGACTCCTAGGGGTTGGGGTGCCAAAGACCGCCTAGATGCCAGGCCGCGACGCCGCTATCAAGCGGAGGAAGGCGACAGAACCTCTCCCGGTCCCGGCACAGCTCAGCTAGAGTAGCGCAGGCTACCGTGACGGCTCGGTAGCGATCGGATAAGGAGGCCGAACCGCTCGCCGATGTGCGCCCTTGCTCGATCCCTGACCCTCCTCCTGCCGTCCGCCGTCGTCTTGACCGGACTGCTCACCGTTCCGATAGCGTCTCCCGCGACGGCACAGGAGGAGCCGCCGTTTCTGGCAGAGCGCGTGGAGCTGGGTCAGCTTCCTCCTCTTACGGAGCGACTGCCCTCGGAGCCGCGCCGCGACCTGCCGCAGCGCGAGAGTTGGCAGAGCGGCAGCTATGGCGGCAGCCTCACCCTATTGACGCGCGGCGGCCGCGACGCGCGCGACCTGGTCGTCCTGGGCTATGCGCGGCTGCTGGTCTGGAACGAGACCTTCGAGTTGGTGCCGGACATTCTTCAGGACGTGGAGGTGGAGGAGAACCGCAGTTTCACTCTAAAGCTGCGGCCGGGGCATCGCTGGTCCGACGGTCAGCCCTTCACAGCCGAGGACTTCCGCTTCTGGTGGGAGCAGGTGGCCAACAACCCCGAACTCTCGCCCGGCGGACCGCCTTCGGAGTTGCTGGTGGAGGGCCGTCCGCCCCGTTTTGAAGTGCTGGACGCGGCAACGGTTCGCTTTACCTGGGATAGGCCGAACAATCAGTTCCTACCGACGCTGGCCGCAACCCGCCCACCCTTCATCTACCGGCCGGCGCACTATCTACGGCAGTTCCATCCCGACTTCGCCGACCTCGCCGCGCTGGAAGCACAGGCGGAAGAGGCCGGACTGCAAGGCTGGGCGGCCCTGTTCGACCAGCGCGACCGACCGTTCCTGCTCGCCAATCCGGACTATCCGACGTTGCAGCCCTGGCGCCTACTCAATGGTCCGCCGACCCGGCGCTGGCGCTTCGCCCGCAATCCCTACTTCCACCGCGTCGACGCGGCGGGCAACCAGCTTCCCTACATCGACGAAGTGGTCCTGGAAGTCGCCAGTGCGGAGCTGATCCCGGCCAAAGTCGCCGCCGGCGACAGCGACCTGCAGGATCGGGGACTGACCTTCCGCGACGCCGCCTTTCTGAAGGAGGCCGAGGAGCGAGCGGCTATATCTCTCAGGCTATGGCCGATCGCGCGCGGAGCACAGCTCGCGATCTATCCAAATCTCAATACAGCCGAGCCGGGCTTACGCCGCCTGATCCGCACGACGGACTTCCGCCTGGCACTCTCGCTCGCGATCGATCGGGGGGAGATCAATCAGGTGATCTATCAGGGTCTGGCCCTGCCCGGCGCCAACTCGGTTCTGCCGGACAGCCTGCTCTACCGTCCGGCCCTGCGCGGGGCCTGGGCTCAGCACGACCCGCAAGCCGCCAACGTTCTGCTCGACGGCTTGGCGCTCGACCGTCGCGATTCCAAAGGCTATCGGCTGAACCGCGACGGCGAGCGGCTGACGGTCATCGTGGAGGCCGGCGATACCGACCCGGCCGAGATCGACGTGCTGGAATTGATCCGCAGTCATTGGCGCGAGATCGGCGTCGAGTTGTTGATCCGCAGCCGGGGCCGCAGCGCGCTGCGCAATTCGATCCAAGCCGGCGAGACGGCCTTCAGCGTCTTCTATGGCTTCGCCAATGGCTTGGCCCGCCCAAGCATGAGCCCGAAGGAGTTGGCACCGACCGGCGATCGTCAGAACCACTGGCCGCTCTGGGGACTTCACTACGAGAGCAACGGCAGCAAAGGCGAAGCGCCGGATCTACCCGCAGCGCAGCGGCTGCTGGAGCTGTTCGAAACCTGGAAAACGGCATCCGACCTGGAAGCGCAACGCGCGGTTTGGGAGGAAATGCTCATGATCCACGCAGCCGAGACCTTTACCATCGGCCTGATCGCTCGGGTTCCCCAACCCGTGACCCATCGTCCGGATCTTCGAAACGTCCCCGAAAGCGCCCCCTATCTCTACGATCCAGGTGCCTACCTCGGCTACACCCGTCCCGACACCTACTGGATCGCCGACTAAAGACGAGTCAGGCCCCAGGGAAAACCGGGTCACGCCCCAGAGCGAACCGGGTTGCAGCCACTGCATAGCGGCCCTGTGTTGGATCCAAGCCGAACGGACTTGGTAGGTCAGAAATACTGCCCTATTATTTGTGCGGTGCAGCATGAAAAGAAGCTGCTTAAACATTTCTCAAGGAACCGCGGTTAAGACCGACCGCTGGTTCGCACCGCTGGCCCGCTATCGGCGGGACGAAGCGGGCCGATCCTAAGGCGCAGCCATAAGCGCCGAGCGAGATAAACCGTTCCGGGGATGGGATGCCTCCAACCGTTCAAGCCTGGAGAGCTGACCCATGGTAGAGAAGTTCGAAGCCCCGATCGCCGCCTACGGCGACCTGACCTACGATGAACTGCAAGCCTTGATCGAGCGCGGCCGTCAGGAGCGTTCGAAAGCCATCGTGACCCACGCAAAGAGTCTTGCGGCTGTCATCGGCGGCCTCTTCCGTAACGGTCGTACGACCGACGCGCAGGAGCCGCTGGCCGGTTCCGCGGCAAAGGTCTGAAGCCACTTAGACCAGATAGTGATCGGCGGAATCGCCCGGCGATTCCAAACGATCGCAGTTCGCTCTAGCGACATCGCCGGTCTTTCAGGGTCCGTTGAAGCGAACTCGCCCGAGACTGGCGATGTCGTAGCCGCCCATGCTTTCCGCCCTCCGGGCAAAAGCAGCCGTCCGAGTGAAGGCCAGGAGCGTCTGCAGCGGCGGCTCGAAGTAAGCGCGCCGTGCGACCAGCAGATCGTAGCGCTCCTCCATCAGAGGGACGAAGCCGAGCTTCAGGCTCCGCGCAACCGCCTCCACGGCAAGCCCGGCATCGGCGCGGCCCTCCAGAACTGCCAAACCCACCTCCAGTTCGCTCAGAACCGTCTCCGCCGGTGTCAGAGTCGCGATATCTCGACCGGCTTCGCCCAGCAGATGGGCCAACAAGAGCTGCGCTCCAGCTTCCGCCTGGCGCGCAACCCAGCGCAACCCGTCGCGCCCCAGATCGGCGACCGCAGAGACCCCCAGGGGATTGTCCGCCGCCACGATCAAACCCTGGCTTCGCCTCGCCCACTCGACCAAGACCACCGGGCGGCCGACGCAGGCAGCCTCGATCACCGTGACATTCCAGTCGGCCCGTTCGGGGTCGTAGACGTGCAGGCCAGCCACCAGGGCACCGCCGTCGACGAAGCGCTTCACCCCGTCCAAACTCCCCCCCGGCATCAGAGCCAAGCCGCAGGCGCTTTCCCGCACAGCCCAATCCAGCAGAGGATCGGCCGAACCGGCGATGACCGGCGGCGGCGCAATCGGCACCTCGGCACCTTCGAGATTGCGCGCCAGCCAGAGATCGATCAGCGGCTTGGGAAAGAGCCACTTTCCGGTGACGCGGGTACAGGGAATTTCACGCCTGCGCACCAACTCATAGAGCCGCCGCTCCTTGATCCGCAGATAATCCGCCACCTCGCGGGTGGTCATCAGCTCCGGCGGCCGTTCGGCCATGTCCGCTCCCTCACCGTCCGCCTCAAATGCCCAGGTTAAGGCAACAGACAAGTTCAGCCGGCGCAACCCCTCGCTTGCCTCCCCGAAGGCCGCAGATTATTTGGGGTCGAACCCGTTTGGCGCAGAGCCTAGTCTGCCGACGAACGTAAGATATAAAAAGCGGTCGCTCGCTCTCGGCGCCTACAGCCGAAGAAACCAAGCGCGGCCGCACCTCAGGAGGGATTCGGTTATGCGCCTCGGCGCCAAGCGACTGCTTGTCTGCGACTGCGAGTCCACAATGCCCCTGGACAGCGACAAGCTGACCAAGGCCTGCAAGGCGCTTGGCGGCGAGGGCGAACTCCAGCTCAATACGCAGCTCTGCCGCAACCAGCTCGGCAACTTTCAGCAGGCGGTCCTCGGGCAGGAACCGCTGCTGATCGCCTGCACCCAGGAGGCCCCGCTGTTCGACGAGGTCGCCGCAGAGGACAACCCTCAAGCCCAGCTCGGCTTTCTCAACATCCGCGAGACGGCCGGCTGGTCCGAAGAAGCCGGGGCTGCGACACCGAAGATCGCCGCTCTGCTGGCCGAAGCCGCACTTGACCTGCAGCCGGCCCCGACCGTGTCCTTCGCGTCGGAGGGCACCTGCCTCGTCTACGGACGGGACAGTCAGGCGCTGGAGGCCGCGCAGCAGCTCAAGACGAAGCTGGACGTGACCGTACTCCTGATGCCTGAGGCTGACTCCGTCATGCCGCCGCGGGTCATGGATCTGCCGGTCTTTCGGGGCCGGATCACCAGCGCGCAGGGTCATCTCGGCGCCTTCGCCATCAACGTCGACGGCTATGCCGCAGCCAAGCCGTCGTCGCGGCTGGAGTTGGCGTTCGAGGCGCCGCGCGACAATGCCTACTCCGAATGCGATCTGATCCTCGATCTGACGGGCGAGGCGCCGCTCTTCACCGGTCACGAACGGCGCGACGGCTATCTGCGTCCCGACCCGGGCAATCCCGCCGCGGTGCAGAAGGCGATCTTCGAGATCAGCGAGCTGACCGGCGAGTTCGAGAAGCCCCGCTACGTCAAGTACGACGCCAACATCTGCGCCCACAGCCGCAGCCGCAAGACGGGCTGCACCCGCTGTCTCGATGTCTGCCCGACCGGCGCCATCACGCCCGCAGGCGACCAGGTGGAGATCGACCCGCACATCTGCGGCGGGTGCGGCATGTGCGCCAGCGTCTGTCCGACGGGCGCAGCGACCTATCAGTTGCCGGCCGGCAACTCTCTGTTCGAGCGGCTGCGAAGCCTGCTGGAGGCTTACCACAAGGCGGGGGGCACAAACGCAACCCTGCTGCTGCACGATGGCCGGCACGGAGAGGAGATGATCTCCCTGATGGCACGCGGCGGCCGCGGCTTGCCACCTCAGGTCATCCCCTTCCCACTGAACGAAGTGACGCTGGTCGGTGTCGACTTCTTCGCCATGGCCTTTGCCTACGGGGCGACCCGGATCGCCCTCCTGATCGGGCCGGACAAGCGCGGCGAGTTGGAAGGGCTGGCCGGTCAGATCGCTCTGGCCGAGACAGTGATGGACGGCCTGGGGTACGGCGGCGGCCGCATCGACCTGCTGGACGAAGCGGATCCCGACAAGGTGGAAGCGCGGTTGTGGGAGCTTGAAAGCCGCAGCCAGCCGGAGCCGGGCGGCTTCCTTCCGATGGGCGGCAAACGGACACGCTCCATGCTGGCGCTGCGCCACCTCCATGGCAAAGCCCCCCAGACCGACCACGGCGGGCCGCCCGACCTCCTGCCGCTTCCCAAGGGCGCTCCCTTCGGCCGGGTCAAGGTCGACACCGACGGCTGCACCATGTGTCTGGCCTGCGTCTCGGCCTGCCCGACCGGCGCGCTGCAGGACGATCCCGACAGGCCTTGGCTCGGCTTCAGCGAGGAGGCCTGCGTTCAATGCGGCCTCTGCGCCAACACCTGCCCGGAGAGCGTTATCACGCTCGAACCCCGCCTCAACTTCTCCGAGGAGGCGCGCGCTGCCGTCAAGCTGAACGAGACGGAGCCCTTCAACTGCATCCGCTGCGGCAAACCTTTCGGCGTCAAGCACACGATCGATCGCATCACCGATCAGCTCGCCGGCAAGCATTGGATGTTCGGCTCCAGCGATACCGTCGAACGGATCATGATGTGCGACGACTGCCGCGTCGTGGTGCACTTCGAGCAACCCAATCCGATGGCGGGACCGGAGCGCCCGGCGATCCGCACGACGGACGACTACTTCCGCGAACGCGAGATCGAGGAGGCCCGCGCCAAGGTGCGCGCCGAGCGCGATCAGGAGGGCGACGATTCGGTATGAGCGACCTCGACCGCCGCCTCCATGCTCTGCGCGACGACCTGGCGGACCTGCGGCTGCAGGGACGGGTCGAAGCGATCCGGTTCGTCGAAGGCCGCCCGGCAGCCGTCGCCGTCGGCACGGCGGGGCTGCGGCGCAGTCCCGGCGGACGGCTCGACAGCCAACTGCTGCTCGGCGAACCGCTGCTGGTCTTCGAGGAACGAGACGGCTGGGCCTGGCTGCAGTCGGAGGCCGACGGCTATGTGGGCTACGTCGAAACCCCGGCGCTTGCACCACGCGGCCCCGCAGCCACTCACAGGGTGGCGACCCGCTCGACATTGCTGTTTCCAGAGCCGGACATCAAAGCGCCGATCCTGGAGGTTCTGACGCTCACCACGACCGTCGCCGTCACCGGCCGCGAGAAGCGCTTCGCCGTCACGCCGCAGGGCTACATTTGGGCCGATCATCTGATCTCCCTCGGCGAAACGCTGCCCGACTACGTCGAGACCGCGCTGACCTTTCTCCACACGCCCTACCTCTGGGGCGGCAAGTCGGCCGCCGGCGTGGACTGCTCGGGATTGATACAACTGTCTCTGACGGCTGCGGGCGTCGCCTGCCCGCGCGATACGGACATGCAGGAAGCCTGCGCGGAGTTGGGCACCTCGATCGATCCGGAAGCGCCGCTGCGGCGCGGCGACCTGGTTTTCTGGAAGGGTCACGTCGCGATCGCGCTCGACGCCGAGACGGTGGTCAACGCCACCGCGCATTATCTCTCGACGGTGATCGAGCCGCTGGCGGTGCTGGACTCCCGCGCCCGTGCCGACAGTCCCGAAGGCATCACGACCGTCCGTCGCCCTTCTATCTGATCACGCATCGCGCCTACGACTGAAGCGGATCGCCGTTGCTAATGTGTCCCGGGACTTTGAAGTAGATCGGCATGGCGGCCCTCGCCCTCTTGCACGGGGAATCACAACAGCCAAGAACAAAGGGACGGTTAATCCAATTCCCACCATCAAGGCAGGAACTGCTCCATGATGATCCGTTCTTCGAGGTTATGCTCGGCATCGGAAAGCAGCCGCAGGCTCACCTCGCGATCTTCGCGGATCTCCACCTTTGCGACGTCGCGAACCTCGGTGTAGTCCGCGACCGCGCCGACGGGCCGTTTGTCCTGTTCCAGGATCTCAAGGGTCACCACGGCCTTGTGGGGCAGCAGCGCACCACGCCAGCGCCGGGGGCGGAAGGCGCTGATCGGCGTCAGCGCCAACAGGCCGGCGCCAAGCGGGATGATCGGTCCGTGAGCGGACAAGTTGTAGGCGGTACTGCCGGCCGGCGTGGCGACCAGAACGCCGTCGCAGATCAGTTCCTTCAGCCGAACCACGCCGTCCACGGAGATTCGGATCTTCGCGGCCTGGCGGCTTTCGCGGAACAGCGAGACCTCGTTGATCGCCAAAGCGTCATGGCACGCGCCATCGCACCCCGTGGCGATCATGCGGAGGGGATGCAGATCGACACTCGTGGCCGCCGCCAGCCGTTCAGCCAGCCCCTCCTCGCGGTACTCGTTCATCAGAAAACCGACGGTGCCGCAGTTCATGCCGTAGATCGACACGCCGCGGCCCATGTTCGCATGCAGCGTCTCCAGCATCAGGCCATCGCCGCCGAGCGCCACGATGATCTCCGCCTCCTCCGGCGCGACCGGATCGTAGCGGGCCGATAGAGCTTCCAGCCCACGTCGCGCCTCGGGCGTTTCCGCCGCGACGAAAGCCATCTTCGGCGCGGAACCGACTTGGGAAGCCGGGCGGTTCACAGTGGTGTTGGCGGGAGAGAGACCGGACGGCATGTTGGCACCCATCGTCTTTTCGACCGCCGCAGTATAGCCTCTCGCGAGCTTGAGACCATGTCAGCTTGAAACCGGGCCAGGGAGCCATCGAATGCGCGGAATCTTTTGGGTTTTCGGATTGACCCTGCTGCTAGCGGGCGGACTGGCGGAGCCGGCGGCAGCGCAAGAGCTGGATGATCGACACATCGGCTACTACTACCCGCACCCGCAGACTTACGAGACCTTCGTGTCGCGCGGTCGGCCCCTGCCCCAGGCCAGCCGGCAGATGCGCGTCGGCTTCGTGGTCGGCTACACCACCAGCCAGCTGGAACTGCCCTACCCGCCCGAATTCGTGCTTTATGCCAAGGGGGCCGAGGCACAGAAGCTGATCATCGCCTCACTGGACGACGACCGCATGAACACGCTCTACCGGGCCCGCGCGGTTCTGGCGATGATGACGGCGGTCGCCCGCACCATGCCGATCTTCGTGGAGAACGGCGTGGAAGACAGCTTTACCTTCTTCGACCTGGCGAAACTTTTGGGTTTCGAGCAGATCACGGTCACCGACGGGCGCGACTTCGCACACCAGGTTACTCTCGACTAGGCCCAGAACCGGAACTACCCGGTCGACGAGGCTTGACGGAGATTTGCAGACGCTCGAGGTGCAAGAAATGCGGCCCTCGGTTTGCGCAGGCAGTCTCGCCGGCAGGCCTTTGCGCGACGGCCTGCATGCTCTCCCGGCCGCTCGCAAAAGCAGCGAGCGTTGGCAGGGGTTTTCTGGGGCACAATCGGGAGGGACGGAGCGCTGATCAGAAGACGGTCTTCAGCACCTTCTCTGTCCCTGACAAGAGGTCATCGATCTCATCCTTGGTCGGCTCTTTCGTCTTGGCGTGACCGCACAGATTTCGGATGTCGGCGAGGTGCTGGATGAAGCGCCACTGAGGCACCGTTATAGCGTCTTTGTCTTTCAAGGCTTGGTTCAGATCAGAAATTGCGGGGTTCTTCTTCCTTATGGTGATGGCGTGGGCATCGCTGACCTGTAGCAGATGCTTCTCGATCACGACCCCGCAGATCGCCCCAGCAGCGCGCAGATAACCTGCCTTTGCAAGTGCACGGGCGCTCTCTATTTCTGAATCAAACAGATCAGCCTGAAGTATAGCTGTCAAATCAATCAACGCGCTGTCTAATTTTTCTTTAGCCGCCCTTACTATGCTCAATTGTTGACGAAACTCGGGAATCGCCGCGCTTCTATCCACAATTATATCTCCAATTCGAGTAATTTGGAGGCCCTGCAAATAATCTTTGATCATATAGTTTTGAAAACTTATTTCCTTTCTGATCCTCGGATACTCATAATAAGATTGAAAATCTGTGAAGCGATACGGCAGAATTTTCTTAATTAATGCCTGAGCTTCCGAATACCAAGCTTGGTATTTATTGTCGAAACTTGGAAGTTCTTTGAGGTATTTCTCAATCCCATGCTCGCCGACTTCTTCTCGAACATGCTCGACGAAGTCTTCGCCATAACAGTCATACTGCATCGCCATATGCAGCATGTCGCCGTCGCGAATCAGACGATCCAATGCCTTAGTGAACTTATCAAATCGCTCGGACATACCGCTCCTCCAAAAGCGGGACTTTCTCTATCTGGATTCAGGCTGTCAAACGTCGGTGGAGCCGGCGAAGAGTTCACCGAGAATCCCCCAAGATTCAACCAACTCGAATCACGCTCTAGGTGTTTAGTCCCGGCATTTGATGGATGCGGATTGGCTTCCATCAAACAGGTGAATCGCACTCTCATTCTTATTATTTTAGAGCAGGATCGCTTTACGAGCGATCGGCCGCCAAGCGGAGACCGAGGCCGATCAGAATGGTGCCGCCGATCCGTCTGGCCCAGAGTTGCGCGCGCTGGCTCGCCTTCAGCCGCGCAACCAAGGTCGAGGTCAGGAAGACGGCGACGAGGTCGGCGGAGGAGAAGGCAAAGTTCACGATCACGCCGAGGATGAGGAACTGCGTCCAGATCGGCAGAAGCGCCGTAGGGTCGACGAACTGCGGCAGAAAGGCGAGATAGAAGATCGCGACTTTCGGGTTCAACACCTCGACCAGAATGCTTTCGAAAACACTGCGCCGGGCGCTCTTGGACGCAAGCTGCGGCAGGTCCGTATCCAACGGCCGGCTGCGCAGCAGTCCGATCCCCAGCCAGATCAGATAAGCGGCGCCGGCAAACTTCACCGCGAGATAGAGATCGGGAACCAGCTCGAAGACGGCGGCCAATCCAAGAGCAGCCGCCAGAACGTGCGCATAGCCGCCGATATGGATACCCAGCATCGCCAAGAAGCCGGCCCGACGACCACGCGCCAGAGTCTGTGCTGCCGTGTAGAGCAGTGCCGGTCCGGGCATGTAGGCGAAGATCACGGTGGCCACCGCGAAGCCCAAAAGCAGTTCCCAGGAGGGCATTCAGAACTTCCTCCACCGATGAGACCGACAGGATATCGGCATCGACCGTGCGAAGGGAAGGCCCGGTCAAGAGGCTAGGAAACCGGCTCCAGGCGCAGCAGTCGACCGTCGTTGGACTCGGTCAGGAGGTAAACGAAGCCGTCGGGACCGACCCGAACGTCGCGAATTCGGCCGACCTCCCGTTCCAGCAACCATTCCTCGCCGATCACCTGCTCGCCTTCCAGTTCCAGCCGTACCAGGAGGCGCGAGCGCAGGGCGCCGACGAAGAGATCGCCCTGCCACTCCGGGAAGGCCGCCCCGCTGTAGAAGGCCATGCCGGAGGGTGCGATGGAGGGCACCCAGACATGGACCGGGTCGTCGAAGCCAGGCGCGGACTGTCGATCGCTGATGACGGCACCGGAGTAGTCGATGCCATGGGTGACCTCCGGCCAGCCGTAGTTGGCGCCGGCCCTGATCACGTTGACCTCGTCACCACCGCGCGGGCCGTGCTCATGAGTCCAAATCACACCTGTATCGGGATGGGTCGCCATGCCTTGGGCGTTGCGATTGCCCCGGGTAAGGGCCGTCGGCGGCGTGCCGGATTCATCCAGATAGGGATTGTCCGACGGCACCGTTCCGTCGCGCTCGATGCGATGGATACGGCCAGCCTCGTCGGCAGGGTCCTGCGCGCGCTGCATCGCGCCTCGATCGCCGATCGAGAAATAGAGGCGACCGTCGGGGTCGAAGGCGAAGCGCGACCCGAAATGGCGTCCTATGCGGGTCTTGCGCTGCATATCGAAAAGCAGCTCGCTCTCGATCCAACGATTATCCTGGATGCGTCCACGCCAGACCTGCGTTCCGAGACCACCCTCGCCTCGCGCAGAGAGCGACAAATAGATCCAGCCTGTTTCCGCGTAGTCGGGATCGACCGCGACGTCCAGCAGACCGCCCTGTCCCCGCTCCTCTACGTCAGGAGTGCCGGGAATAGGATCGGAAAGATCGCCGCCGCGATAAAGCCGCAACTGGCCGGCCTGCTCGGTGATCAAGATCCCGCCATCGGGCAGGAACGCCATGCCCCAGGGACTCTCCAGGTCGTCGGCCAGCTCGACCAGCCGAAAGTCTGCTTGCTCGCTTCGGTAGGTTTCGGCAACGGCCGGAAACGCAAAGATCGGACCGAGCGCAAGTAGGACAAGACGAGCGATCATGGCTCTCTCCCGTGGCGGATTTACGCGGAGTCTGTCGCAGAATATGGTGCTGCAACGGCAAGCTGGCAGGCTCGATGCCTGTAGATGACAGAGCATGTCCCATCTCTGACAACTTTTTCGAGCATGAAGTCCTCCACACGGGAAAGCGGCGGGGACGCACAGTCATCTCCGTCGCACCGATCCGCGACTTTCGGCATAGCGATCCGACCGAAACCGAATGAGCCTTTTTTGACGGAACACGACGGCAATGGGCATGAAGGGGTGGGCGTGAGGATGGACGACAGCCTACCGGCGCATCGGCGGCAGTTCCTTCTAGGACCGAGATCGCTGGACGTGGGATCCGACTGGCGCCGCGAGCCTTTCGGGGCGTCAGCTGTCCTTCATAGCTGTCCGACTTTGCCGATCGCACAGGCGAAAGACGCCGATGGGACACCATGGTTGTTATTCGGCCGTGCCATCGAATCGGATCCCGAACGTCCCGATGCCGTAACGTCGATCGAACGCAGCCGCACTTCCGAGGTCGCAGAGCGCACCCAGAGCTGGGCTGGGCGATGGCTCCTGGCGAATCCCTCGAATTTCTATCCTGACGCGGCCGGGTTGCTCGGGTGTTTCTATCTTAAAGACACTGAAGGCGGACTATGGGTCTCCAGCAGTCCAGCTCTGATCGCACAGCACGCCTTCGCCACTCAGCCGACTGTCATCGATGGGCGTAAGCTCGTCTACGAGCGTGGAATTTCCTGGTTTCCGCCGCCTCTCTCCCGCCTCGACGGCGTTCAGCGGCTCTTGCCGAGTCAGACGCTGGACCTGGCGACAGGCACGCCCGCGCCGCGGTCCCTGATGCCGCCGATCGAAATGAGCTCGGATGAGGACGCGCTGATCGCCTGGCTGACGCAGACCTTGCGAACGGTCATGAGCCGCCTCGCGGACGCAGCCGAAGAGCCGCCGTGGCTCGGTCTGACGGCCGGGTTCGATTCGCGTCTGATGCTGGCCATCGCCGTCAGCGCGGATCTGGAGGTGCGGCCCTATACACGTCTGACCGAACGCATGCCGGTCGCCGACCGTGTTCTCCCGCCACGAATCGCCAAACGGGCCGGCGTTCAACACTGGATCAGGCACGAGATCACCTCCCGCAGCGCGATGGAGGAGCGACGTGGCCTGCTGGAGCGGCACGCCGGAGGGCATGTCTCCGACGGCGACGCGCGCCCTTACCTGACCGGCGCGCGCGACGGCATGGACGGCGTAACCTTCGGCGGCCATGGCTTTGCAATCGCCGGCGGATTCAACGATTGGCGAGAGTTCCCCGAAGAGATGCCGGAGCCGGAAGAAGCCGCGGCGCTGCTGATGCGCTCGATGGGCGAGCCGAGGGGATCGTCCGCCGCCAAGGGTCTGACCGAGTGGTTCGCCTGGGTGAAGGACCATCCCCACCCCAACCTCGATTGGCGGGACCGCGTCTTTCTGGAGCAACGGCAGGCAGGGTGGTTGGCCTCCAAGGAACAGCTGTTCGACATGAACCGTCTCGAGCGTTTTCCCATCCTGAACGCCGCGACCATCTACGCCCGCATCCTCGGGCTGTCCGCGGCCCGCCGAACGGGGTCGTCTCTGCAGCGGCGCATGATCGAATCGCTCCGCTCCGACCTGGCGACAATCCCGTTCAATCCAAGCGACCGGATGTTCCTGGCACGCTATCCTCACTTGGTCTTGCGCCGGCGCTATCGCCGTCTGGTGAAAAAAGCGGTCCAACCCCTTCGACGCGGGGCCGCGGCCCGTCCGGCGTAATTCGTCGCCAAGACTGCCGCTTTGCCGAAAAACAGAGCCAAGCGCTGCCGAAAACCAGCCCCGGATCGCACTTTCACCTACCTTGAGGGTCTTCAAGGCGGTAAATCCTCGTCACGCTCAATGAACGAAGACAACCAATAACCGCAAGGCAGGAAACACTCCCCTCATGCGCGATTTCGATTTTCCCGGCCGCTCCGCCGTGCATGGCATCAACGGCGCCGTCGCCACGTCCCATCCCTATGCCAGCCAGACGGCGCTGGAGGTGTTGCGCAACGGCGGCAATGCCGTGGACGCGGCGATCGCCGCAGTCGCAACGCTCTGCGTGGTCGAACCGCACATGACCGGCATCGGCGGCGACTGCTTTGTGCTCTACGCGCCGGGTGGTGGTGGCGAGGTCGTCGGCTTGAACGGTTCGGGCCGGGCGCCGGCCGCGGCCGACCTTGAGACCCTGCGGACCCAGGGTCTGGAGGCCATCGACCAGACGTCCCCACACGCGGTCACGATCCCCGGGGCGATCGATGCCTGGTGCCGCCTGCACGAGCGCCACGGCAGCATGGACTTCGCGGAGCTTCTAGCACCGGCGATCGGCTACGCCCGCGACGGCTATGCGGTCCATGCCCGGGTCGCCAACGACTGGCATAGCCTGGCAGGCAAGTTGCGCAACAACGAAGCGGCGGCGGCACAGTTTTTACCGGGAGGCGCCGCTCCGCGCGAAGGCGATCTGCATCGGCAGCCGGCGCTGGCCGACACCTTGACCCAGATCGCCAGGCAAGGCCGCAAGGCCTTCTATGAAGGCCCCATCGCCGAGGCGATGGTTGCCTCCCTCAAGGCGCTCGGCGGCGTCCATGCGCTCGAGGACTTTTCCAGCTTCGAAAGCGAGTGGGTGACGCCGATCTCCAGCGCCTACCGAGGCTACGATATTCACCAGATCCCGCCGAACAACCAGGGTGTCGTGGCCTTGGTCATGCTCAACATCCTGGAGGGCTACGATCTTGCCAAGTTCGGACCTCTCTCCCCCCTGCGCACCCACTTGGAGATCGAAGCCGGACGCTTGGCCTACGACATGCGCAACCGCCATCTCGCCGACCTGGAGGCGTTGGAGGTTTCTCTCGATCGCCTCTTGTCGAAGGACTGGGCCGCCGAGCTACGGGCCAAAATCGATCCGGAATGCGCCTTCCCGGACATTCCGGATCTGGGCCTAACGACATCCGACACCGTTTATCTCACGGTGGTCGACCGCGACCTCAACACCGTCAGCGTCATCAACTCCCTGTTCCACGGTTTCGGCAGTGGGATTCTCTCCGCCGAGACCGGCGTGGTCTTCCAAAGCCGGGGCGCCAGCTTCCGCCTCGACCCCGCGCATCCGAACCGCCTGGCACCGAACAAGCGACCGATGCACACGATCATGCCCGGCCTCGCCACCCGCAACGGTCAGGCCGAGATCGGCTACGGCGTGATGGGAGGCGACTACCAGCCCTTCGGCCATGCCCGGCTGCTCACCAACCTGATCGACTACGAAATGGACCCGCAAGCCGGATTGGACTGCCCGCGGGTTTTCGCTCTAGGCAATCGGGTCGAGGTGGAGAAATCGCTGCCGACCGAGACGCTGCTGGGGCTCCAGCAGCGCGGCCACACCCTCACCCTGGCCACCCCCTCGCTGGGCGGCGGGCAATGCATCCGCATCGACCGCAAGCGGGGCGTCCTGACGGCAGGCTCCGATCCTCGCAAGGACGGCTGCGCTCTGGGCTACTGAGCGCCCCTACCCCCCGGTGACGCTCATGTGGCGGGAGGCACCGGTGATGCCGCGGCGGCGGTCGATCACGAAGTCGTGGCCCTTGGGCTTGCGGGTGATGGCTTCGCGGATCGCTTGCTGCAGAACCTGATCGTCGTCGCTGGCGCGCAGCACCGAGCGCAGGTCGGCCGCGTCGTCCTGGCCCAGGCACATGTAAAGCGTACCGGTACAAGTCAGGCGGACCCGATTGCAGGCCTCGCAGAAGTTATGGGTCAAGGGGGTGATGAAACCAAGTCTCTGGCCGGTTTCCTTGACCTGCCAGAAGCGGGCCGGACCACCGGTACGGTGGTCGATCTCCTCCAGCGTCCAGCGCTTGGCCAGTTCGCTGCGCACCATGGTCAGCGGCCAGTACTGGTCGATCCGCTGTTCGGTGCCGATATCGCCCATCGGCATGACCTCGATGAAGGTCAGGTCGAAGTCCTCTTCGCCGGCCCACTCGACCAGACGATGAACCTCGTCGTCGTTGACGCCCTTCAGGGCCACGGCGTTGATCTTGATCTTGAGCCCGGCTTCCTTGGCCGCCGCCAGACCGGTCATGACCTTGTCGAGCTTGCCCCAGCGGGTGATCGCCGCGAACTTGTGCGGGTCGAGGGTGTCGAGCGAGACGTTGATCCGGCGAACGCCGGCGTCGTAAAGATCGCCGGCCAGCTTGGGAAGCTGACTGCCGTTGGTGGTTACCGTCAGCTCGTCCAGGTCACCGCTTTTCAGATGCCGGCCGAGCTGGCGGAACAGCCAGATGATATTGCGGCGCACCAGAGGCTCGCCACCGGTCAGGCGCAGCTTGCGCACGCCCAAATGCACGAAGCTACTGCACAGACGGTCGAGCTCTTCCAGGCTCAAGACCTCCTGCTTCGGCAGGAAAGTCATGTCCTCGCTCATGCAGTAGACACAGCGGAAGTCGCAGCGGTCGGTCACGGAGATGCGCAGATAGCTGATGCGGCGCTGAAAGGGGTCGATCAGCGGCGCTTCGCGCCCCAAAGGTGCGGCCATGCCACTCGCGTCCAACGGCGTGCCGGTCGGCGGGGGCGCATCCGAATTGGCGGCCTCCGGCGCAAGACGGGGCGTCTGCTCCATGCTAGGTACCCTCCTGGTGGTCCGTTCTTATGCGGTCGCTCGCTTCGCTCTTGCACCATATAAGCAGCGAACTTTCCATTTGAACATAACGGTCTTGCTTTCCTCTTTCGCCCCCAAAATTCCTAAGGAAAAAAGCCCCTTGGAGGATTTGCGGCCCTACGACCCCCCTTGCCCAGCACTTCTTGAGCGCCGTAAAAGGGCGAGATGGCAGACTCCTCGGACGACAGCTTTCTCGACCGCCCGGCCGCCCGCCTGCTGGCCGCCGGCGTCTTCTGCGGTGTGATCGCCGTGCTGACGATCCAGCACTGGGACGATCTCTTCCCGCCGCCGCTCGAGGAGATGACCGTCGACTCCGACGATCCCGCCGCGCTCTGCATCGCGCGCGAGCGGGATCAGATCGAAGGTATGGTGGCGGACAACCCGCAAATGGCGGCGCAGAAAGACCTCTTCCTGCAACGCGCCGAGGCCCGTTGCCAAGCGACAGCCGGCGGCGGCAGTGCGGCGCCACCACCGTTGCCGACCAACTAGGGCATCAACGATCTGAGGTTGCGTACCGGGCGCGCGTAGGGAGAGGACGGATATGCTGCCGGCAGCGGAGACCTACGATCAGCTTCGGCGCGATTTCGTCTGGAACATTCCGGGTCGCTATAACATCGCGGTCGACGCTTGCGACAAGTGGGCGGACGGCAGCGGTCGGCTGGCAGTGATCCACCACCGCAGCGACGGGGTGCGTCGCGACTATAGTTTCGATGAGCTGAAGGGACTTTCGAACCGCCTGGCCAACGCCCTGATCGCATTCGGCGTCGCACCGGGGGCAAGAGTCGGCGTACTGCTGCCACAGGCGCCGGAGACCGCCGTTGCGCATCTGGGCATCCTAAAGCTGGGAGCGATCTCCATCCCGCTGTTCGTGTTATTCGGCGAGGAGGCGCTGGAGTATCGCCTTTCGGACAGCAGCGCTACCGCGCTGATTACCGACCGCGCCGGAGTCGAAAAGATCGCCACCCTGCGCGACCGGCTGCCCGACCTCCGGTCAGTGATCTGCATCGACGGGGCCATCGAGGACGCCGAGGACTGGACGGCCCTGCTGGAGCGCGCATCGGACAGCTTTACGCCGGCCGAAACCGGCCCCGACGATCCCGCCATCCTCATCTACACCTCCGGCACGACAGGACCTCCCAAGGGGGCGCTGCACGGGCACCGGGTCCTGCTCGGTCATCTGCCGGGCGTGGAGCTGCCGCAGGAACTGTTTCCGCGGCCGGGCGATCTCTTCTGGACACCGGCCGACTGGGCCTGGATCGGCGGGCTGCTCGACGTGCTGCTGCCCAGCCTGCACCACGGCATACCGGTCCTGGCTCACCGCTTCGCCAAGTTCGATCCGGAAGCGGCCTTCCACCTGATGGCCGACTACGGCGTGCGCAACGCCTTCCTGCCGCCAACGGCCCTGAAGATGCTGCGCCGGGTCGAGCGGCCGGCAGCGCGCTGGAAGCTGAAGGTCCGCTCCATCGGCTCGGGCGGAGAAACCCTGGGCGCCGGTCTTCTGGATTGGGGACGGGCAACCTTCGGCGTCCCGATCAACGAGTTCTACGGCCAGACCGAGTGCAACCTGGTCGTGGCCAACTGCGCAGGCCTGATGCCGGTCAAGCCGGGCGCCATGGGTCGTGCCGTACCGGGACACGAGGTTGCGGTGCTGGACGAAGCAGGCCAACCGCTGCCGGTGGGCGTCCAGGGAACGGTGGCCGTGCGGCGGCCGGACCCGGTCATGTTCCTGGGCTACTGGAACAACCCCGAGGCCACGGCCAAGAAGTTTGCCGGGGACTGGCTGCTGACCGGCGATCAGGCGCGACTGGACGAGGAGGGCTACTTCCACTTCGTCGGCCGCGACGACGACGTCATCACCTCCGGCGGCTACCGCATCGGTCCAGGCGAGATCGAAGACTGCCTGATCAGGCACCCTGCCGTGGCGCTGGCCGCCGCGGTCGGCGTCCCCGACGACTTGCGGACCGAGCGGGTCAAGGCCTTCATCGTGCTGGCTGAAGGCCACCGTCCGTCGCAAAGCCTGGAACGTGAGATCCAGGACTACGTGAAGACCCGTCTCGCCGCGCACGAGTATCCCCGCGAGGTCGAGTTCCTGGACGCCTTGCCGATGACCGCCACGGGCAAGATCATCCGGAAAGAGTTGAAGGCACGAAGATAGGGCTCAAGCCTTGCTTTGGCGTCGCTCAGGCCGCTCCTTGCGGAAGGAGCGCCAGAGCGACAAACCGACGAAGTAGAGCGAACTGGCAACCCAGATCCAATAGATCGTCGGTTCTTCAACCGGAAGGTCGGTCGTGTCGGGATCGACCGCGACCAGCCAGATCGACGCGAAGGCCCAGACCACCGTCATCGGGATGTTCAGACTGCGCAGGTGCGGGACCCGGAAGGGATGAACGTACTTGAGCGGAATGAACGTCAGCAGACAGCAGAGGGCGATCACCGCGATGTTGATCCAGGGGTCGGTCTGCAAGATGAAAAAGGCCAGCACGACGACGTTCCACAAGGCGGGAAAACCGCTGAAGTAGTAGTCGTGGGTCTTCATCTCCGCATTGGCGAAGGTATAGCAGGAGACCGCCATGATGGTCGCGGCCGCCGCAGTTTCCCAGCCGTTCGGCACCAGGCCGAACCAGTAGACCAGCATCGCCGGCACGGCGACGTAGGTGAAGTAGTCGATGACGTTGTCCAGGGTGGTGCCGTCGACGTTCGGCGTCACCTCCCGCACCTTGGCACGGCGCGCCAGCGTACCGTCCACGCCGTCGACGAAAAGCGCCAGACCGAGCCAGAAAAAAACCAACTGCTTGTCGCCGTGGAGGATCGCCAGCAAGGCGAGGAAGCCCAGCACGGCGCCGGAAGCGGTAAAGACGTGAACGGCCCAGGCCGCCGTCTTAGCCCTCATGGCGGGCTTATCGATTCGGGTGAGATTGAGGCTCATGACCTGTCCCCGACGCACGGGGCCTCCGACGGATCGTCACGCTTCTGCAACAGAGAATAGCTTTTGTCCCGAGAGGACAAGCCACCTGCGCTCCACTTCTGCCCTAAAACCACTGCCCCGGCAGAGCGGCTTGACGCTAGACTGCTCGCCGGAGATCGCGCGATGGGGAGTCCAAGCCATGCCGGACAGCCAACCACACCCGCCGCTGGCGGGGCCTGAAACCCAGTTTCCCCCAGGCGTTGCCTGGATCGACGGCCGCTTCGTGCCGATGAGCGAAGCCAAGATCCCGATACTGGATTGGGGCTTCCTGCGCTCCGATGCGACCTACGACGTGGTTTCCGTCTGGAAAAATCATTTCTTTCGTCTCGATAAGCATCTGGATCGCTTTCTCGCATCCGTCGCCAAGCTGCGCATGTCTCTGCCGTTCGATCGCACCGGACTGGAGACCCTGCTGCACGAGACGGTCACCCGAAGCGGCCTGGAAGACGCGTACGTGGAGATGATCTGCACGCGCGGCCACTCGCCGACCTTCAGCCGGGACCCGCGCGACGCCGTCAACCGCTTCATCGCCTTCGCCATTCCCTTCGGCTGGATCGCCGACGAAACGCAGCGTGATCGCGGTCTGCGGATGATCGTTGCCTCGGTGCCGCGAATTCCGGCGGCCAGCGTCGATCCCACGATCAAGAACTATCACTGGCTGGACATGGTCAGAGGGCTCTACGAAGCGTACGACCGCGGCGGCGAAAACGTTCTGCTGAAGGATCTCGACGGCTTTCTGACAGAGGGACCGGGCTTCAATCTCTTCGCGGTGAAGGACGGCAGCGTCCACACACCGGACCGCGGCGTGCTGGAGGGCATCACCCGCGGCACGGCCCTCGAACTCTGCGCTGAACTGAAGATTCCGACTCGCATCGAACCGCTGTCCATGGAGACGCTGACCACGGCCGAGGAGGCTTTCGTCACCTCCACCGCCGGCGGGATCATGGCCATCGCCAGTGTTGACGGCCAAGCCCTTCCAGCCTCGCCCGGACCGATCACTCGGCGTCTCGGCGAACTCTACTGGGCCAAGCACCAGGACCCGGCCTGGACCACGCCGGTCCGGAGCCTCTGACCCTCTGCCTCCAAGGCGCTAAGCCGCTTGTCGCACGGCCGGCTTGAAGCGCTGCTCAGCCAAGCGGTCGGCGGCCTCCGAGGTGGGCAAGTCGGCTCGCTCGGCGAGTCTGTAGATCTCCGCCAGGGTGTCGCCGATTCGCGCGACATGGGCGAAGGCCGTCGCCTTGTCGTAGCTGGCACCGGAAAGCTGTGTCTCGTGGCTGATGTTGACGATGCCGCCGGCGTTAAGCACGTAGTCCGGCGCGTAAAGGATACCGCGCGCTTTCAGCGCGGCACCGTCCCGCAGCGTCGCGAGCTGGTTGTTGGCGCTGCCTGCGATGACAGCGCAGTTGAGCTGGGGAATGGTCTTTTCATTCAGAACGGCGCCAAGCGCGCAGGGAGCGAAGATCTCGGCCTCGACGGCATGAATCTCGGACGGCGCAACAGCCAAGGCATCCCAGGCCTCGACCGCCTGCCGCACGGCCCGCTCGTTGATGTCGGCGACGACGAGCTTGGCACCGGCGGCGTGCAGATGGGCCGCGAGATGACGCCCGACGGCACCGAGACCCTGGACCGCCACGCTGACGCCGTTCAGGTCGTCGCTGCCGAACTTATGCCGGACGCTCGCCTTCAAACCGCAGAAGACGCCCCAGGCGGTGGCCGGCGAAGGATCGCCCGCGCCTCCAGCCGGTATACCGGCCACGTAGCGGGTCACCTGCCCCATGGCTTCGACGTCGGCAACCGTGACCCCGACGTCCTCGGCGACGCGATAGCGGCCGCCCAGCGACTCCACCAGCCGGCCCATGGCCCGGAACAGCGCTTCGCTCTTCATCGTCTCAGCGTCACCGATGATCACCGACTTCCCGCCACCGAAAGGCAGATCGGCCAGCGCCGACTTGTAGGTCATGCCCCGCGACAAGCGCAGAACATCGGTCAGCGCCGCCTCGTCGCTCTCGTAAGCCCACAGACGGCAGCCGCCGAGCGCTGGCCCGCGACTGGTATTATGCAGGGCGATGATCGCCTTCAGCCCCGTTTCCGGGTCATGGCCGAACAGAACCTTTTCGTGGGCGTCGAACTCGGGGTGGCAAAAGACCGGCATGGCTCGAAACCTCCTGTCCGAAGCAGTCGGACAGCTATGATCCGACGCTCGGCTTAATGATCTCTTTCCATAAATCTGCGGTGCGTCAGCCGGGGTCGCAATCGCGATTCTGCGCCGCGACGAAAATAGCAGCAAAGGTGAAGAGAAGCCCGGCTACGGAGACGCAAAACTGCGCGAAGCCCCGGTCAAGACGACAGCGAATTACCCATCCCAAACGGCCCGAAAACCTATTCGACGTTCCTCATACGGCAGTTTGCGACTCGCCAACCAAAGCGCGCTCCAGAAACTCGAGGCGGTCCTGGCCCCAGAAGATCTCACCGTTTTCCAGAACATAGGAAGGTGCTCCGAAAACGCCGCGTTCCAATGCCTCCTGGGTCAGTGCCTCGTAGCGGAACTGGGTTTCCGGGTCGAACGCCTTGGCGGCCAAGGCACCCGAGTTATGGCCCGTCTCGGCGGCGATGGCCTCCAGGGTTCCGACCTCGGCGATGTTGCGTTCCTGCTGCCAGATTGCCGCAAGAACGGCGTGGGCAAGCTGCAGGGGATCGCCGCCCGTCGCCTCGGCGGCGATGACGAAGCGAGCCGCCAACCCCTCGGGCGCCGGCAGGCAGCTCGGTTCGAAGACCATTGCGACGCCGAGATGGGCCGACCAGCGTTTCAGTTCCATCATCCTATAGGCCAGACGCTGCGGGGCGCGCTTCGGCAGGGGCAAACCGCCGGAGGCCGGGAAGACGACACCGAAGTCGACAGGTTTGACCGCGATCTTTATCCGGTGACGTTGCGCAATCTGCTCCAGCCGATGCGATCCCAGAAAGGCCCAGGGCGAGCGGAGCGAGAGATAGTAGTCGAGTCGGCGCATCGGCATCGGCCTCCCAAGGTTGCGACCCCTCGAGGTAAAGCAGGCCTGACGCCGAGCAGCAACCCGCTTGCTTGATCCGTCCCAAGCTCTACCCTGCTACGCCATGGTGCGTTTTCTGATTGAGCGGCTGATCGGGCTGGGCGTGGTGCTCTTCGCCATGTCCATCTTCGTCTACCTGCTGATCGGGCTGATGCCCGGCGATCCCATCGACCTGATGATTTCAGCCGATCCGAACCTGACCGCGGCCGACGCCGAACGCCTCAAGGCCGTGTACGGTCTCGACCGGCCAGTTCATGAGCGCTATCTGGCCTGGCTCGGCAACGCTCTTCAGGGCGATTTCGGCTACTCCCGGCTGTTCGCCCGGCCGGTGCTGGAGATCCTGCTCCCGCGCCTCGCCAACACCCTGATGCTGATGGGCCTGGCTTTCGCCCTGGCGCTTTTGATCGCCCTGCCGCTCGGGGTCCTGGCCGCACGGAGGCCGCAGAGCCTGACCGACGGCGCCGTCAACCTCTTCGCCTTCGCCGGCATCTCCCTGCCACCCTTCTGGCTGGCGATTCTGCTGATCCTGCTGTTCGCCGTGGCACTCGGCTGGCTGCCGGCGGGCGGCATGGGCGACGGCTCGCTCACAGGTACGCTGGCTCATCTGGTTCTGCCGGCCTTGGCCTTGACGCTGGCCAGCGTCGGCGGTTACGTGCGCTACCTCCGCGCCAGCCTCATCGAAGCGCTACGCCAGGACTACGTGCGCACCGCCCGCGCCAAGGGCCTGAGCAGTACCCGCGTCGTCTATGGCCATGCCTTGCGGAACGCCATGATCCCCGTGACCACCATTATCGCGCTCGACTTCGGTACGCTCTTCGGCGGCGCACTGATCACCGAGACCATGTTCGGCTGGCTGGGCATGGGCAAGACGATCTACGACGCCATTATGGGCAACGACTACAATCTGGCTCTTGTCGGACTGCTTCTGGCCACCGGGACGGTGCTGCTGGCCAACCTGCTGGCCGACCTGACCTATGCCTGGCTCGACCCCAGGATCAGGCTGGAATGAGCGCTGGCGACGCGCCCGATGTTCTGACCGCCGACCGGCAGGCCGCCGCACAGCCCGGTCTCTCTCCACGGCGGCTCAAGTTGCGCCGCTTCCTGCATCACAAGCCGGCGGTGGCATCGCTGATCCTGCTGTTGCTGCTGGGCAGCCTGGCGCTGGCAGCTCCGCTGATCGAGACCGCGCGCGGGCTGGATGCCACGACGGTCGACCTCTTCGCCCGCAGTCTTCCGCCCTCCGCGACTTATTGGCTCGGCACCGACGAGTTGGGCCGCGACCTGCTGCTGCGCCTGCTCTACGGCGGCCAAGTGTCCTTGGCGGTCGGCCTGCTGGCCGCGCTCTGCGCCGCCGTGCTGGGCACTTTCCTGGGCCTCCTGGCAGGCTACTACGGCGGGCGCATCGATGCGGCGATCATGCGCTTGGCGGACACCACCATCGCCCTGCCGCTGTTGCCGCTGCTGATCGTCCTGGCCGCGATCGACCTAACCAAACTCGGCCTGTCACCCGAACTGGCAAGCTCTGAAGACGTCAGTTTCTACCGCATCGTCATCCTGATCGCGCTGGTCGGCTGGACCGTGACGGCCCGTCTTGTACGCGGCGCCGTCCTGAGCCTGAAGCGCCGCGAATATGTCATGGCGGCCGAGGCGCTCGGCGCGGGACCGAGCCGAATCATGCTGGTTCATCTGCTGCCCAACGCCGTTTCGCCCATCGTCGTCGCCGCCACCCTGTCGGTCGGCAACGTGATCCTGCTGGAGTCGGTGCTGTCGTTCCTCGGCCTCGGCATTCAGCCGCCGGTACCGAGCTGGGGCAACATGCTGACCGGCGCTCAGGAGACCATCTGGTCGGCCCCCTGGCTGGCCGTCTGGCCCGGCCTGCTGATCTTCGTCACGGTGATCGCCTTCAACTTCCTTGGCGACGGACTGCAAGACGCCCTCGACCCAAGGGCCGAAGCCGAGCGCATGGGATGAGAACCAGCCTCGGGATCGAGGAGCGTCGAAGTCTAAGCTAGTGCGTCATCAAGGTCGGGACGGTCATGTGCTGGAGAATGTGGCGGGTGGTGCCGCCTAGCACCAGTTCGCGGAGGCGGGCGTGACCGTAGCAGCCCATGACCAGCAGATCGGCGCCGTCGTCGGACAGGCGGGAGAGCAAGGCCTCGTCGATGCTGACATCCCGCACAGCCATCGACTCGGCCTCCGCCTTGACGCCATGACGGGCAATGGCCAAGGCGATATCGGCGCCGGGCTCTTCGCCGTGAGCGCCGCGGCCCTTCTTCGGGTTGATCGTCAGGACCGTGACCTTTTCGGCCTGTTCCATGAGCGGCAGGGCGTCACTCGCGGCGCGCGCCGCCTCCCGGCTGGCATCCCACGCCAGCAGCACCTTCCGGCCGAAACCCGCCGGAGCCCCGATGTAGGGCACCACCAGGACGGGCCGACCGGTGCCTAGCAAGCACTGTTCCAGAGTGCCGACACCCAGGCTGTTGGCGTCGTCAGGGTCGTGCTGACCCATCACCACGAGATCGGCATAGCGTGCGTGCAGCGCCAACGTCTCCGGCACTTCCTCGTTGAAGGCCAAGGCCCTCCGGGTCTCGACACTGCAGCCAGCCTTTTGCGCCGCCGTTTCGAACGCGGCGATCGCTTCGTCGGCCTTCGTACGCAAGGCCTCGCGCTGAGACTCCAGCGCCGAGGAGGGAATCTGCGCCATCACGAAAGTGGGCACGACCGGTTCGACCGTAACGACGAGGCCGACGAGGTGCGCATCGAAACGCGTGGCCAGATCGAGTGCGACCGCGACTCGACCGGCGCAGGACGCGCTGTTGTCGAGGTGGACCAATATGGTCTTATAGCTCATGGATTTCGGTTCCTTCCCCTTCAGCGGCGTCGTGATCGCGCTGCCGTTTTATGCGATCGGGAAGAAAACCCTGTCCGGCCAAGGACCGATATGACGTGGGTCAAGAAACGGCAGACCTCGAACGTCAATCGGCCTTCGCCTCGAGTGCGGCATCGTCGATCCCGGCGGCGCGCAAGTAGGCTGGACGCTCGCTGATCCTTGCCCAGTAACCGACGAAAGCGGGCCGCTTCTCGACAAGGCCGAATTGCATGCTCCAGAAGAGCAACGAGCCGACAGAGACATCTGCTGCGCTGAAGCGATCGCCCGCAAGATAGGGCCGCGCCGAAACCTCGCTTTGCAAGACATCGAGAACCGTCGCAAAGCTGCCGTAACCGACCATGCCGCGCTTGTCTTCGGGGGGCTCGAACTGCAGAGCCGTGTTGACGATAGCCGCCTCCATGGGGCCGGCGCCGAAGAAGAGCCAGCGGTAGTAAGCCGCACGGGCATCGACCGGCGGGGCCAGTCCCGCTTCGGGGAAGGCATCCGCAAGATAGGCGCAGATCGCGGCGGTCTCCGTGATCACCGCCTCGCCGTGACGCAGCGCCGGGACCTTGCCCATCGGGTTGACCGCCAGATAGCTCTTGGATTTCATCTCGGCGCCGTAGTCGAGGAATTCCGCGCGGTAGGGAGCGGCGACCTCCTCCAACATCCAGCGCGCAACGCGCCCGCGCGAGTTCGGGTGGGTATAGAGCACGAGTTCACCGGACATCGCCTACCTCCATGAATATTTAGGCTCAATCTGGAGAGAAGCGGTGCCATCGTCACGCAAAAACCAGGCGCGAAAAGGCACCTCGCGATCAGATGGAAAGCTGTGGAACGACAGGCTCAGAGGTGTAGCCGGGCTTAGATCGCCGCTTTCAGGCTGCCCGAGGGGTTCTCATCGTCCACTGCGGTTTGGCGAGATTGCAGAAGCAGCCGCTCCGGCGGCAAGAGGGCGCTCACGACGGTCCCCTCTCCCGGTCGACTGTCGATCGTCAAACGACCGCCGTGAAGTTCGAGAAGCTGCTGCGAAAGCGGCAAGCCCAGGCCGGTACCGCCTTCCCCACGAACGAAGGAGTCCCGGACCTGACCGAACGGACGAAGCGCAACCTCCACATCCGCCGGATGCATTCCCAGGCCGTTGTCGTCGACCCAGAAGCGCAGCCAGCCGTCGGACTGCAGCTCCGCACCGATTCGCACGCGGCCGCCGTCCGGCGTGAACTTCACTGCATTCGATAGAAGGTTGAGCAGCACCTGCTTGAACCGGCGCGCATCGCCCCGCACCGTCGGCAAGTCCGACAGGTCGTCGATATCCAGCGACAGCTGCTTACTGGCGGCTCGCGCCGAGATCAACGCGACGGCGGAAGCGACGACGTCCAGCGGCGAGAAGAGCGTCTCCTTCAAGTCCGCTTGCCCCGCCTCGATTTTCGCCAGGTCGAGCAGATCGCCGATAATCCCCAACAAGTGCCGGCCGGCCGCCTGAACGTGGCCGATGTACTCCGTCTGCCGTTCGTTCAACGTCCCTCCGAATCCTTGCTGGAGCGCATCGGAGAATCCGATCACGGCGTTGAGCGGCGTGCGCAGTTCATGGCTCATGTTGGCCAGGAAGTTGGACTTCGCGCGATTCGCAAGCTCCGCTTCCTCGCGCGCCTCAAGGGTCTCGTCCTGCAGTTTCCGCTCTTCGGTGATGTCGATCACCACTCCGTTCCAGACGACGGCGCCATCGGCACGCCGCTGCGGTCGGGCGCGGCCGCGCAGCCAGCGCACGGCTCCGTCCCGGAGGATTCGGTAGTCGCATTGCCAGGGTGTCAGCGTCTCGGCGGAGCAGAGAATGCTTTCGTCGAACCGTTCCAGATCGTCGGGCACAACCTCGTTCAGAAGAACAGCGGCGTCGCGCTCCGCATCCTCCGGTTCACATCCATAGAGGTCGCGGACACCGCTGCTGACAAAGCTGAAGGTCTTCTGCCCGTTCGGCCAGAGGACGAATTGGTAGACCATGCCGGGTACGGTCTCGGCGATATCGGAGAGACGACGTTCCGCGAGTTGGCGAGCCAATTCCTCGCATTTGTCATCGGTAATGTCGCGAGCGGCGACAACCACACCGTCTTCCAGCGGAAGCGCTTGAATGCGCATCCACTTCGGCTTGACGTCCGGAGACTCCAGCGGCAACTCCATCTCGAAAGGCTGTTGGGTCTCGACCACTTGCTTGTAGTGCTCGACCAAACCATGGGTGCGGTTGATCGGAACGGCCTCGCAGAGACGCCGCCCAATCCAGTGCGCCCGCGGCTTTGTCATCATCTGCTCGGCTCGTCGATTCATGTCGGCGATCGTAAAGTCGATAATCTTGCCGGTATCGTCGCGCAAGCTGCGCAGAAAGTAGTAGCCATGCAGCGAGCCCTCGACCGCCGCCTCGCGCTGCGCGGTGGCGCGCTGGGCCCGCCGGATCTGAACGCTGAGCAACCAGACCCCGCCGAGAATGATGGCCAGCGCGGTAACCATCACCAGCAGATCGCGCCAGACCCCCCTGCGCCAGTCCGCCAGCGACTGGCCCCGGTCGATCGATACGGTCACCGCCAAAGGCAAATCGGGTACGGGGCCGAGCCCGACGATACGCATCCGTCCGTCCCAGGCAGAAGGTCCCTCGAGTGCACGCGGCTCCTCAAACAAGTCGGCATTGACCTCGAAGGGAAACATCGTCTGGCCGACCTGCGCGCCCGATCCTGGGAAGCGCGCCAGCAAGAGACCGTCGCTGCGCCAAAGCCCGAGGGAGGTCGTGTGAAGGTTGCTGGAGCGGCGGTAGAGATCATGGAAGTAGCGGCCGTCCAGATTTGCCACCACGATACCGCCGAAGTCGCCGTTCGGCAGATCGATCCGCCGGCTGACCGGAATACTCCACTGGTCCCCGGCGACGCGCGGCTCACCTATGCTGAGGCTGCCCCTCGGCTCGTCTTTGTGGTGCCGCCAGTAGGCATAGCTGGAGACCTGATGCGGCAAACTGGCGGTCGGGCCGGCCGCGACGCGCACCTGGCCCTCGGCGTCGATCACCCGGAAGCTCACAACTTGCGGAAGCTTGACCAACAGCTCTTCCAGGCGGCCGCGCGCGTCTGTCGGAGTCGAGCCATACCGAGGATAGGTGACGGCAAAGCTGCGGAGCACGAGATCCACGGTATCCAGGCTACGCGCGGTATGCTCGGCGATCAGCTTGACCGTATCCAACGTGCTCGAGCGCGCCGTCTCCAGGACGACACGACGCGACTCGACGAGATTCCAGGCGTTCAGTCCGGCCAGCAGAAGGCAGAGCACGATACCGAAGGCAAGCAAACTGCGCCGGGGCATCTCCGTGCCGTTGAGCGCCGGTCTTCGCTCCAAGTCCGCGCGACCGGCAACAGTCGGTGCAACGTCTCTTCCAGACAGCGCCATCGGGAGAATTCTCGCAGTACGGAGAGTTTCTTAACGCGAGAGCTTCTACTGATAGTGGTTGACATAGTATTAATGCCTACGAACGGCCTGCCAAGGCGTGCGCGTAAGTCGAATCCCCTAACAGATCGAACCTCCAGGTGGACTGGCGAGCCTTCGGGTTAACGCGCTCGTCGACTAGTCTTGAGCGTCGCCGGCGCGCCAACCGTCGGGGTTGTCCAGGAAGGCCTTCACGTCGGTCAGGCCGTCACCCGACAGATAGCCTGCCGTTTCGGCCGCCGCCAAGGCATCGTACCAGGTGCAAAGGGCATGCAGCTTCACCCCCTCCGCCTCCAGCCGAGCGATACCTTCGGGAAAGATGCCGTAGTGGAAGACCACAAAGCTGTGCGCCACTTTGGCACCGGCCGTGCGCAACGCTTCGACGAATCCGAGTTTGGAACCGCCATCGGTCGCCAGATCCTCAACCAACAAGACGCGCGCACCCTCTGAAAAGCTGCCCTCGATCCTGGCGTTCCGCCCGAACCCCTTGGGTTGCTTGCGCACATAGACCATGGGCAAGGCCAGCCGCTCCGCGATCCAGGCCGCGAAGGGAATGCCTGCCGTCTCGCCGCCGGCGATCGCATCGAGCGACTCGTAGCCGATGGCATCGGCGATCCGCTCCACCGCCAAGTCCATCAGCCGCGCCCGCGCTCGCGGGAAGGAGATGATCTTGCGGCAGTCGACATAGACCGGGCTTTGCCGCCCGGAGGTGAAAGTAAAGGGGTCTTCAGGCCGGAACAGAACCGCCTCGATTTCCAACAGAATGTCGGCAGTGGTGCGTGCGGCCGTTTTGGCGCCGCTGACGGGCGTGGTCATGGATCAGGACTCCTGTCGGGTAGCGGTGTAACGGCGCGGTCATAGCTGCCTTTGCCCGATCGAGGCAACGCCACCCCTTCACAGCCGGCATCCCAAGGTCCATCATAACCTCGACATAAGGCCCGGGGTGTCCCGCACAGCGCATGCTGCAACGGGGCTGAGATCACACCCGCCGAACCTGATCTGGATCATGCCAGCGCAGGGAGCCGCCGATACCTCCGCCTGCAAACGTCAAGCGGGTCGCCAGAGGTCCCGAGCATTCGACGGCTTCGCTTTCCCGCGCTGGGGGAGGAACCGAGATGCACGTCGCAAACCGCCGCCGCTTTCTCGCCTTTGCAACCGGCGCCACAGCCGCCGCCAGCTTGTCTGCCCCAGCGATCGCAAGGGAGCGCCGGATTTGGCGCCTGGCCACATCTTGGCCGAGGAACGCACCCGGACCCGGCACCACAGCCGCCCGCCTGGCCGAACGGATCACCGCACTGTCGAGTGGCCGTCTGACGGTGGAGCTGCATGCGGCCGGCGAGCTGGTACCGGCCCTGGAAGTCTTCGACGCGGTCTCCGCAGGCACAGTCGAGATGGGGCACTCGGCAGCCCTCTTCTGGTCCGGAAAGATGCCCTCCGCGCCCTATTTCACGGCGGTGCCCTTCGGACTGATGCCGGAGGGACACGACGCCTGGCTGACAGCCGGTGGCGGCCAGGCGCTCTGGGACGAGCTTTACGGAACCTTCGGTGTGAAGCCCTTCGCCGCCGGCAACTCCGGCATCCAGATGGGAGGCTGGTATCGGCGGCGGATCGAGAAACTGGAAGACATGAAAGGCCTACGGCTGCGCATGCCGGGGCTGGGCGGCGAAGTGCTGCGCCGGCTGGGTGCCGCGCCCGTGACCCTGCCGCCGGGCGAAATCTTCGGCGCGCTTTCGACAGGTGCAATCGACGGCGCCGAGTTCCTGGGACCCTGGCAGGACCGCGCGCTCGGCCTTCAGCGGGCGGCGACCTTCTATCTCTGGCCCGGCTGGCATGAACCGAACGGCAGTGCCGAAGCCCTGATCTCGGCAAAGGCCTATGCCGACCTGCCCAGCGATCTGCAGCAGCTCGTCACGGCCTGCTGCGAAGTGGAAAACCGACGAGGCCCAGCCGAAGCCGAATGGCGCAACGCCGCAGCGCTCGCACAGTTCGAAGAAGAGGGCACCGTCACTCTGCACCCTTGGCCGACCGAGGTGCTGCGGGCCGCGCGCCTGGAAAGCGAAGCCGTGCTGGCGGAGCTGGCGGAAACAAGCGCGCTCGACCGACGCATCCGAGACTCCTACTCCGCGGCCAAGACCCTCTTTCTACACTGGGGACGGGTCGGACGGCATGCGCTGCTGAGCGCCCAGATCGACGCCTGAACCCCGCTTTGACCCATCGAGAGGAGATCTCCATGACCCTCGCCGCCACCCTCGACCAACCGTCCAAAACCCTGCATGCCCTGCGCGAGCAAAGGCCTCTGGTCCAGAACATCACCAATTTCGTCGCCATGGACCTGGCAGCCAACACTCTGCTAGCGGTCGGCGCGTCGCCGGCCATGGTACATGCGCCCCAGGAGGCGGCAGAGTTCGCAGCCCTTGCCGGTGCCCTGACCGTCAATCTGGGAACCATGGAAGCCCATTGGGTCGAGTCCGCCGAAGCTGCCGCCAAGGCAGCCGCCGCCGCGGGGCGGCCCTGGGTGCTGGACCCCGTCGCGGTCGGCGCAACCGGCTTCAGACGCGGCAACGCCGCACGCCTGCTGGCCTGTAAGCCGACGGTGGTGCGCGGCAACGCGTCGGAGATCATGACACTTGCGGGCCTCAGCGGGGCGGAAGGCAAGGGCGTCGATTCGACCGTGGGGTCGGAGTCGGCGGTCGAGGCGTCGCAGCGTCTGGCGCAAAGCTGCGGGGCCGTGGTGGTGGTGACCGGAGCCCTGGATCACGTCAGCGACGGCACCCGCCAGGCCACCTGCGCCAACAGCCACGAAATGATGACGAGGATCACCGCCAGCGGCTGCGCCTTGACAGCTCTGACCGGTGCCTGCCTGGCCGTCGAGCCAGAGCCCCTGGCGGCGGCGCTGCATGCCCTGGCGATCTACGGCGTCGCGGCGGAGCGCGCCGCAGCGCGCTCGCGCGGCCCGGGTAGCT
Source organism: Algihabitans albus (assembly GCF_003572205.1). Taxonomy (NCBI): domain Bacteria; kingdom Pseudomonadati; phylum Pseudomonadota; class Alphaproteobacteria; order Rhodospirillales; family Rhodovibrionaceae; genus Algihabitans; species Algihabitans albus. The sequence continues at coordinate 82,623 of NZ_QXNY01000003.1, forward strand.
TGCGCGTCAATCTTCTCGACGAGCTCTATCTGCTCGACGGCGGCGACCTCGACCGAGCCGCGAGGCTCGGATGAGCGCGCGCCAGACCCTCGACCTCTCGGTCTACCTGGTGCTGGGCCGCAGCGACTGCCGCCGTCACGGTTTGGAGGAGGTCGTCGCTCGCGCCCTGGCCGGCGGCGCCACCCTGGTTCAGTTGCGTGAGAAAGAATTGCCGGCGCACGACTATCTGGAGCTGGCCCGAAGCCTTCTGCCGCTGCTCGAGAAGGCCGGCGTTCCGCTGATGATCAACGACCGGGTCGAGGAGGCCGTCGTTCTGGGCGCTGCCGAGGGCAAGGTCGGGCTGCACGTCGGCCAGGGCGACCAGCCGGCCCTCGAAGTCCGCGCGCGGGTCGGTCACCGCCCCTTCCTCGGCCTTTCCGTACGCCGTCCCGAGGAAGCGATGGCCGCCCCGGTGGAAGCAGTCGATCACTTGGGTGTGGGGCCGGTTTACGCCACCACGACCAAAGCGAACGCAGCCGCGCCGATCGGACCGGCAGGCGTCGCCGCCGTGCGCGCCGTAACCGCATTACCGCTGGTCGGCATCGGCGGCATTACGATCGACCGGGCACCCGAGGTCATCGCCGCCGGCGCACAGGGTGTGGCCGTGGTCTCGGCCATTACCGGCAGCGATGATCCCGAGGCGGCCACCGCACGGCTTGCCCGCGCCGTGGCCGACAGCAAACGTCTGCGGCGGAGGTCTTGAAGGACCCGCGGCTAAGGAAATTTAGAGACTCCCGGCTCACTCACGCCTTTTGCAACGAACGAACCACGATCGTCTCAAAAGACCGTCGCCCAAGACGAAGAGGTGATACGGGGCGGCTCCGACGCGCAGTAGAACAAGTGCCAGACTGAGGCGTGCGCCAAGGCCATGCGGCCGCCTCGGCGATAGCTCCTAGAAGACCGGCAACGTACCTGGGTTACCGCCGCCGAAGGGCGATGGCCGCAAGCGTGATGACGGTCGAATAGTTCCTTCGGTCTTATAGAACCGGGTTCCGTCGCATCGACTCGCCCAAGCCTTGAGACGCAGCACCCGAGGAGTTGGCGCTGAGCGCAGAGAGGCATGCGATCAACGTCGCCGCCAGGCGTCGCGGGCGCGGCGGAGGCGCCCGTCATCAGCGCTCGGTCTTCGGCGCGTAGCTGACGACTTCGAATTCGATGCCGTCGGCGTCGCGGAAATAGAACCGGCGGCCGGGGTCGTAGTCGTCATAGCCATAGGTCGCGTAGCCGGCCTGCTTTACCCGCCCCTCGACTGCATCCAGGTTGGCGACGACGACGCCGATATGGTTGAGGCCGCCTTTGGCGTGGTAGCTGGAGGCGATGGTCTCCGGAGGCCGGCCGTTGGCATAAACGGCGAGGTAGGCGTCGTCGGTGCCGACATGAATTGTCTGGCCGCCCATGGTCGAAGGACCCTGCCAGCGGATCTTCCAGTCGAAGAACCGGCAGACCATCTCCGCGGTTTTCTGCGGGTCGCTGACGGTGACGTTGACGTGTTCCAGGGTGGCGTTCTGCATCGGTCCGTTCCTCCGGTTGAAGTCAACTCAGCTCTTGATTTGCGAACGATAATTCCTCAACTTAACTTGAGATCAAGGAATTTTGCGGACGTGTCATGGAGGCGGAAATGCGGGCGGATGACCGGCTATCGATCGGCGATCTGGCCCGCCGGACCGGTCTGTCGGTGTCGGCGATTCGGTTCTACGAGACAAGGGGACTGGTGACACCGATGCGCAACGCCGGCGGACAGCGGCGGTTTCTCCGGGCGGACGTGCGGCGGCTGTCGTTCGTGCTGATCGCCCAACAGCTCGGCTTCTCGATCGACCAGATCCACCGGCAACTCAACCGCTTGCCGGAGGGGCGCACGCCGACGGCCAAGGATTGGGCGCGGATCAGCCGCTCGTTCCGCCAGGAACTGGACGAACGGATCGATGCTCTGACTCGACTGCGCGACAACCTCGACGGTTGCATCGGTTGCGGCTGCCTGTCCTTGCGGAAATGCGCCCTGTACAATCCACTCGACCGCGCCGGCCGCCGAGGCTCGGGTCCCCGATACCTGATGGGCGACGACTGGAATCCCGACGCGGCCTAGGTTAGCGCGGCGCGGAACCAAATCGAGTCCTCAGAGATAGCGCGACGGAGCCCTGTAGCTGCTGGCCTGTCCAACCAAGCTGCGCGGGCCAGCGAGCCAACCTTCGGCGGCGTCGCGGCCAAGATCGCGCAGGTAGGTCAGAAAGCGCCAGTCGGCGTTGAGCCGGCTGGAGGCGCTCAATTGGCCGAGCACCTGGGGCTCGGCGATGCCGTGCAGGCGCACCTCGGGATGGGTGGCGGCCAGCCATTCCAGCTCGGCCAGCAGGCCGCCCGCCCCCGACAAGCTGTTGAGACGGTCGAAGATCTCTTGCGGACTGGTCAGCGTACCCGGCTGCTCGAGCCCGTCCAGTTCGACCAGCAGCAGATCGTCCGGTGCCGTCTCGTCCGCGAGCAAGGGGCGCAAAGGAGGGTTGGCCAGATAGGCGCCATCCCAATAGGGCTCCCCCTCGATTTCGACCGCCTTGTTGAGGAACGGCAGGCAAGTCGAAGCGATCACGGCGTCCAGGGTGATCTGACGTGGTCCGAAGACCCGAATCCGCCCGCGGCGCACGTTGGTGGCAGCGATGTGTACCTGCACTTCGGCGCAGTCCCGAACGATCGCAAAATCGATGGTCTGGCGCAGCACCTCGCGCAGGGGATTGAGATCGAAAGCCTTGAACTGATAGGGCGAAAACAGTCGGCTGAGGGTGTCCATCCAACGGTAGCCAGGCGAAAAGTCGAGGCCACCCGGCCGCAACAGGCGGTCGATGGGGCTCGGCTGCAGGGGCGAGAATGCCGCTAGCGCCGCCGTACGCTCCCAAACCTCGGCCAGCTTGCCGCGGGCACCGGCACGGCCGCCCTCGGCGAAGCCTTGAGCCAAGGCGACCGCATTGACCGCCCCGGCGCTGGCACCGCTGACTCTGGGGAAGCTGAGGCTTTCCTCTTCCAACAGGCGATCCAGCACGCCCCAGGCAAAGGCGCCGTAGGCACCGCCGCCAGGCAGAGCCAGACCGAGCGGCGTTACAGCGGCGGCCGGACGCTCCTCGAGGATGACGGTCGTGCCTGCCCGCCGGCTTCCGTTACGCGGCATCCGGTGTATGCTCCATCCAGCTTTCGAAGAAACCCCGCGCCCATGTCGCATTGCACATCGGCGTGTGGCAAGCCGAATGAAGGAGCAGACCCGGATGTCCCAGGCCGAGACTCTCGTCACCGACACAGCAACCGGGCCAGCCCGGCCAACCCCCGAGGGCGCGGCCGACGACTCACTGCTGCTGCGACGCGAGGGACCGGTCGCCACGATCATCCTGAATCGCCCGGAACGCCGCAACGCGCTGAACCACGCCGCCTGGACACGCTTGGGCGCAACAGTGACGGCGCTGAATGCGGATACCGACCTGCGCTGCATCGTGGTGCGCGGCGCGGGCGGCGAAGCCTTTGCGGCCGGCGCCGACATCTCCGAATTCGAGGAACGACGCCACGACGCTGCCTCGGCCCGCAGCTACGCCGATAACATGCATGCTGCGCTGGAAGGGCTTATGCACTCGCCCCACAGCACTCTGGCGGCGATCGAAGGCGCTTGCGTCGGCGGCGGGCTGGAACTGGCGCTCTGCTGCGACCTGCGCCTCTGCGCCGAGGGCAGCCGTTTCGGCATCCCGATCGCCCGCCTGGGCCATGTGTTGCCCTGGGAGGGTATGATTCCGCTGGTTCAGCTCTCCAGCCGCGCCGTCGCGTTGGAGCTGCTGCTGGAAGGCCGAATCTTCGAGGCTGAGGAAGCTTACGTGAAAGGCTTGGTCAATCGGGTGGTGACCCCAGAGGCTTTCGAAGCGGAGGTCGCGGCAACGACCAAACGCCTCGCCGCCGCGGCACCTCTGGCCGCCCGGGCGCACAAGCTGCACGCGGCCCGCGCACTCGACCCGCAGCCCTTGAGCGAAGCGGAATATGCCAGCGCCTTCGCGGTCTGCGACAGTGCCGACTACCGCGAGGGCGTCGAGGCTTTCCTGGAGAAGCGCAAACCGGTTTTTCGCGGGAAGTGACGAGTCACGGGGAGTGCTGGAGAAGCGTCCCGACGACCCCTTTCAAACACCTTCCTAAGCCGGCTCGCCGTCGGGACCTTCCGAACCGCGGCGGTACTTGAAGACTCCATCGCCCTGACCAATCAGCTTGCCGGCCTCGTCCCGCACCTCGCAGCTGGAGAAGAACAGGCTGCGTCCTCCTCCGGTCTTACGGCCGGTGGCGGTTACGATTCGGCCTTCCAGGCCCGGCGCAATGAACTGGCAGGTGAGCTGCAGGGTCAAGGCGCGGCGCACGCGCCCCGGCGTTGGACAATAGCAGCCGCTGTAGCCGCTGGCCGTATCGATCAATGTGGTCAGCGCTCCGCCATGCATTACGCCGCTGCGGTTCATATGCCGACCGTCGAGCGTCAACTGAACCTGTGCCTCCGTCTCGCTCCAATAGATCAGGCGGTAACCGACAAGATCGGCAAATCCATTGGTTTCGATAGGGTCGAGAGGAAGATTTTGGAGGTCGCTGGTAAGATCGGTCATGACCGGCAAGCTGCCGTGCAGACCTGCGCTTGTCCAGATCTTGCGGAGATCTCGCCCAATTGACCGCGGTGCGGGCTTGACCTGGCGCGGGGATCGGAATAGAACAAAAAGGCAACAAGAACACTACAAGAACATCTGCCGTGCAACGCCCACCCTCTGACGGACTGCGGATCATGACCGTCGCGACTCTCGATCCTAAAAGCCGCCCTGTGCAAGATCAAACAGATCATGGCCAGGCAGACCAAAGCCAGACAAGCCACGGTCTGGCAGGCCGCCGCCATCGTCTGGAGAAACTACGCCACCGGATCCGGGTTCTGGAGCGGGGAAACACCGGACCATCGCACAGGGTGGCGCCTCTCGGCGTGGCAGCCTTGGACGAGCGGCTGCCGGGCGGTGGGCTGGCGACGACCGGACTGCACGAGATCCTGCCTGCCCGCAGGGAATGGGACGAGGGCGCCGCCTTGGGCTTCGCACTGGTCTTGCTCGGTCGGCTGACCGCCCGGCGCGACGGAGCGATCCTCTGGGCGACCCGGCAGGCCGATCTCTACGCCCCGACGCTGAGCGATTTCGGTGTCGCCGCCGAACGGCTTTTGCTGACGCGTACGGGCGGCGATGGGGAAACGCTCTGGGCTCTCGAGGAAGGATTGCGCTGCCCCGATCTGGCCGCCGTGGTCGGCGAAGTCAGCGAGCTTGATGCAACGGCCGCACGTCGCCTGCAATTGGCTGCCGAGATGATCCAGCGTCCTTGCCTGCTGCTGCAACGCCAGCGTTTGGCGCCGCGCCGCGCCACCGCGGCCAGCCCCGCCCTGACCCGCTGGCGGGTCGAAGCACGGGCTGGCGATCCAAGCCTGCCGAAGGGTCTGGTCGGCAACCCGGTCTGGCGCGTCGAGCTGCTGCGCTGCCGCGGCGGGCAGCCCGCCGTCTTCGAAGTGGAGTGGGACCATGCGACGAGTGATTTCGCTTTGGCTGCCGAGCTTTGCGATTCAACGACGGCAACGTTTGGCTACGGCGCCTGAACGAAACAGCGAGCCGACACAGCCCTTCGTCCTGACCCTGCGCGATGGCCCGCGCATTCTTTTGGCTGCGGTCGACAGCGCCGCGGCCCAAACGGGAGCGGCACCGGGTCAGACCCTGGCAGAGGCCCGTGCGCTCTGTCCGATACTGCGGAGCGAAGCACTCGATCCAGAGGCCGACCGCGCCGCGCTCGACAAGCTGACCGATTGGTGTAGCCGCTACAGCCCTTGGGTCGCGCTGACATCCGCGAGCGAGCCGTGTGGGGCTGCCGGGCTTTGGCTCGACATCACCGGTTGCGCCCACCTCTTCGACGGCGAGGAGACCTTGTCGGCAGAGCTGGTGGCGCGGCTTGCGCGCTTCGGCCTGACAGGACGCATTGGATTGGCCGACACAGCGGGCGCAGCCTGGGCCGTCGCCCGCTACGCCACCGAAGCGGCGCGGCCGGTCCGCCGCATCGCGCCCGGCGAACAGACCCAGGTCTTGGTTTCGCTACCGGTCGCGGCCTTGCGTCTTCCGGCCGCAGAAGCGGAACTGCTGCGCCGGCTCGGTCTCTCGCGGATCGGCGATCTTCTCGACCTGCCCCCAGCCGCTTTGGAACCGCGCGTGGGACCGGAAGTGGCGCGCCGCCTGCGTCAAGCGCTCGGCACGCTGGACGAGCCGATCTCGCCCAAAACGCCGGTGCCGCCGCAGATCGAGCGTCTGAACTTCGGAGAGCCGGTCGGCACAGCCGAGGACGTCGCCCGTGCGGTCGAGACTCTGCTCGGTCGGCTCTGTGCAAAACTGGAGAAGGATCAGTCGGGCGGCCGTCGTTTCGGGCTGACCGCCTATCGGGTCGACGGCAGCCTCGCCCGCCTGACCGTCGGCACCGCCCGACCCCTGCGAGATACGGCTCATCTCAAACGTCTTTTCGCCGGCAAGCTGGAGGCTCTCGATCCGGGGTACGGTGTCGAGGCACTGGTCCTGGCCGCCGAAACTCTGGAGCCGCTGACCGCTCTACAGATGACGCTGGACGCCAGCCGGACGCAGAGCGATGCGAAGAGTCCAGCCTCCACCAGGGCCGCTGCCCGGCACGACCTCGGTCGCTTGGTGGACCGCCTGGGCGGTCGCTTCGGTTTCGAGCGGGTGCACCGCCTGGCTCCGCGCGAAAGCCACCTGCCGGAGCGCTGCGTCGCCCCCAGCCCTGCCCTGCCCCACCGACCGAACCTCCGAAACCGCCTTTCCGATTCCTCCGCACAGCGCTCAAGTGAGTCTCGGCGCTCTGGCGGCTGGCCGGAACGCCCCCCCAGACCGACCCGGTTGCTGACACGGCCGGAGCCGATCGAAGCGATTGCCGCCTGGCCAGACGCACCGCCGGCCCAGTTCCGTTGGCGGCGCCTGCTGCACCGTGTCGCGCGGGCCGAAGGTCCAGAACGCCTCAGCCGGGAATGGTGGCTGCCGCAGGATGCCGGTGCAGCGGAGCGCGACTACTTCCGCGTCGAAGACGAAGACGGCCGCCGTTACTGGCTCTACCGCGAAGACAGCCGCTGGTTCCTGCACGGTCTCTTCGCGTGAGGCAGACGACCGAAGAGACCGCGGCGGACCCGTGGCACAGCAATCGGCTTCCGCCTCTTTACCCAAACGTCGCAACCAGAGTCTCGGGAGCGTAATGCGGCGAGTGGCGCACCCTGCCTATGCCGAGCTGGTTGCGGCGACCAACTTCTCCTTTCTACGGGCCGGCTCGCATCCCGAGGAACTGGTAACCGCGGCCAAGGCGTTGGGACTGGCGGCGCTCGGCATCGCCGACCGCAACTCCCTGGCCGGGGTGGTACGCGCCCATACGGCGGCCGAGGAAGCGGAGCTACCGTTGCTGGTGGGATCGCGCCTGGTGCCGCGCGACGGCCCGGAGGTGATCTGCTATCCCAAAGATCGCCCTGCTTACGGACGCCTCTGCAAGCTGCTGACCCTCGGCAAACGCCGCGCCGCCAAGGGCGAGTGCGATCTGAGCTTCGCGGAAATCGTCGCGTTCCTTCCGGACCAGGTCGCCATCCTGCTGTCGCCCGACAGGCCTGACGCCGTCTTCGAAGCTCACCTTGGCGCGTTGGTTCGGGCCGCGCCCGGCGACGTCTATCTGGGTGCAAGCTGGCGCCATCGCGGCGACGACGCGCGCCGTCTCACCCGGCTGGCGGAGATCGCCGCGCGCTGCGCCGCACCACTGGTCGCGGTGGGCGAAGTGCTGCTGCATCACCCTGCACGCAAGCCCCTGCTGGACACCCTCACCTGCATCCGCGAAGGCGTGACGATCGATACCGCCGGCTGGAGACTGGAGGCGAACGCGGAGCGCCACCTGAAGTCCGCCGAAGACATGGCGCGGCTTTTCTCTGCTTGGCCCGAGGCCCTGTCGCGCACACTCGAGATCGCCGGCAAGTGCCGCTTCAAGCTGGACGAACTGACTTACGAGTACCCAATCGAAAAAGGCCAGCGGGGCCGCACGCCGCAGCAGGAACTGGAGCATCTCACCTGGGAAGGCGCGGCGGAGCGCTATCCGCAGGGCCTTCCGCAAAAGGTCCGCACTGCCGTAACCTACGAGTTGAACCTGATCGCAGGGCTGAACTACGCCGCCTACTTCCTGACCGTCTACGATCTGGTGCGCTTCGCACGCAGCCAAAAGATTCTCTGCCAAGGCCGCGGCTCGGCAGCCAACTCGGCCGTCTGCTACTGCCTCGGCATCACCTCCGTCGACCCGGCGAAGATCGAGCTTCTGTTCGAACGCTTCGTCTCCGCCGAGCGCGGCGAGCCGCCCGACATCGACGTCGATTTCGAGCATGAACGGCGCGAGGAGGTGATCCAGTACGTCTACGCGAAGTACGGGCGCGACCGTGCCGGCCTGGCGGCAACGGTGATCTGCTATCGCAGCCGCGGCGCCGTACGTGAGGTCGGCAAGGCGCTCGGCCTGTCGGAGGACACCGTGACCGCACTCGCCGGCTCGATCTGGGGCTGGTCGAGCGAGGGGGTGGAAGAAGCTCAGGTGCGCGAACTGGGCCTCGACCCGGAGTCGCCTCGGCTGGCCCTGGTCCTCGAACTCACCCGCGAGCTGATCGGCTTTCCCCGACATCTCTCCCAGCATGTCGGCGGCTTCGTCATGACGCGCGGCCCGCTCGACGAGGTGGTGCCGATCGAGAACGCGGCGATGGCGGACCGGACGGTCATCGAGTGGGACAAGGACGACCTGGAATCTCTTGGCCTGCTCAAGGTCGATGTGCTGGCGCTCGGCATGCTGACGTGCCTGCGCAAGGGTTTCGCCCTGCTGCAGCGCCACTATGGCCGGATGCTGGATCTCGCCGAAGTGCCGCAGGACGATCCGGCGGTCTATGACATGCTCAGCGATGCGGATTCTTTGGGCGTGTTCCAGGTGGAGTCGCGCGCGCAGATGAACATGCTGCCGCGGCTGCGGCCCAAGATTTTCTACGACCTGGTGATCCAGGTTGCGATCGTGCGACCCGGCCCGATCCAGGGCGACATGGTTCATCCCTATCTACGGCGGCGCAAAGGCGAAGAACCTGTCGAGTTTCCGTCGCAGGAGCTGGCGGAGGTGCTGGAACGAACCCTGGGTGTCCCCTTGTTCCAGGAGCAGGCGATGAAGATCGCCATCGTCGCGGCGGGCTTCACGCCGAGCGAAGCCGATCGGCTCCGTCGTGCCATGGCAACCTTCCGCAAGCTCGGCATCATCCACGAGTTTCGCGGCAAGCTGATCGACGGCATGACCAAGAACGGCTACGACCGCGGCTTCGCGGAACGCTGCTTCAAGCAGATCGAGGGGTTCGGCACCTACGGCTTCCCGGAAAGCCATGCCGCCAGCTTCGCCCAGCTGGTCTACGTCTCGGCCTGGATGAAGTGCCACTACCCGGCGGTCTTCGCCTGCGCACTGCTGAACAGCCAGCCGATGGGTTTCTATGCGCCGGCGCAGATCGTCCGGGATGCACGCGACCACGGGGTCGAAGTGCTGGAACCCGACGTCAATGCCTCCGACTGGGACTGCACGCTGGAGCCGGCGCGTGCCGGCCCGGGCATGGCCTTGCGGTTGGGCCTGCGGCAGATCAAGGGCCTGTCCCCCGCCGAGGCCGAGCGCCTGGTCGCGCGCCGCGGCAACGGCTACCCGGATCCACTGAGTCTCTGGCGCAAGGGCGAGGTCGGCGCGAGGGCCTTGGAAGCGCTGGCCCGCGCCGACGCCTTCCGCTCCATGGGCCTCGACCGGCGCGAAGCGCTTTGGGCGGTCAAAGGGTTGCCCAAGGCCGATCCGCTTCCGCTCTTCGCCGCCATGAACGAAGAGGAGCGCGGACCGGATCCCGAGGTTCGCCTGCCGAAGCTGAGCGAGAGCGAGCACGTCGTCCAGGACTACGCCAGTCTGCGGCTCTCCCTGAAAGCGCATCCTCTGGTCTTCCTGCGCGACGAACTGACGGCGGAAGGCTATGGCAACACGGCGGCACTGCACCAGGCCGCCGACGGACAGCGTCTCTCGGTCGCCGGCCTGGTGCTGGTGCGGCAGCGCCCCGGCAGCGCCAAGGGCGTGATCTTCATCACCCTGGAGGACGAAACCGGCATCGCCAACCTGGTGGTCTGGCCGGATGTCTTCCAGCGCTTTCGCGCAACGGTGCTCAAAGCCTCGCTGCTCGGCGTGACCGGGAAGGTGCAACGGACCGGCAAGGTGATCCACCTGGTCGCCGAAACCCTGGTGGATCAGACGGAGCGGCTGGCGACCCTGGAGGTACGACCGCGCAACTTGATCGCCACGCTGATGCCGGCAGCCGGCAGCCAGGGCAGTGCCGAAACCGGCACGGACCCGACCGGAGTTATCTTTCAACGCGCCATCACCAGCGTCGACGAGGTCAAACATCCGATCCCGGAACAGCGCAAACCGAAACGGTTGAAGCTCCAGCAAAGCCGGGATTTTCATTGATGCAAATCGGCTGACTTCGGATCTTCAGTCGCCCTGTCGACGCAATCACCGGCGCGCTTCATCGGCGCCAGCCGCGCCTCACACGGAGGGTACGGCGATACCTCCAAAACGAGCGGGGGAAAGGGTGGCCTCCGTGAGTCCGGACTCTCCGAAATCCTGCGGCAATCGCCCAGTGAGCATCAATGTTGCGGCGGCGCGTCCAAGCGCGGGCGACATCATGATCCCGTAGCCGCCCAAGCCGGCCAACCAGAAGAAGGACGGCAAGCCGGCGTCGAAACCTATCGCCGGGACACCGTCGGTGACGAAGGACCTAAGGCCGGCCCAACTGTGTTCTATGCGGTTCAGCTTGACCAGAGTGCAGCGCTCGAGCCAGTCGGCGATCAAAGCGACGTCCAGTTCCTCCGGCTGTACGTCTTGCGGCGTGACAGGAGTCTCATCTCCAAGCGAAGCCATGATCCGCCCCGCTTCCGGTTTCAGATAGGCCTGAGACCCAGCCGCATCGACAGCTGGCATATCTCTCACATCCATGCCCGGCGGTGCATCGACGACGATTGCGGTCCGCCGCTTCGGAACCAAGCCGATAGGAGTTGCACCCGCGAGACTACCGATCTCGTCCGCCCAGGCCCCGGCGGCGTTGACGAGGACTGCGCCGCTCGTGACGGAACTGCCTGCGGTTACGCGCCAATACCCGTTTTGCCAGGACAGAGCCCGTGCCCGCGCATGACAGACCAACGTACCGCCGCGTGCCTTGAAGCCACGCAGATACCCTTGATGCAAGGCGGCGACGTCGATGTCGGTCACACCCGGCTCGAACACAGCGGCGGCGACCAGATCGGGGCGAAGCAGCGGCGCCATCCGGCACGCTTCCGCAGGTGTGACCCGCTCGACCGGCTGGCTGGAAGAGGAGAAGGCGAGCACGGCCTCCAAAGCCGCTTCCTCGCCCGGGCCAGCCACGGTGAGCGCACCGCGCCGGCTCAATAAGGGATGATCCGTGAAACCCGCCGGCGGACGTTTGAAGAATGGCTGACTGATGCGGTTGATACCCCGCACCGTCTCATTACCGTAGTTTGGGGTGAAGAGTGCCGCGGAGCGTCCGGTGCTGTGATAGCCGGGCTGCGCCTCGGCCTCGATCAGCACGACCGTGCCGCTCGCGGCCAACTCGAAAGCGACGGCCGCGCCCGCCATGCCAGCACCGAGAACCGCATAGTCGTAAATCATATGGCGGTTGCCTTTCGCAGTGCTAACCGCTGCCGTCAGTCAACCCTTCACCCAAAGTGTCGATTTTTCAATGCGGTGGGATCGGACTCAGGGAGTGCCGTCGGCGTTCGACTGGTGCGGTCATCAAATAGCGAAGTGTGCGGGCAAGCAATAAATATAAACTTTCTTGACTAAATGTAATATTTATAACATTTCTAAAGCAACCTCAGGAAGGAAGCTGCCGGATGGGCGCATCGGTTCGCGAGCGACTGCTGGAACGCCTCGGGACGGCGTCGAAAGCCGACAAGGCGATTGCCAACTTCATGCTTTCGCAGCTCGCAAACCTGCCCTTTGAGACGGCTGCCAGTCTCGCCGCCAAAGTCGAAGTGAGCGAGCCCACCGTGGGCCGCTTCTGCCGTACCCTCGGCTACAAGAGCTTCAAGGACCTGAAGGAGCATCTGAAGCAGGACATCGGCGAGAAGCCCTGGCTGATCAGCGATCGCCTGCGTGACCTGCGCGACCGGACCAAGGCAGGTGAAGATCAGCTCGCGCGGGGATTGGAGCTGGAGATCGCTGCGCTAGTCGCGATCTATGAACTTGCGCGCACTCCCGAGTGGGAGCGCGTCGTCAAACGTCTCGCGATCCGCCCGATCGTCCACGCCGCCGGGTTTCAGACCGAACGCGGAATGGCACAGATCTTCGTCAATCAATTGCAATATCTGCGCGATGGCGTACGGCTTCTCGATCTTGCCGGCGGCAACTTCGCCGAAATTCTGGCTTCCGATCCTGATCAGTCGTGCCTCGTGATCTTCGAGGCGCGCCGCTACTCGCGGCTGGCCGAGCAATTGGCCATCGAGACCAAGCAAGCCGGTATTCCGACCACCCTCGTCACCGATCCCTTCTGCGACTGGGGCCGCGATCTGGTCGACGAAATGTTCGTGGTGCCGACGGAGTTCAATCAGTTCTGGGACTCCGCTGCGCAGATGGCCAGCCTCGCAAATCTCCTGGTCAACGGGGTCTTCATGGAGCTCGGCCCGAAGGTCGAAGCAAGGATGGAGAAGATTGCCCGGCTCTATAGCGACTTCACCGGATACGTCGGCGACCCACCGCGAAAACCGGGGAGACTCACAGACTGATACGCACTCACAAAAGATAACAATCGAACAGGGATCTTTGTCATGCGCTTCACGACCCAATCACTCCTGCTTGCAGGCTCGATGCTGGTTTCGACCGGCCTCGTCGCGCTTCCGTCCGCTGTCCATGGGCAGGAAGCCACTTTCGTCATGTCAGCCGCCAACGTTGGCACACCAAGCTACGACCCGATCAACAGTACGAAGGTGAACGACGCCATCACCTTGATCTTCGATCGGATGGTGATCCAAGACGCGGACCAGAGCTTTCACGGTCAGCTTGCCACTGAATGGGAATCGACGCCCGACGGCATGTCCTGGACCTTCAAGCTGCGTCCAGGCGTGACCTTCCATGATGGCGAACCTTTCAATGCCGAGACGATCGTCTGGTGGATCCCGCAATTCGCCGGCACCGAAAACGCCTTCATGACGGAGGCGATCGAACGGATCGAAGTGATCGACGATCTGACCGTCCGTTTCGTGATGAAGAACCCGGATCCCAATCTCCTGTCCAACATGTCGACCGGTTTCATGGGCATCCCCTCGCCAAAAGCGTTCGAGGCCATGGGTGACGATTTCGGCGTTACGGGCGCGGTCGGCTCGGGCCCCTACAAACTCGAAGACTTCACCGTCGGCCAGGAAACGGTCCTGGTCGCCAACGAAGACTATGCCTGGGCGTCCGCTCTTTCGGAAAACCAGGGGCCGGCCAAGATAAAGACCCTGACCATCCGCGAAATCGCCGAGGACTCAACAGCGTTTCTGGAACTGAGAACCGGCGGTGTCGACATGCTCCTCAGCGTTCCCACCGACTTCCTGCCGCAGCTCGAAGCCGAAGAAACGGTTGAGGTCGGCACCTTGCCCGGCACCGGTCTCTTTTACATTCCCATGAATACGACCGTCGCTCCTTTCACCGACATCAAGGTCCGCGAGGCAACGGCACTATCGATCAATCAGCAGGAGATTCTCGACAATCTCTTTGGCGGAGTCGGCTCGGTCGCCAACACGTTCCTGATCGACTCGCTGCTGTCGGCGAAGGTCGATCCCGATCTCAAGATCTCCTACGACCCGGACCGCTCGAACGAACTGCTCGATGAAGCGGGCTGGACGCTCGGTTCCGGCGGCATCCGCGAGAAGGACGGAGAAAAGCTTCAGGTCGCCCTCTGGACCCAGAACGGTACGGAGTTCAAGCGGGTGACCGAAGTGGTACAGGCCCAGTTGAAAGCCGTTGGAATCGGCGCCGACATCACCGTCTTCGACAGCGCGACGATCAACGATCAGTACCGCAAGGGGGCCGAGCATCAGCTCGCCGTTCGCTCCTATTCCTGGGCAAATGCCGACATCATCGACTGGTTCTTCAGCGCCAGTCGGCTGGGCTATCCCAACGTTTCCATGTGGAACGATCCCAAAGCGGAAGCCCTGAACGAAGCGGCCATGAAGCAATCGCGCACCTGGGAAGAAAGGGTCGCGAACTTCACGGCCTATCATGAATACGTACTGTCGCAGTTCGTCTTCGCACCGATCTACCAGCCGGTTCAGATCTATGCCTACAACAAGGACACCCTGAGCCTGCCGGAAAGCGTGCGTGGCACACGGCTACAAAGTCAGACAGTGGTCGATATCGCGGTCCAGTAACACACCTCGACTCTTGGCAACCGCAAGGCGGGAACCGGAATGATCAGCTTCTTCCTCAGGCGGCTTCTGCTGCTCATTCCGGTCTTCCTCGCCGTGTCGCTCGTGATCTTCATGATCGTGCACCTGGTGCCTGGGGACCCGATCGACAATCTGGTACAGATCAACTCGACCGCGGAGCAGAAGGCCGCCCTGGCGGCGAAGTACGGACTCGACAAGCCGCTTTATCAGCAATACGGAATCTGGCTCGGCAAGGCGCTGAGCGGCGATCTCGGCGAAGCGATCATCCTGCGTCGTCCGGTCGCCGACCTGATCGCGCAAAATCTGCCGCATTCCCTGGCCCTCGGCGGGCTGGCGCTGTTGTTCTCGACCGTCGTGGGGATTGCGGCGGGTGCCTTGGCGGCGATCTACAAGAATAGCTGGATCGACCGGACCACGATGACCGTGATCCTGCTCGGCTCTACCGTACCCGGCTTCTGGTTGGGTCTCCTGCTGATCATGCTGTTCGCCGTCCAGCTCGGCTGGTTCCCGGTTTCAGGCGCACGAAGTTGGGATGCGCTGGTGTTGCCGGTCCTCACGATCGGGCTTGGCGGCGTGGCGTTGGTGGCGCGCGTCACGCGGGTCGCGATGATGGAGACGGCCCGCCAAGACTTCGTGATGATGCTCCATGCCAAGGGCGTACCCCCTTGGCGGATTGAGCTGCGCCACGTGCTGCGTCACGCGCTCATGCCCGTCGTCACCATCCTCAGTCTGCGGATCGGTTGGATTCTGGGTGGCGCCGTGACGGTTGAATTCGTTTTTGCCCGACCGGGACTCGGCTCTCTCCTGATCACCTCGCTCAATCAGCGCGACTATCCGGTGGTGCAGGGCGCTCTTCTGATGCTCGCCATCGCCGTGATGCTCGGCACGCTGCTGGGCGACGTGATGCAAGCGGCAATGGATCCGCGCGTCCGTGAAAGGATCAAGTGACATGGCTGGATTGACCGCCGTCGCGACGGCGCTTCGTTCTCCGCGCGGGGCCGTTTCCGCCTCGGTCTTGCTGCTGGTGATCGCCTGTGCGCTCTTTGCGCCGCTGATCGCGCCCTACGCCTACGACATCCAGAACCTGCCGGGCTCCAACAGCGGGCCGAATTGGGCGAACTGGATGGGGACGGACGAATTCGGCCGAGATCTGCTCTCGCGCATCGTCTACGGTGCGCGTACGTCACTGACCGTAGCGGTCAGTTCGATTGGCATTTCCGTCGTCGTGGGCATGACTCTCGGCTCGTTGGCCGGATACTTCGGCGGTGCGTTCGACCGGGCGGTGACGGCCGTGGTGGACCTGACCTGGTCGTTTCCCGAGATTTTGATCGCATTGATCCTGATCGCCATCATCGGTCCCGGCCTGCAAAGCACGATGGTTGCCATCAGCATCGCCTACTTGGCGCAGTTCACCCGACTCACGCGTGCGCAGATCATGGCGCTGAAGAACGAGACCTATGTCGAGGCAACCGCCAGTCTGGGAGCCGGTCATGCACACATCATCTTCCGCCACCTTCTGCCGAACGCGCTGACACCGGTCATCGTGGCCGGCATGCTGGCGACCGGTGACGCCATCATCCTCGAAGCCACGCTCGGCTTCTTCGGTCTGGGTGCGCAACCACCAACTCCAAGCTGGGGCGCGATGATGTCGAGTGGAACGGCGCAGATCTTCATCGCGCCCTGGATCATCATCTTCCCCGGCTTGGCCATCGCCATCACCGTGATAGCAATCAACCTCTTCGGCGATGCGCTGATTGAAGCGATGGATATCCGGAGCCGGCTTAGGAGCAATTGAGATGCCGCTACTCTCAGTGCACGAAGTTTCGGTCTCCATTGGCGAACTCGACCCGATCGAGGGCGTATCCTTCGATATCGACAAAGGCGAAATCCTGGGTCTCGTCGGGGAGTCCGGCTCCGGGAAGTCCTTGACGGCAATGTCCGTCATGGGGCTCTTGCCCCGTATAGGTGGCACGATCGTCAAGGGGTCGATCGTCTTCGACGGAACCCAACTCGTCGGCCTGCGCGAAGCCGACCTTCGGCGTCTGCGCGGCCGCCGTATCGCTCTGATCAGCCAGAACCCGATGACCTCGCTCGACCCCATCATCCGAATCGGGGCGCAGATCGACCAGGTGTCCACACTCCATCTGGGTCTCGATGCCCCAGCAGCGAAAGCGCGCAGCATCGATCTGATCAGCCAGTTGCGGATCCCGGAGCCGGAGGCGATTCATGGCGCCTATCCCCATCAGCTTTCGGGCGGCATGAAGCAAAGAATTGTCATAGCCATGGCGCTGGCCGCCGGACCCGATCTGATTATCGCCGATGAGCCGACAACCGCGCTCGACGTGACCATTCAAGCCCAGATCATCCAGATCATGGTCGAACTGGTGCGCGACCGAGGGCTGGCGCTGCTGTTGATCACCCACGACATGGGTGTCGTGGCGCAGGCTTGCGACCGGGTTGTCGTGCTCTACGCCGGCCGTGTCGCCGAGACGAATACGGTCGATGCGATCTTCACCGATCCCAAACACCCCTATACCCGCGAGCTGATCGGCTGCATTCCTCGGCAAGGACAGGCGTCCGGCAGTCTCAAGGGCATCCACGGTGCCGTTCCAAGCATTCTCGACTATCCGGCGGGCTGCCGCTTCAACCCGCGTTGCCTACTGGCAGAAGACCTTTGCCGCACGGCGGTTCCACCGCTGGAACGGAAGACATCAGGTCTTGCCGCCTGCCACCTGAGCGAGGCTTGATCCGATGGAAACTGCCGCCGATAGTCTCGCAACCACCGACAGTCTCGTAACCATCGACAGGCTGGTGCGCGAGTTCTCCTCCGGAGGCGGATTGATGAAGCCTCGGCGGACCATGCGGGCGGTGAACGATGTCTCGCTCGAGGTGCCGCGCGGGCAGGTCACGGGCGTGGTCGGAGAGTCCGGGTGCGGCAAGTCCACCCTGGCCAGACTGGTGCTGCGTCTGATCGATGCGACCAGCGGTACGATCACGTTCGACGGCATCGACATCGCCACCCAGTCACCGGCAGCAATGCGCAAGCTGCGGCGGCGGATGCAAATGGTGTTTCAGGACCCCTACTCCGCCATCGATCCGCGCTACAGCATTCGCCGCGCGCTACTGGAACCGTTTCAGGTACAGGGCGTCCAGCAGAGTGCCGCCGAGGCGGATCGGGCCGTCGAGGAACTGATCTCCATGGTCGGTCTCAGCCCGCGCATGGTCGCAAGCTTTCCGCATCAATTGTCGGGCGGGCAGAAGCAACGGGTGGGGATCGCCCGGGCACTGGCGCTCCGGCCATCGTTCCTCGTACTCGACGAACCGACGGCCTCGCTAGACGTCTCGATCCAGGCACAGATCATCGACTTGCTCGAGGCGCTGAAGGAAAATCTCGGTCTCACCTATCTCTTTATCAGCCATGATCTGAGCCTGGTCCGGTACTTCTGCGACCGAGTCGTCGTCATGTATCTCGGCCGGGTCATGGAGATTTTGCCAGGAGCGACAGCGATACCGCGGCATCACTACGCGCGTGCTCTGCTCGACAGCAACTTCGAGCCTGACCCGGCACGACGCAAGGTGATCACCATGCTTAGCGGGGAAATTCCCAGCCCCTTCGCTGTCATCCCGGGCTGCGCCTTTGCTCCACGCTGCCCGGCGGCGACCGACCTCTGCCGAAACCATCGGCCGCCTTTGACCGACATCGGCGGTGGACACCAGATTTCCTGCCATCATCCGATCGACTGAGCAGACCCATGTCCTTCCGTGTGCTCACGGCCGAGATATCGCATGAGACCAACACTTTTTCAGTTCGTCCGACGGATTCTACCGCCTTCGCGGACCGCTACTATCTGCTGGGCGATGAGGCAATTTCCCAGCGCGGGGATGCCAATACCGAACTCGCGGGCTTTCTCGACGTGGCACGCACCCGCCATTGGCGTGTGATGCATGCCGTCAGTACCTCTGCGCCTCCGGCCGGGCGCGTCACGCGCCGTGCGCTGGTCAAGATCACCGAGCCGCTGCTGGAGCTCGCCCGCGCGCAGCCGTTCGATGGTATTCTTCTAGCACTGCACGGCGCGATGGTGTCGGAGGAGAGCGAGGATGCGGAAGGCGATATTCTGGCTCGGCTCCGTGAGATCGTCGGGTCAGAGATACCGATAGCAATCACTCTCGATCCTCACGCCAATGTGACACGTCGGATGTGCAAACTGGCGGAGATCGTCCTGTCGTACAAAACCTATCCGCATGTCGACATGCGGGACATCGCAACTCAGGCCGGCGAGATTCTACACTCGGCGATGGCTGGCGAGATTTCACCCCGGACTCTGCGCGTCCATCGCCCGATGCTCGAGGAAGTGAACGGCGGGCGAACCGATCGCGGCCCGATGATCGAACGGCTAGAGCGCGCACGCGCCCACGAAACCCATCCCGACGCCTTCGCCGTCAGCATCAATGCCGGCTTCGGCAATGCCGATGTTGCCGAGGTCGGACCTACCGTTCTGGTAACCTATCAGGGCGATGCCGCACCGCATAAGCGACTGGCCGAGGAGATCGCCGACGACATCTGGACCCGACGCGGCGAGGTTCTGAGCAACTTTCTAAGCGTGGACGAAGCTGCCGCCGAATGCCGCGCCCATGACGGCGACGGCGGTCCCGTCGTTCTTGCCGACTATTCGGACAATCCCGGTGGCGGCGCCTATGGCGATGCCACCCTGCTTCTCTCAGCTCTCCTGGAGGCAGGTGCCGAGAATGCCTGTTTCGGGCCAATGGTAGATGGCCAGGCGGTGCGCGACCTGGCCGGCCGAAAGCCAGGCGAGACGGTCACCATCGCGCTCGGCGGCAGAACCGACCCGCGCTATGGCGGCCCTCCTCTCACGGTCACCGGAACGCTCAGGCTCCTCAGCGACGGCAACTATGTGGGCAGCGGGCCGATTCTCCGTGGTCTGAAGCGGAGTTGGGGGCCGACAGCCGTGCTGTCCGTTGCGGGAATCGAGATTCTCATCGTGACCAATGGGTCTCAGATGCTGGATCTCGAGCAGTTCCGGGCCTTTGGGATCGACCCTCTTGCCAAGGCCACGGTGGCGTTGAAGTCGATGCAGCATTTTCGCGCCGCCTTCGAACCGATCGCCGCCCGCGTGATCGTCTGCGACAGCGGCGCGCTCTGCACGCCCAATCTGGCTGCCTTGCCCTACCAAAACGTTCCGAGGCCGGTCTTCCCGCTCGACCGATAGAGCGGAAGGGGTCCGCGAGGCGTGAGTGAGACCGGGAGCGGTCCCGACGTCGCGGCTGAAAACCCAAGCTCACTCGGCGCGGCGCCACTCCTCGACCCACAAGGTGGTGGGGCCCATGTGACCGGTCGGACGCAGCCCCTCCAGCCAAGGCGGCAGGACATAAGGTTGAGCACGCCAATAGAGCGGCAGAGCCGGCAGATCGGTGGCATAAAGCCGCTGCAGCTCGGCCCAGAGTTCCGCCCGCGCCTCACGGTCGAGCTCCACCTCGATCCGGTCGATCAACGCATCCATTTCGGGCGTGCAGTAGCCGGGATAGTTCTGACCGCCCCAGCTGTTCTCCTCCGTCGGGATCTGCTCGCAATGCAGCGTGGTCCGCGGCACATTCTCGGGGCTTGAGAACCAGGCGAACATGGCCAGGCCGCTAAAGCGCCGCTGGCTCACGGTCTGACCGAAGAACACCCGCGCCGGCTCATTGCGAATGGTCAGCTCGACACCGATGTCCTGCAGCTGGCTCTGGATCACCTGCTGTACCAGTTCGCGCGTGCGATCGCCGGCCGTGGTCATGATTTCCAGGCGCAAGGGTTCGCCCGCCGCGTTGCGCCGAACGCCGCTGCCGCCCTCACGAGTCCAGCCCGCCTCTTCGAGCAAGTCGCCGGCCCGCGCAGGATCGAAGGCGTAGGTCGGGACAGCTTCGCTATAGACCCAGTCGAGCGGGCTGACATTGCCGTCGGCCACGGGATTGCGGCCCGCGAAGAGCCGCTCGCTGATGGCGTCGCGGTCGATGCCATGCAGCAGGGCCTGACGAACACGCCGGTCGGCCAGGATCGGGTTGTCGAGCATCAGATCGATGTGCTCGTACACCAGACCCGGCTTGAAAAGCACGTTCCAGTCGTCGCCGTGGCGCTGTTCGAAGGCCAAGGCCTGGTCGACGGTCAGACCCATCGCGCCGGGAACCATGTCGATGGCGCCGGACAGCAGGTTCGCCTCCAGCGCCGGCGTGTTCTCGATCACCCGCACGACGATGCGATCGAAAGCCGGCGGTGCGCCGAACCACGTCTCGTTCGGCTCCAGCGCGACCTCGGCCCCTGGAGTCATCGAGACGACCTTATAGGGCCCAAAAGCCAAGCCGGGATTGGTCGGATCGCTGTCGAAGGCCGTGCGCGTACGATAGCTTGCCGGGTCCGACTCGAAAATCGGCCGCTCAATGTGCGCAGGCAGCACCCGAAAATCGGCGGAGGAGCCGTATTCGAAGGTGACGCGGTCGGCATGGAAGGTGAAGGTCTTGTCGTCGATCACCGTGATGTCGAGGATGCGCCGGTAAAGCTCGAAGTTACTGACACCGGACTGCGGATGCCGGCCGACGTCCCAGGTAAAGAGCACGTCCTCGGTCGTGACCGGAGTGCCGTCGCCCCAGGTCGCCTCGGGATGGATGCTGTAAGTGACTGCGATCCCCTCGCCGCCGTCCGGCGTCGTCTCCAGAACCGCAGATCCCGCTTCCAGGCTCGGAACCTCGGTACAGAGGAAGCAGACCACCTCCCAATCGTGATCGTAGTGGGTGAGCGGACGCAGGGTCATGCCCTGCAGGTAGCTCTTGGCCAGCATCGAATCGATGTTGGGATGCAGCGTCGAAGGGAACTGGGTCACGCCGATGGTCAAGGTCCCCGCCCCACCCGCCGCGCGAGGCGTGCCGGCCGGCAAGGCGCTTAGGGCAAGGAAGGCGAGAAGGAGACCGCAGCGGCGGAGCAGTCGGCCCGGCGTCAGGGCTGTCGGCTCGCGCCCCATGCCCCTAGGTCTCGTCACGATGGGCGTGCAGAGCGCCACTCTCGTCCGGCGGCGGCAGCCGGCCTTCCTCGGCCGCATGGCAGCGCACCTGGCCGCCGGCTGCGAAGTCGAGCGTCTTCGGTGTTTCGCTGCGACAGCGGTCCTCCGCGAAAGGGCAGCGCGGATGGAAGTGACAGCCGCTCGGCGGGTGGATCGGGCTGGGAACCTCGCCAGCCACAGGAATCCGTTGCCGTCCGGTCATCTCCAAGTCGGGGATCGCGTCCAACAGCATGCGCGTGTAGGGATGCTGTGGATTGAAGAAGACGCGATGTGCCTCGCCCCACTCGACCAAACGGCCCAGGTACATGACCCCGACGTAGTCGGAGATGTGATAGACCACCGCCAAGTCGTGGCTGATGAAGAGATAGGTCAGCCCCAGATCCTTCTGGAGCTCCTTCATCAGATTGAGGATCTGCGCCTGTACGGAGACGTCGAGCGCCGAGGTCGGCTCGTCGCAAACCAGGAATTCCGGGTTGGACGCCAGCGCGCGCGCAATGGAGATGCGCTGGCGTTGCCCGCCGGAGAACTCGTGCGGAAACTTCTCGCCGTCACGGGCGGAGAGACGAACCTGTTCCAGAAGCTCGCCGACCCGCCGCCGGATCTGACCGTCATCGCTCATGATGCCATGCGCACGGATCGGCTCCGCGATGATGTCGGCGACCCGCCAGCGCGGATTGAGGCTGGCGAAAGGATCCTGAAAGATCATCTGGAAGCGCTTGCGGACCGGCGCCTGCTGCTTGCGGGTTTTTAGCGAAGCCAGGTCGACGCCTTCGAAATGTACGGTCCCGCGGGTCGGCTGATAGAGCCCGACCACCAAGCGCGCCACCGTCGACTTGCCGCAGCCGGATTCGCCGACCAGACTGAAAGTCTTGCCGCGTGGAATATCGAAGGAGACGCCATCAACCGCCTTCAGGATCGAGCGGGGCTCGTTCTCCAGAACGCGATTGAGCCAAGGCGGCGAAACGTCGAAGTAGCGAGCCAGGTCCTGCACCTGGAGCAGTGGTTGCTCACCCGCGCCTGACTGGGTCTGAGTCCCAGCCTTTTCCCGGACATCTTCGGCAATTTGCGACATCAGATCCTCCGGCCCACTCTATTCGGCCGCTTTCTTCGCGCCTTCGTCGAACAGCCAACAGGCGACTTGGGTGCGGTCCACGGAGATCAGCTCCGGCCGTTCCACGCGGCAACGGTCGTGGACGTTCGGACAGCGCGGGTTAAAAGCGCAGCCTTGCGGAATTTCGGTCAAACGCGGCATCGACCCCTCGATCTGAGTCAGCCGCTCCGTGTCGTGCCCGATCATCGGAATCGAGCCCATCAGGCCGTGGGTGTAGGGGTGTTTGGCGTTCTGTACCACATCGCGGACCGGACCGATCTCCGCGATTCGACCGGCGTACATCACCGCCACCCGATCCGCCGTTTCGGCGATCACGCCCATGTCGTGGGTGATCAGCATCACGGCCGCCCCATGCTCCTTACACATCCGCTTGAGGAGCTTGATGATCTGAGCCTGGATCGATACGTCGAGCGCGGTGGTCGGCTCGTCGGCGATCACCAGCTTCGGGTTGACGCAAAGTGCCAAGGCAATGACGACACGCTGGCGCATGCCGCCGGAGAACTGGTGCGGATACTGATCGATGCGGCGTTCCGGGGCCGGAATGCCGACCTCGGACAGCAAGTCGATGGCCTGCTTGCGCGCCGCATCCTCGGAGATGTTTCGATGCGTCTGGATCGTCTCGACGAGCTGCCGGCCGACCGTGTAGAGCGGGTTGAGACTGGTCAGCGGATCCTGGAAGACCATGCCGATTTCGCGGCCGCGGATCTGGCGCATCTCTCGGTAGGACAGATTGTCGATCCGCCGCCCCTTCAGCAGCACCTCACCGGCCGCGATGCGGCCCGGCGGCTCCAACAGCCCGATCACGGCCGAGCCGGTGAGCGACTTGCCGGCGCCGGACTCGCCGACGACACCCAGCACCTCGCCCTCCTTGATGTCGAAGGACACACCATTCACGGCCACCAGTGTCCCGCGGCGCGTCGGAAACTCGACCCGCAGGTCACGGACTTCCAGGAGAGGGGTTCGATCCAAATCCGACATCAGCGCAACTTCGGGTTCAGGGCGTCGCGCAACCAATCGCCCAGTAGGTTGACGGCCAGGACCAGGATGACCAGCGCCACTCCAGGGAAGATGGTCATCCACCACTCGCCGGAAAAGAGATACTCCTGGCCGATCCGGATCAGCGTACCGAGCGACGGCTCGGACGAGGGAATGCCGACGCCGAGAAACGAGAGCGTCGCTTCCGTCAAAACGGCCAGCGCCAGCGAAAGAGTCCCGATCACCAGCACCGGCCCCATGACGTTGGGCAGCACATGGCGCACCATGATCAGCGCCGGATGGATGCCGATCACCTTGGCAGCCTGCACGTACTCGCGGTTCTTCTCGACCAGGGTGGAGCCGCGGACCGTGCGGGCGAAGTTGACCCAGAGAGACGAGGCGATCGCCAGAATCAGTACTGGATAGGTCAACTCCTCGGCGGTGTTGCGCGGCAGCACCGAGCCGACGATGCCGTCCACCAGCAGCGCGATCAGAATCGCCGGAAAGGTTAACTGAATATCGGCGAAGCGCATGATCACACTGTCGACGCGCCCACCCACGTAGCCGGAAATCAAGCCCAGGATCGTGCCGATGATGGCCGCCAGCACCACGGAGGCGAAGCCGATCACCAGAGAGGCCTGCATGCCGAACATGATGCCCGACAGCATGTCCCGGCCCTGATCGTCGGTTCCAAGGGGAAAACTCGCGTCGCCGCCGGAAGACCAGGCCGGCGGCTTGAAGGCGTCCATCAAATTGAGGCTTGCCATGTTGGTGGTGTCGTGAGGCGCGACCCAGGGAGCGAGGAAAGCCCCCAGGAACAACAGCACCGTTACGGCGAAGGCGACGATCGTGAGCGGCGACCGTTTGAAGGAGTAGAAAACATCCGAATCGAGAAACCGGTGCCAACCGTCGGCGATCTTGCCGGCAAGGGTGAGCTGCGGTGCTGCACCTGCGCCACCTGGCTCTCGTGCCACTTCGGCCATGCCGTTACGCCTCCCCTAATGCCCGCCGCCGCCGCGCTCGACGCGCAGCCGCGGGTCGACCACGTAGTAAAGCAGGTCGACGATCAGATTGATGACGACGAAGAACAGCGCAATCAGCACCAGGTAGCTGCTCATCACCGGAATGTCGGCGAACTGGATTGCCTGAATAATCAGAAGGCCCATGCCCGGCCAGGCAAAGACCGTCTCGGTAATGATCGAAAACGCCAGGAGCGAGCCGATCTGCAGCCCGATGATGGTGATCACCGGAACCAGCGTGTTCTTGAGGGCATGGCCGAAGTTGATCGCCCGGTTCGACAGCCCCCGCGCCCGCGCGAACTTAATGTAGTCGGTGCGCAGAACCTCCAGCATCTCGGCGCGAACCAGACGCATGATCAGCGTCAGCTGGAACAGCGCCAGGGTAATCGCCGGAAGCACCAGGGAGCGCCAGCCCTGCAGGGTGAGGAAGGAGGTTTCCCACCAGCCGAGGTCGATCGTTCCGCCGCGCCCGAAGGTCGGCAACCAGGCCAGCCAAACCCCGAAGATCAGGATCAGAAGGATACCGATCAGGAAGGTCGGCAGAGAGATTCCGATCAGCGATACCGTCAGAAAGACCTTGGATATCGGTGAATTGCGGTTAAGCCCCGTATAGACCCCCATCGGCACACCGACCACCAAGGCAATGATCGCGGAGACCAAGACGAGTTCGATGGTCGCCGGCAGACGTTGGGCGATGATGTCTTCGACAGGGATGCCAAGGCGGTATGACAGACCGAATTGAAACTGCGCCGCGTTACCGACGAAGTTGACGAACTGGATCGGGATGGGATCGTTGAGGCCGAGCCGTTCGCGCAAAGCCTCGCGCTGCTCTTGCGTCGCGTCCTGACCAACCATGTTGTTGATCGGATCGCCGACGAACTGGAACAGCGAGAAAGATACGAAGGCGACGACCAGCATGACCAGGACGGCCTGGAACAAACGCTGGATGACGAAGGCGAACATCTGCCACGAAGCTCCCTGACGTTCATCCTTAGTCTGCCCGAGCGGTCTGATGCCGCCCTTTTGCCGCGCAGCCTAACAGGATGCGAAAAAACAACGGCGGCCCGGAGGGTCTCTCTCCGGGCCGCCGCCCCGCGCCCGAAGGCGTTACTGCATCACGACGTAGCGCAGGTCCACGTCGTTGAAGGGACGCTGGATGATCTCGGCCACGGTGTCCGTCCGCACGCCCCAGGCCAAGGCCTGCTGGTGCAGCGGAACGTGACCGACATCATCCTGATGGATCTGGAAGGCCTCGGTGATCAAAGCCTGGCGGGCTTCCGGATCCATCTCCGTCTTGATCCGCTCGGCCAGATCCATGACCTGCTGATTGTTGTAGCGACCGCTGTTCCAGTCACCGTGACCCGGCGCGCCGGTGGTCATGAGCTGCATCAGCGGGTTCAGCGAGTCGTAGGAGCCCGGCGTCCAACCCAGCATGAAGAAGCTGGTGTTGTTTTCCTCGGCCCGGCCGATCTTGTTGAAGTGCAGGGATTTGGTCTGCGCGTTCAGGCTGACGTTGATTCCGATCCGCTCGAGCATCGGGATCACGGCGTTGCAGATGGCCTCGTCATTGACGTAGCGATCGTTCGGGCAATCGAGAGTGACCGGGAAACCGTCGGCGAAGCCCGCTTCCTCGAGCAGTTCCCGCGACCTGTCGGGATTGTACTCGTAGGGGGTATTGAGATCCTCGACGAAGCCGTTGATGCCCGGCGCAACCATGAGGCCGGTCGGCGTGGAAGCGCCGCGCATCACGACGCGCTGGATCGCCTGCAGGTCAATGGCATGGGCGAAGGCCGCGCGAACCCGCTGGTCCTTGAAGGGGTTCTGGCCGGTGCCCGGCATGTCGAGCAGCTCATCGCGCCACTGATCGAAGCCGAGGAAGATGGTCCGAAGCTCGGGTCCCTCGAGAACGTCCACGTCCGCCTCGTTCTGGAGACGGGGAATATCCTGCAACGGCACCGGATACATCATGTCGATCTCGCCGGACAGCAGCGCCGCCACGCGCGTGGCGTCGTTGGGGATCGGCGTCAGAACGGCACGGTCGATGTTGGACATCATGCCGTCAGCGTTCCAGTAACCCTCGAAAGGCTCGAGAACCAGCCGGTTGTCCTGAACCCACTCGACCACGCGGTAGGGGCCGGTCCCATTGGCGTTGACGTTCGGAAAGTTCGTCTGGCCGGCACCGCGCACAACCTCGAAGGAGTTGTTCTCCTCAACCCACTCCTTATCCATGATGTAGAAGTTGGGCATGTTGAGCAGCAGGATCGGGTCCGGACCGTTAGTGACGATCTCCACCGTATAGTCGTCGACCTTCCGCACCTCCTCGATCGTGGCGATCGCGAAGGACATATCGGAGGTTTCCTGCGACTGGCGTTCGAAAGAATAGACCACGTCGTCGGCGGTGAAGGGATTGCCGTTGTGGAAGGTGACGCCCTCGCGCAAAGCGAAGCGCCAGGTCACGTCATCGACGTTTTCCCAACTGACCGCCAAGTCGGGCTCCAACGAGAGGTCCGGCTTCCGATGGATCAGCAGGCCGTAGATGTTGCCCTTCATGGTGTTGGTCGGACCCTCGTTGTTCGAATGGGGGTCCAGACCCAAGACATCGCCCGTGGTGGCGTAGCGGAACACCTTCTCCTGCGCCTGCGCGTCTTGCGTCGGCGACAATGTGAGAGCCGCAACGGCAGCCACAGCAGCGACCAGTCCCAGACGGTATCGCATAGCTGTCTCCCTGTAACTCAATCCCTGCGCAGTCCGACGGCACCTGGCCATTGACCGCTTTCATGATCCCTTCTTAATCCCGCTTCGGTAAGCGGACGCGGATCCGAGCAATCAGAACCGAACCTCTTGCCGACGGGCGAAACGGTGAGGGTTGCCCGTTTCACTGAGCCGTAACCTATGCCCCCTTTGGGCGACGGAACAAGCGGAAATCACCGTCCGCCGACCCCGAACGGGCGTCTTCGTATCCCATCTATCACAGTGTATTTTTGTAAATCTCGCCAGCCTTGACGATCAGCGGCATGTGCCGTCCCTGATCCTGCAGCAATTCCAAATCGGCCAAGGGATTGCCGTCGATCAGCAGCAGATCGGCATAGGCTCCGGGCGCGACGCAACCGAGCTTCCCGGTGCGATTCATCAACTCAGCATTGCCGCTGGTGGCCTGCCGCAGGACCTCCAGGGGCGACAGGACCTCGGCGCGGATGAGAAACTCGCGCGATTGGTGGCGATGCATCTCGCCCAGCAGGTCGCTGCCGAAGCCCATCTTGACGCCGGCCGCCTTCAAGATCTCCAACGCCTCCAGGCCGGTCGTACGCACATCGGCAACCTTGGCGATGCTGACCGCCGGCAGGCCAAGGGCGCTGCCTTCCTCGGCCAGCGCATCGTAGGTCGCCAAGGTCGGCACCACCCAGGCGTCGCGATCCCGGCACAGCGCCGCGGTCTCCGCATCGATCAGATTCCCGTGCTCGATCGACTTGACACCCAATTCGACACAGCGCCGGATCGCTTCCGGCGTGTAGGCGTGCGCCATCACGTAGGTCTTCCAGCTTTCGGCCTCCCAAACGGCCGCCGCGATCTCTTCCTCCGAGTACTGCAGATTCCAGATCGGATCGGCCGGGCTGGCGACACCGCCGGAGGCCATGATCTTGATCTGGGTCGCGCCCTTGCGCAGTTCCTCACGCGCCGCGCGGCGCACCTCCGTGACGCCATCGGCGATCACGCCCATGACATTGCCGTGCTGCCCGCAGAGACAGAAGGCAGGGTGTTCGGCGGCGCGCTCGCGGAAGTCGGCATGACCGCCGGTTTGCGTCAGCGCCTTGCCGGAGTAATAGAGCCGCGGTCCCTCGATCAAGCCGGTCTCGACCGCAAGCGCCAAGCCGAAGTCGGCGCCGCCGGCATCGCGCACCGTGGTAAAGCCCCGCCGCAAGGCGGCCTCCAAAAACCCGCGCGCGTACTGGCCGATGTGGTAGGCGCTCATGGTCTCCAGGCGCGCGATATTCGGATCGGCCGCGACCGCGTGGAAATGAGCGTCGATCAGGCCCGGCATCAGGACGCGACCGCCGGCGTCGATCCGCGTCACCTCGGCGGATCCGGTTCCGATCGCGCCCTCCGCCACCTCCTTGACCATGCCGTCTTCCACCAGCACGGCGGCACCCTCCCGCAGCTCAGGCTCGAAGCCATCGAACAACAGGGTGTTTTCAATCAAAAGCAATGTCATAGGAGCCTTCATCGACAGCATACGGGACTGTGTCCATACCAACGGTATCGGCCACGGGAGTCAAACCCTGGAGGAGACCTGTAAAGCGGACGGGCCTGCCCCAGCCAAACCATCATCGAGGCCGGTATGCGTTTGCTCCTGCGGACCTCCCGAAAGTCCAGCGGGTCCACGCGCAGAAGCTTGCCCCGGGAAGCGCGCCGGCCGGGATTCTGATCCAGACGGTATACCTCGCGTCGCTCGACGTGCCGGTCGAACTGGGGTCGCTTGCCGTCATCCCAAGGGAACGCTTTCACGCGCCGAAACGGTGGCGGCCGACCGAAACCGAGGCGTCTGGATCAGAAGACCTGGAACAGCGCGAGCACCCCGACCGTGGCAACAATCAGCCCAAGCACACGGTTGACCTGGACGATGATATTGCCCGAGACGTTACGCCGCACCGCGCTGGACGCGGCGATCAAGGTCAGCCACCAGAGGGTCGAACCAGCCGCGACACCAAGCACAAGCGTCGTTCCCTTGGCCCAGGTTTCGGCTTCGCCGGACGGCCCGAGCACGCCAAGGCCGGCGAAAGCGCCCATGAATCCCAGGAAGGTAGCCGGATTGATGATCGTCAGCCCGAACCCGCTGAAGACCATGCCGAGACGATTCAGCAGGCCGGCCAGCGACCAGGGGCTGAGGTCGGCCTCCTCCTGCTCGGTCAAAGCCTGCCGGCCCAACAGCTTCGGCGCGTGAATGATCATGTAGAGGCCGTAGCCGAGCAGAAAGACGCCACCGACCAGACTCAGTTCGCCGTGATGGTCTTCGAGCCATTTGATGACGAGTGACAGCCCCAGGGCGGCGATCGCCGCAAAAACACCATCGGCAATGGCCGAGCCGAGGCCGCAAAGCAAGGCTTCGAAGCGATGCCCGTGCAGGGATCGGCGGATGCAGATCGCGCCGACGGCACCGACCGGCGCGGCTACGACAAAGCCGATCGCGATCGCCTGAAGCAAAAGATAGAAGTTGGAAATCATATCGAGAGGGCTGTCCGGCGGCGGCGGCAGCTTGTCCTAACGTCGCGGCGCGAGCGATCCAAGCACTTTCCTGCCCTTGCTGCCGGGTGGAAGAGAGCGATAGGCTACCGTATAAATATTAGACGACCGTCAACAGGCAGTGCCGAATCTAGGAGTTACCTTCGCTATGGTCGATCGTCCCAACTCGCCATCCTTCCGTGACGTGGCGGTCAACTTCCACCCCTACACCAATGCCCGCAAGCATGAGGACAAGGGTGCGATGGTGATCCGCGAGGGTAAGGGCATCCACGTCTACGACGATGCCGGCAAGGAGTA
This sequence comes from Algihabitans albus, assembly GCF_003572205.1. NCBI lineage: Bacteria > Pseudomonadati > Pseudomonadota > Alphaproteobacteria > Rhodospirillales > Rhodovibrionaceae > Algihabitans > Algihabitans albus. The sequence continues at coordinate 112,879 of NZ_QXNY01000003.1, forward strand.
TATCGAGGGTTTGGCCGGCCTCTGGTCGGTCGCAGTCGGCTTCGGCGAGGACCGTCTGATCGAGGCGGCACGCGCCCAAATGGCCAAGCTGCCCTATTACCACTCCTTCGCGCACAAGAGCCACGAGCCTTCCATCGAGCTCTCCGAGCGCCTGCTGGCCATGGCGCCGGGCAAGATGTCCAAGGTCTTCTATACCAGCTCGGGGTCGGAGGCGAACGACACAGCCATCAAGCTGGTCTGGTACTACAACAACGCGCTCGGACGGCCGGAAAAGAAGAAGATCATTGGGCGGATCAAGGGCTACCACGGCATCACCATCGCCTCGGGCAGCCTGACCGGACTGCCCTACAACCACAAAGACTTCGACCTGCCGATCAAGAACATCCTGCACACCGCCTGTCCGCACCACTGGCGGTTCGGCTGGGAGGGCGAGAGCGAGGAAGAGTTCGCGTCTCGCTTGGCCGGCGAGTTGGAACAGATGATCCTGTCCGAAGGCCCGGAAACCGTCGCCGCCTTTATCGGCGAGCCGGTAATGGGAGCCGGCGGCGTGATCACGCCGCCCAAGAGCTATTGGCAGAAGATTCAAACCGTCTGCCGGAAGTACGACGTTCTGATCATCGCCGACGAGGTCATCAACGGCTTTGGCCGCACCGGGCAACTCTGGGGCTCGACGACCTATGGTATCGAGCCGGACATGGTGGTCTGCTCCAAGCAGCTCACCTCCAGCTACATGCCGCTGGCCGCCCTGCTCTTCTCCGACAAGATCTATCAGGCGGTCGCTGACAATACGGCGAAGATCGGCACCTTCGGACACGGTTACACCGCCAGCGGCCATCCGGTAGCGACCGCAGTCGCGCTGGAGAACCTGAAGATCATCGAAGAGCGGGATCTGGTCGGCAACGCGGCACGCATGGGCGAGCGGCTCCAGACTGGGCTGCGCCGCTTCGCCGACCATCCGCTGGTTGGCGAGGTGCGCGGCATCGGTCTGATCGGCTGCATCGAACTGGTGGCGGACAAGGCCGGTAAACACCCGTTCGACCCCGTCGGCGCGGTCGGCACCTACTGCTACGAGCGCTGCCAGGAGCATGGCCTGATCATCCGCAATCTTGGCGACCAGATGGCCTTCTGCCCACCGATGATCATCGACGAAACGGGAATCGACAAGTTGCTCGAGCGCTTCGGCCGGGCACTGGACGAAACCGAGAGTTGGGCTGGAAGTCAGCATCTCGCGGCGGAGTAAAGGTCCCGTCGATGCCCCTTACGTGCATCGACGGCCCGCGTTGCAACTGACTGGAAAGAGGTTGGCGGATGCCGTCGTCACGAACGTGTGACCGGGCATTTCCGCCGTGGCTTGAGCGATCTTCCCGGGATCAGCGCTTTCCGCAGCGCAAAAAACCTCTCGAATTCCAAGGGCGCTTTGTCTAGCATTCGCCAGTTGAAACCGCGCACCAACGACGCGGCTCGTTAAAAGCTATCGAACAGGTTAGGCGGGCCCGGATCGCAATGACGCGAACGAAGGGGGCCAAGTACCAGGCATGATCGATCGAGGCGACGTACTCGTCGAGTTCATCGAGGTTCAGAAGAGCTACGACGGCGAAACGCTGGTCGTGAAGAATCTGAACATCGAGATCGCGCGCGGCGAATTCTTGACCATGCTCGGCCCCTCCGGCTCGGGCAAGACGACGTCGTTGATGATGCTGGCCGGATTCGAGGCACCGACGCACGGGGAAATCCGGCTTGGCAGCCGGTCTCTCGCGAACGTTCCGCCTCACAAGCGCGACATCGGCATGGTGTTCCAGAACTACGCCCTCTTCCCGCATATGACGGTGGCCGAGAACCTTGCCTTCCCTTTGCAGGTCCGCAAGGTCTCCAAAGCCGAGACGGAAAAGCGGGTGGAGCGCGCGCTCGAGATGGTGCAGCTCGACGGCTACGAAACGCGCAGACCGGCCCAGCTCTCTGGCGGCCAACAGCAACGGGTCGCGCTGGCTCGCGCTCTGGTTTTCGAGCCGACTCTGGTTCTGATGGACGAACCGCTGGGCGCGCTCGACAAGCAGCTGCGCGAGCAGATGCAGTTCGAGATCAAGCATATTCACGACAGTCTCGGCGTCACCGTGGTCTACGTGACCCACGACCAGTCCGAGGCCCTGACCATGTCCAACCGCATCGCGGTCTTCAACGACGGCATCATCCAGCAGCTCGATACTCCGGCCGACCTCTATGAGCGGCCGCAGAACGCGTTCGTTGCCCAGTTTATCGGCGAAAACAATACGTTGCACGGCACGGTCAGCAAGCTCAACGGGTCCAATGCCTGCACGGTCACCCTCGACAACGGCAGCGGCGAGGTACAAGCCTTGCCCGTCAACTTGCTGAGCGGGCAAGGCTCCAAGACGACCCTGTCGCTGCGTCCCGAGCGCGTCATGATCGACCCTGCGCCGGGCAGCCTCCCCAATATCTTCGCTGGTCGTGTCGAGGAACTGATCTACCTCGGCGATCACATTCGCACACGCGTGAGCGTGTGCGGCAGCGACGAGTTCGTCGTGAAGGTGCCCAACGCGCAAGGACACGCCCACCTGCGCGAGGGCGTCGACGTAAGCGTCGGTTGGGAGATTGAAGATTGCCGAGCCCTGGACGCGTGAGCGGCTCCGGCATGGCGAATTCGCCTGCGCCCAACAACCGGGTGCAGCGTTGCGGACCGGCGGACGCCGGTTCGACTGGGCGCGGACCGATAAGGGCCCGCCAAGACGCCGGCACAGCCGGCATCAGTAACAAGCAGGGAGTGTTCCATCGATGAAACACATGCTTCGCACCACCACGGCGGCTCTCGCCGTGGTCGCGGTGACAGGCTTCGCAGCCGGAGCCGCCAAGGCCGACCCTCTGACAGTCGTCTCCTGGGGCGGTGCCTATACCAAGAGTCAGGTAGAGGCCTATCACAAGCCCTTCACGGAGCAGACCGGGATCGAGATCGTCTCGGCGGACTACAACGGCGGCCTGGCCGAAGTGAAGGCGCAGGTCGAGGCCGGAAACGTCACCTGGGATCTGGTCGACGTCGAGCTGTCGGACGCCGTCCGCGGCTGCGACGAGGGCCTGCTTGAACCACTCGACCACGCGATGCTTCCGCCGGCGCCGGACGGCACGGCGGCCGCCGACGACTTCCTCGAGGGAACGCTGCACGACTGCGCAGTCGCGACCATCGTGTGGTCGACGATCTATGCCTACGATACGACTAAGTTCTCCGATGCGGCGCCCAGCTCGATGGCCGACTTCTTCGATCTGGAGGGCTTCCCGGGCAAGCGCGGCATGCGCAGAACCCCCAAGGCCAACCTCGAGTTCGCCCTGATCGCCGACGGCGTACCGGCAGGCGAGGTCTACGAGGTGCTTTCGACCCCCGAAGGCGTCGACCGTGCCTTCGCCAAGCTCGATACCATCAAGGACGAGGTGATCTGGTGGGAAGCCGGGGCCCAGCCGCCGCAGATGCTGGCCGACGGTGAGGTAGCGATGACCACCGCCTACAACGGACGTGTCTTCAACGCCATTGCGGCCGAAGGCAAGCCTTTCGAGATCGTCTGGGACGGCCAGGTTTGGGACCTCGATCTCTGGGTGATCCCGCGCGGCGCACCGAACAAGGAAACCGCGTTGGAGTTCATCAAGTTCTCCACCGATACCCAGCGCCTGGCTGATCAGGCGTCTTGGATCTCCTACGGTCCGGCACGCAAGTCTTCGGTACCGCTGATCGGCACCCATGCCGAAGCCGGTGTCGAAATGGGCCCGCACATGCCGACAGCTCCGGAGAACTTCGGAAACGCGCTGCAGAACGATTTCCTGTTCTGGGCCGACTACCAGGACGAATTGAACGAGCGTTTCAACGCCTGGCTCGTCAACTAGGACAGGCCGTCGCGACCGTCGGTGCGCGGGGCCGGCCAGCAGGTCGGCCCCGTCCCTGGCGCGCTAGCCGTAAAGCAACGGATTATGAGACACTGTCGCGGCGCCCCAGAAGAATCGTCTGGAGACTCGCGGGCCGCGTCGGTCTTTAGGAAGCGGAGACAGGCTTCATGGCGCAGATCGCCATTGGAGACGCAGGCAAGCCCGAGCGGCTGACCACGGCCGACGGCACGCCGCTGAAGCAAGCGCTCGGCCGCGTCGAGTTTCGCGCCAAAACCCGTGCCTTCCTGCTGGTCGCTCCGCTCCTGGTTTTCCTCTCCATCACCTTCCTTTTTCCAATCGGGCAAATGCTGTTCCGCAGCCTGCACGACCCGCTGGTGTCGGGGGTGCTACCGAACACCTTGGCTACGCTGGAAGACTGGAGCGCCGAGGATGGCTTGCCGCCGGAAGAGGCATTTGCTGCCTTGGCCCAGGAACTGGCACTCGCTCGGGAGAATCGCTTCAGCGGCGACCTCGGCCGCGTCGCCACCCGCCTGAATTATGAGAAACCGGGTATTCGCTCGGCCGTGACCCGAACCGCCCGCTCGGCGGCGCGCATGGAAGCGCCCTTCAAGGAGGCGATGATCGAGGCCGACGCGGATTGGGGCAAGCTGGAGAGCTGGGCAACCATCCAGCGGCTCGGCAATGTCTACAACGCCGTGCAGTATCTGGCGGCCGTCGACCGCCGCTATAACGAGTTCGGCGACATCGTGATGCAGGCGGAGCAGCGCCAGATCTACGTCCAGCTGTTCGGCCGTACGCTCTGGATGTCGCTGCTGGTGACGTCGATGGCGCTGCTGCTCGGGTTTCCGATATCCTATCTGCTGGCGACGCAGCCGACACGGGTCAGCAATGTGCTGATGATTCTCGTGCTGCTGCCTTTCTGGACGTCGCTGCTGGTCCGCACGACCTCCTGGATCGTCCTGCTGCAGTCGGAGGGCGTTCTCAACGACATCCTGGTCTGGATCGGATTGGTCGGCGACAACGATAGAATTCAGATGATCTACAACCAGACAGGCACGGTGATCGCCATGACGCAGATCCTGCTGCCCTTCATGGTGCTGCCGCTCTTTTCCGTCATGAAGACCATTTCGCCGAGCCATATGCGAGCCGCGCAGTCATTGGGCGCGCCGCGTTTCCAGGCCTTCTGGAAGGTCTATGCGCCACAAACGCTGCCCGGCGTGGGGGCCGGCTGCCTGCTCGTCTTCATCCTGGCGATCGGCTACTACATCACGCCGGCCCTGGTCGGCGGGCAGGACGGTCAGATGATTTCCAACTTCATCGCCTTCCATATGCAGTCGTCGCTCAACTGGGGCCTGGCTGCGGCGCTGGGCGGCATTCTTCTGGCCGGCGTGCTGGCGCTTTACTGGCTCTACAACAAGCTGGTAGGCGTCGAACGCCTGACCCTGGGCTGAGCGGACGGAACTAGGACACCATGGCAAAAGTCTCCTCCCTGCCGCCCTACGCAACGCCGATGGAACGGGCTTGGTACTATCTCTTCCGCGTCATCTGCGGCTGCGTGTTCCTATTCCTGATCATGCCGATCCTGGTGATCATTCCCCTATCCTTCAACGCCACTCCCTACTTCACCTTCACGGAGGGTATGCTGGCGTTCGAGGCCGAGGCCTACAGCCTGCGCTGGTACCAGAACTTCCTGACCAACGACCGCTGGCTCACTTCGATCGAGAACTCGGTGATCGTCGGCATTCTGTCCACCATCCTGGCCACCACTCTCGGCACCTTGGCGGCGCTCGGCCTCAGCCGCGAGAAGATGCCTCAGCGCACCCTCATCATGGGCATCCTGATTTCACCGATGATCGTGCCGCTGATCATCACCGCGGCCGGCATCTACTTCTTTTATTCCAGCGTCCAGCTCACCGACTCGCTCCTGGGCCTGGTGCTGGCGCACACGGCGCTGGGCACGCCCTTCGTGGTCATCACCGTCACCGCGACCCTGATCGGCTTCGACAAGGCCCTGCCGCGGGCCGGCGCCATGTGCGGCGCGCCACCGACCACGGTGTTCTTCAAGGTTATTCTGCCCCTGATCCTGCCTGGCGTGATCGCCGGCGCGCTCTTCGCCTTCGTGACCTCCTTCGATGAAGTCGTCGTGGTGCTCTTCGTCGCCTCAAGTCCCGAGCAGTACACGATCCCGAGGCAGATGTGGTCCGGCATCCGCGAGCAGATCAGCCCGACCATTCTGGCGGTCGCCACCCTGCTGATCGGCGTCTCGATCCTGTTGATGACCACGATCGAGCTGCTGCGCCGCCGCTCCGAAAGGCTGCGAGGCCTGTAAAAAGCCCTTTGACCGCAGATCGTTTCGGCCCGCAGGTTCGGCTGCGACCGACAAATTTCCCATATCATCCACAGAAAAGCCGACTTGTACCCGCTTTTCCAGCACGACTTGGCCTTGGCGACGCGGGGGGACTAAGCTACATTCCTTAGCATCCGATCCGCTGCGACCCACAATATCTAGTGTCTGGAGCTCTCTCCGCATGTCCCTGCTGGACGCCGACCCGATTTACAAGCCCTTCGCCTACCCCTGGGCCTTCGAGGCCTGGCAGGTACAGCAGAAAGTGCATTGGCTCCCGGACGAGGTGCCTTTGGCCGACGATGTGAAGGATTGGAATCGCGCCCTGAGCGAAGGTGAGCGCAACCTGCTGACCCAGATTTTCCGCTTCTTCACGCAGTCCGACGTCGAGGTGAATAACTGCTACATGCGCCATTACGCGCGCGTGTTCCAGCCGACCGAAATCCAGATGATGCTGGCGGCCTTCGCCAACATGGAGACGATCCACATCGCGGCTTACAGCCACCTGCTGGATACCATCGGCATGCCAGAGCAGGAGTACTCGGCCTTTCTCCATTACAAGGAGATGAAGGACAAATACGACTACATGCAGCAGTTCGGCGTCGAGACGAAGAAAGACATCGCGCTGACATTGGCTGTCTTCGGCGCCTTTACCGAAGGCCTGCAGCTCTTCGCCTCTTTCGCGATCCTGCTGAACTTCCCGCGCTTCAACAAAATGAAAGGGATGGGTCAGATCGTCTCCTGGTCCGTACGCGACGAGTCGCTGCATACCAACTCCATCATCCAGCTCTTTCGCACTTTCGTGCACGAAAATCCGGACGTCTGGGACCAGGATCTGGAGCGCGAGCTTTACGGCGCCTGCGAGACCATCGTGACCCACGAGGATGCCTTCATCGATCTAGCCTTTGAGCTGGGCGGCATCCAGGGCCTGAGCGGCGCCGAGGTGAAGCGCTACATCCGCTGGATCGCCGATCGCCGCCTGACTCAACTGGGGCTGCAACCGATCTACCGCATCGAGGGCAACCCCCTGCCCTGGCTCGATGCCATGCTCAATGGGATGGAACACACCAACTTTTTCGAGAACCGGGCAACCGAATATGCGCGCGCGGCCACCCAGGGCAGCTGGGGCGAAGCCTTCGACTGATCCCTCTGCGGACGAGGCTTCAGATCCGTCTCAGTGTTTTCCCGGCTCTGACTCGCCGGTGGGCAGGTCTCCGCCGGCACATTGCCCGATTGTCGCTGCGCTCCGAGAGCGATCGACCGCTAGCTTGCCATGCCCAGCTTGCCGATCTGCGTCTTGGTTTCCGAGATCAATTCGCCAATCTCCGTCGCCGACCCCGAGGATCGTCCCGCCAGCTCACGAACTTCCTCGGCCACCACCGCAAATCCGCGACCGTGTTCTCCAGCGCGGGCGGCCTCGATCGTGGCATTGAGGGACAACAGATTGGTTTGCGAAGATAGCTGATTGATCTGCGAAGCGACGCCATCAATACGGTCCAAAACATTCGACATCAGTTCGGTAGATTGCGCGACGGCAACGCGCCGCGCCGTTACATCCGACCCATTCATCACGATCCTGTCGAGCGCTCCCGATACATCCATGATCGGCTGCAGCGTAGCCGACAGCCAGACGGTTCCGCGCTCTTCAATATCGAGCGAGAGCTCCTTGGCGACCGGAGAACCTTGCCTCAAGGTCTGCTGCTCTTCATTCGTGACAAACTTGGAGAGACTCAGAATCGGGGAAGTCCGCGACTTGGCGTCTAGCAGTTCACGCGCATAGTCATTGACGTCCGCGACCTGACCTTCGGCATTCCATTCGACCACGGCGTTGGAACGCCGAATGGCATCGATCCGCGCGCTCGACGCCAAGGCTTCCAACTTCGTTGTGGTGATGTTCGCTTGCACCGAAATGAACTTACTGAGCTGACCCGCGTCATCGAACACTGGGTTGATCGACAGGGAGATCCAGTAAGGTTCACCGTTCTGAGAGTAGTTGAGGATCTCCTCGTAGAAGGGTTCACGCGCCTCAAGCTTCTCTTTGATACTAGAAACAGTATCGGGAGAGGTATGTTTTCCCTGGAGAAAAGCACCGGGTTTCTTACCGATGACCTGATCGAGATTGTACCCCGTCAGCCTCGTAAAACCGGGGTTGACGTATTCGATCCAACCCTCCGGGCCGGTGATGACCACCGAGTTGTCCGTTTCGTTGGCGACCAGCGAAAGTAACCGGAATTGATCCCGACGCCGGACCTCTTCGTCGACGTCCTTTACGAAGGCGGTATAGACGATCTCATTGTCCAGCTTGACCTTCGATAGAGATAAGGCGCCCCAAACGCGGGTTCCATCCTTGCGCTGCACCTGCACTTCACGGCTCGTACCGACGATCTTGTCCTGGCCCGTGGTGCGGTTGGCGTTGACGTTTGCGTCATGATTGGCCCGAATTTCATCGGGCACCAGCATCTTGACGTTCTGTCCGAGCACCTCGTCGCGCGCATAGCCCCACAGGCGCTCGGCCGCGAGGTTGAAGAAGGTCACCGTGTTGTGTTCGTCAATGGTAACGACAGCGTCCAGCGCCTGCTCCAGCGTTTGGTTGATCATTTCCCGTGCGCGGCGTTCCTCGGTGATGTCCTTGACGAAGGCTGTATAGCTGATCAGTCCGCCTACATTGACTTTCGACAGAGACAGATTGGCCCAGATCCGCGTGCTGTCCTTGCGCTGAATTTCAACGTCCCGCGAAGTTCCGACGATCTTGTCTTGACCGGTTTCCCTGTTGTGGTTGACGAGGCTGTCGTGATTGGCGCGAAGCTCGTCGGGCACCAGCATCTTGACGTTTTGTCCGACCACCTCGTCGCGTGCATAGCCCCATAGCTCCTCGGCCGCGCGATTGAAGAAGGTTACGATGTTATCGTGGTCGATCGAGACCACCGCATCGAGCGCCTGCTCCAGCGTCTGCTCAATCCTCTCGCGCGATTCGCGCTCCTTTGTGATGTCCTTGACGAAGGCCGTGTAGCTGATGGCCCCCCCAGTCCCGATCTTGGACAAGGAGAGATTGGCCCAGGTCCGCTGACCGTCCTTGCGCTGAATCTGGATGTCGCGCGACGTGCCGACGATCTTGTCCTGACCGGTGCGCCTGTTGGCATTGACCATTTCGTCATGCCCGTCGCGAATCTCGTCCGGCACCAGCATCTTCACGTTCTTGCCGACGACTTCGGTGCGGCTGTAACCCCAAAGCTGCTCCGCAGCCTTGTTGAAGAAAGTCACTCGATTCTTGGCATCTATCGACACGATGGCATCGAGAGCCTGCTCAAGCGTCTGGTTCACAGAGCCGTGGCGCCAGCCAAAAATTCGATGAAGCATAAGTATTTCCCCGCCGATCAAACGAATTCTACGAGTAAACCGTAGACACCTAAAAAATGTATTAAGTGTATAGCAGTCATGGGAGTTTATGTTCTAATTCCACCCTGGATTAATCAAGTTATACTTTAATCAACTTAATGTATAGATGTTCGACTGGTAGTTTAGTATTCTCTAAACCGACATTTTATTATAGCACAAATGAATTTCTTTTATCTGACAGAGTGCGGCCGAGAACGAGAGACTGAACTATTCCACCCCTCGTTTCTCGACGGCCTGCACAATTGGACAGTTTGGAGCAATCGGTGATTTAGAGCACTCCAGTCGATAGCCGGTGCCTCACCACAGCCGCAGAGCCGCATCGATCCAGTCCGACGTGGCTATCGAACGAAGAGCCCGCTTGCTTCGATCAAGCTGCGAAGAGATCCAGCTCACACACGACCGGCAATCCTGACATCCGATTCAAGACCTGATCTGCCGTGCTTGCGAACCTGAGCGCTCGCCTACTTCTTAGGTTTGTCGGTCCGCCTGTAGCGGCCTTCCCACTCGTCGATCTGGGTGCGGTCGGACAGCGGCACGCCCATACGGTAGGCGGCCCGGCCGATGGCGTGAGCCGCCACCGGGGCGGTGATCAGCAGGAAGAGGATGGTCAGGATCGAGAAGGAAATGCTGACCGTGTCGGCGAAGTGAACCGCCAAGGCCGCGAAGATCAGTCCGGCGCCGAGAGTTCCGGCCTTGGTCGAGGCATGCATGCGGATCAGAACGTCCGGCAGGCGCAGGATTCCGAGGCCTGCGACGAACACGAAGAAGCCCCCGGAGAGCAATAGCAGAGCGACGATCCAGTCATTCACCATCAGCGGTCGCCCTCTCGATCCCGCAGATCGGCTTCGAGACCGAACTGCGCGGCGCGCCGATCAGCATACCAGGCGAAGGCCACGGTCGCGAGAAAGGCGACCAGCGCCAGACCGATCGCCACGTCCAGGAAGGCCGAGACGTCGCTGGCGATCGCGAAGAGCCCGACGAAGCCGACGGTGATGATGGTGATGAGATCGAGCGCAACCACACGGTCCGGCAGGCTGGGCCCGCGCACCATCCGAATGAAGGACAAGGCGATGGCAACCAGCATCAGCAGCGCGGTGATGTCGATGGCCCAGGCCAGCACGGCTGCGTGGTCGCTCAGCCCGCTCATCGCATCGCCTCCATCACCTTGCGCTCCATCCCCGCCTTGATTTCCCGGCGCAGGATATCGGGATCTTCCACGAACATGCCATGGACGTAGAGGAACTTCTTGTCGTCACTGACGTCGAGACTCAGGGTACCTGGCGTCAAGGAAATCAGATTCGCCAAAACCGCGATCTCCGCCGGATCCTCCACATCCAAAGGCACGGCGATGATGCCGGGTTGCGACTTGTGAACCGGCGTGATCACGTCCCAGACCACCTGAAGGCTGGAGACCACGAGCTCGTAGAGGAAGTAGCCGCCCAGGCTGATCAGCCGCAGAACGCGGCCGAAGTAGGCGGTACCGCCGAACAGAGGATTTGCGACCCAAAGCGCGGCGAACCCCATGGCGAACCCAATGGCGAGGTTCAAAAGCGTGAAGTCGGCGAAGAGGGCGCACCAGCCGATCGCCAGCAGCAGGTTAAGCACGAAGAGGTTCATTCTTGGACCTCCAACACGTCCGTCTCTCCGCTCGCAAGCGACACCGCCGTCATGCGCGCGAGCCCCTCGTCCCCAAGCACCGCCGCCACGTAGGGCCGCGGATCGAGGAGCTCTTCCGCCGAGCGCTCCGCCAATTGATAGAAGGGCTCGACGAAGAGGCCGATGGTCACCGTCATGGCGGCCAGCACCGCAATCGGGCCGAGCAGAAACCAGCGTTGCGCGCCGGTCAAGGGCGGCGGCGGCGGACCCGCCTCTGCCGGCCGCGCTTTCCAAAAGGCATTCAACCAGATCTTGGTCATGGAATAGATGGTCAGCAGACCGACCGCCAGCGCGACGGCCGCAATGACGTAGCCTTCGGCTTCGATAGAGGCCTGAACCAGCACGAACTTGGCCCAGAAACCCGACAAGGGCGGAAAACCTGCCAGCGAGAAGGCGGGAATGAAGAACAGAACGGCAATCAAGGGGTGATATCGGTAGAGGTCGCCCAGACGCTTCAGCTCGAAGGAACCGCCGATGCGGTTCACCACGCCCGAAACGAAAAAGAGGTTCGCCTTCACGATGATGTGGTGAACCAGATAGAAGACGGCGCCGACGATCCCGAGCGGCGTGTAGAGCGCCAAACCGAGGATCATGTAGCCGATCTGGCTGACGATGTGGAAGGAGAGGATGCGCCTCAGTTCGTTCTGCGCCGCCGCACCCAGCACGCCGGTCACCATCGTCAGGCCGGCGACCCACAGCAGGATCTCGTGGGTGTAGCCGACATCTCCGGTAAAGATCAGGGTGAAACAGCGGATCAGCGCGTAGACCCCGACCTTGGTCAGCAGACCGGAGAAGATCGCGGAGACCGCCACCTTCGGCGTGTGGTAACTGGCCGGCAGCCAGAAGAACAGCGGGAAGACCGCCGACTTGATACCGAAGGCGACAATGAACATCACCGCCACCACGGTCACCAACCCCTGGTTCTCCACTTCCTGGAGGCGGATGTGGAGATCCGCCATGTTCAGCGTGCCGGTCAGGCCGTAGAGCAGGCCGATCCCGCCGAGGAAGAGAATGGTGGCGATCAGATTGAGCGCGACGTACTTGACCGCACCGTCCAGCTGCGCCCGGCGACCGCCCAGAACCAGCAGCGCGAAGGAGGCGATCAGCATCACCTCGAACCAGACATAGAGGTTGAAGAGATCGCCGGTCAGGAAGGCGCCGCAGACGCCGCACAGCAGAGCATGCAACAGCGGATGAAAGCCGTAGGCGACCGCCTTGTCGCCGACATCGCCGAAGGCGTAGACGACCGTCGCCAGGCCGATGATGGCGGTGATCAGCACCATCACGGCGCTGAGGTGATCGGCCACCAGCGTAATGCCGAAGGGCGCCGGCCAGTCGCCCATCTGAGCCGCGAGGATACCCTCTTGCCAGACCGCCGCCATCAGGGCGATCGACAGGCCCAGCAGCCCCAGCGCAGCGGTCACGCTGACGATACGCTGGGCTGCGAGATTACCGCGCAGGATGAAGCCGATAACCGCCGCGATCATCGGCAGGATAATCGGAAGAACCAGCAACCAACTCATAGAGGCCGGTCCTTCGAAGCCGGCTCGGCCGCGCTCTCCTCGGGCTCGGCGACGCGCATGGCATCGGTGTCCACCGTCTCAAGCTCCTGATAGGCGCGAAAAGCGAGCACCAGAGCGAAGGCGAGTAGGCCGAAGGAAATCACGATCGCAGTCAGGATCAAGGCCTGCGGCAAGGCATTCGCCACCCCGGGATCGGGCAGGCTTTCCCCCGTCGCGATCAAAGGCGGTGCCGCCCGCGTCAGGCCACCGCCCGCGAAGATCAGCAGATTGGCAGCGTTGGAGATCAGGACCAGGCCGAACACGAAACGCACCAGGTTGCGGCTGAGCATCAGATAAACGCTGGCCGCCATCAGTACGCCGACCAGGACCGCGACGATCGGTTCCATCAGGATCTGTCCTCCGGCAAGGATCTGTCTGCCGGCCAGGACCTCGTCTCGAGCCCGGGATTCTCCTCGGGTTCAACCGGGTCGTCCTCGACGTCCGCCTGTTGCTCCTTGATCCCCAGCACAATGGTCAAGACCGCGCCGACCACGACCAGATAGACGCCGATGTCGAACGGCAGCGGCGTGCCGGCCTTGAAGTCCATGATCGTTGTCCACTGACCGGTCAGAAACGGCGCCGGCTCCAACAACGCCAGGAAGCCCGAGCCGATGGCGAGGCCGAGGCCGACAGCTGCGATCACGCGCGGATCGGCCCGGAGCGCCTTACGCACGGCCTCCGCGTCGGTGGCCAGGGCATAGAGCGCGAAGGCGATGGCAGCGATCAGCCCACCGATGAAGCCGCCCCCCGGCTCGTTGTGGCCGCGCAACAGCATGAAGACGGAGAAAACCAGCATGAGCGCGACCAGGAGACGCGAAGCCTCGCGCAGGATCAGGGAATTCATGCGCCGATCCTCTCCTTCCCGCCCCGGTCTTGTCCGCCGACCTGACCTCCATTCTTGCGCGTGCCGTTGCTGCGGCGGCGCGGACGCAGCATGATCAGCGCATAGGCCGCGACGCCGGCAACGGCCACCACCGCCACTTCGCCCAACGTATCGAGCGCGCGGAAGTCGACCAGGATCACGTTGACGATGTTCCGGCCGAACCCTCCGGGCATGGAGTTTTCCTCGAAGTAGTCGGTGATCGCCTGCTGCGGCGGTTCCGCCGTCACCGACAAGACGATCAAGGTGGTCGAAACGCCGACCACGCCAGCGACCACCGCATCGCGCAGCCGGCCGGCACCGGTCGGACGCTGCTCGCCGCGAAAGTCCGGCAGCTTGAGTAGGACGATGGCGACGATCACCACGACCAGGGTCTCGACCAGAAGCTGAGTCATGGCGACGTCTGGCGCGCCGAACAGCAAGAAGATCAGCGCGACACCGGCCCCGACCACACCGAGCGAACAGATCGCCAAGAGGCGCGATTCGGCCATCAGTGTGGAGGCGGTCGCCGCCACGATCAGTAAGGCAACACCCCATTCGACGAAATTGGCCGAGACCTCGGGCAGGGGCCAGACCAGTGCATCCTTCAGCACCAGCGTCGTTGCCAGGGCCAGCCCCAGAGTCGAGAAGACCACGAGGATGTAACGCCGCTGGGTCCCGCCCTGCAGCCAGCGCGTCTGCCAGATGGCGACATCGGCGATCCAGGCCATGGCCCGGTCGTAGGCGCGGTCGCCCGTAAGCGGAAAAGCGGCAACACCGCGCGAGAGGAGCGCCAGCAGACGTGCCCGCTTTGCATAGATCAAGGCACCCGATGCGACGGTGATCGCCGAAAGGATCAGCGGGATGTTCACGCCGTGCCAGAGCTTGACCTCGTAGTCCGGTTGATACCCCATCACCGCCGCAGCCGCCGGCAGCAGCAGCGTCTCGGCCGTGAGGTCCGGCAGCAGCCCGCCGAAGAGAGCGATCACACCGAGCACCAGAGGACCGATCCACATGGTCACGGGAGCCTCGTGCGGGGGCTTGGGCAGATCCCGCTGCGCGCCGAAGAAGGGCAGGAACGCGACCAGTAAGGCCACCGTCACCATCATGACCTTGGCGGCAACGATGGCGGCAACGGCGATGTAGGGCTCGGCCGGCCAGGCCAACGCGCCCTTGTACAAAAGCTCCTTGCCGATGAAGCCCACGAAGGGGGGCAGCCCGGCCATCGAGAGCGCGGCCAGGATCGCTGCCGCACAGGTCCAGGGCATGGCCCGCCGCAAACCACCGAGCCGACTCAGTTCGCGGGTGCCGGCCTCGTGATCGATGTTACCGGCCACCATGAAAAGCGCGGCCTTGTAGAGAGCGTGAACGAAGATGAAGGTGACGGCGGCGATCAGACCGATCGACGGATCGCCATTCTCCGCACGCGTCGGCGCCCCGAGAAACATGACGCAGGCGCCCAGCGCCATCACGGTCGTGTAGGCCAGTACCTGCTTCAGATCGGTTCGGGTCAGTGCAATGATCGAGGCATAGACGGTGGTCACGGCCCCGAAGATGGTCAGGGTCGCCATCCAGATCTCGGTGTCGCCCAGAACCGGGGTGAAACGAGCCAGCAGGAACACGCCGGCCTTCACCATGGTGGCCGAATGCAGGTAGGCTGAAACTGGCGTCGGCGCCGCCATCGCGTTCGGCAGCCAGAAATGGAAAGGAAACTGGGCCGACTTGGTAAAGGCGCCGCAGAGCACCAGAATCAGAATCGGCAGATAGTCGGCGTGCCCGCGAAGGACGTCGGGATCCGCCAGGATCTCCGACAGGCTGTAGGTGCCGGCAGCCTGGCCCAACAGGATGAAGCCCGCAAGCATGGCCAATCCGCCGGCCCCGGTGACGAAGAGGCCCTGCAGGGCGGAGCGGCGGGCCGCCGCATCCTCGTGGGTGTAGCCGATCAGCAGAAACGACGTAATCGTCGTCAGTTCCCAAAAGACGAAGAGCGCAATCAGGTTGTCCGACAGCACCAGCCCCAGCATCGCCAGCATGAAGCTGACCAGGAACAGCGTAAAGCGGCCGACCTGCGGGTAGCCGCGCATGTAGTCGCTGGCATAGAGCAGGATAAAGCTGCCGATCCCCGTGATCAGCAAGGCAAACAGCAAGCTTAGCCCATCGACCATGAAGGACAGGTCGATCCCGAGCTGCGGGATCCAAGAAATCCGCCAGGTCAGGACGGCGCCGCCCGAAACTTCGGGCAAAAAGGTCAGGAACCAGACGAAGAGCGTAGCCGGCAACAGCACGACGAGCCGTGAAAACAACGGTACCGGTGCATCGGCCTTACTGGCGGCAGCCATACTCTCAGTCGTCTCCCCGTCCCCACAGCCGGCCCGTCACTTGCTCGCGACGTTCCGCCGACCGCACCGACCGCCGCAGCCCCGCCGCCGGCACTCCCGAGCCGGATTTCCAATGAATCCGTCTCTCAATTCAACATGTTAGAGCACATCCGAGGGCTCAAGCCAAACCATCGCGTGGCTTGACCCCGCCTCGATTTGCTCTCAGGCAAACCTGTCCGCCCTTCGGCTGAGTTTTCGCCGGCCATCGACAGGTCGGCACGCCCCCCGCGCGAATTCTCCCGCGTTCTGCGCGGTATATTTGGCACGAACCGGAGTGTTTCAAGACGAGTCCGGTTCCAAGGCATCTGCGAGCGCTGGGAAAGAGCCCTGCGATGCTGCGGCGCAACCTTCGCCCCTTCCCCGCCAGCCCCTAGCCCGCCTATGATCGGCCTCGCTCAAGAAGCATGCTCGGGAGCAACAACCAAGAAGTCCCGATCGTCGAGTCCTCGGAACTGTCGGGCATTTCCAGAAAAATCGCGCGATGCTGCTCTGAACTTGGAATAAGAGCGTTTCTCGGACGATCAGACCGCCTCGCCTGATCGCCCGACAAACGCTCTAGCGAAACAACGGGAGAGTCGGAATGGGTCAATTCGGCAAAGGCCAAGGTATCAGACGCGTCGAGGACCAGCGGTTCCTGACCGGTCACGCGCGCTACACCGACGACATCCGTCTAGCGGGCGAAAGCTATATGGCCGTCGTCCGCAGTCCCCTGGCGCATGCTGAAATCACCGCGATCGATATCGCAGAAGCACGGGATCTGCCCGGCGTTCTGTTGGTTCTGACGGCGGAAGACCTCGCGAGCGAGAAGATCGGCAATATTCCGGTGCTCGCCAAAATCCAAGGACGCGACGGCGAGGTGAAGCAACCGCCGCATCCGGTCCTGGCCCGGAGGTTCGTGCGTCACGTCGGCGATCCGGTCGCCGTGGTCGTGGCCGAAACGTACGAACAAGCCGTCGCGGCGGCCGAGACGGTGGTGGTCGACTACGACGACCGGCCGGCCGTGACCGACGCCGCCGCCGCTTTGGCGGCGCAGGCACCCCAGGTACATCCTGAAGCACCGGGCAACCTGGCGCTCACTTGGGAGCATGGCGACCGCGCTGCCGTCGAGGCGGCCTTCGCCAAGGCCGAACGGAGGGCGCGCATCGAGATCATCAACAACCGACTGGTCGTGAACTCCATGGAACCGCGGGTGGCGCTCGGCGAGTACGACCCGGCCAGCGAACACTTTACGCTCACCACGCCCAGTCAGGGCATCTTCCGACTGCACGACCAGTTGGCCGAAACCATCCTAGGCACGACCAAGGACAAAGTCCGCATCGTAACGCCCGATGTCGGCGGCGGTTTCGGTATGAAGATTTTCTGTTACGCCGAACAGGTGCTGGTTCTGCTGGCCGCGAGGCGGCTTGGCCGGCCCGTGCGCTGGGTCGGAGAGCGAACCGAGTCCTTCCAATCGGACATCCAAGGCCGCGACCACAGGACCGTGGCGGAGATGGCGATGGACAAGGATGGCCGCTTCCTTGGGATTCGCGTCGAAACCAAGGCCAACCTAGGAGCCTATCTCTCCAACTTCGGACCCTACATCCCGACCGGCGCCAGCACGCAGATGTACTCCGGTCTCTACAAGATTCCCGCCATCTTCGCGGAAGTGCAGTGCGCCTTCACCAACACCGTGCCGGTCGACGCCTACCGGGGTGCCGGGCGGCCCGAAGCCGCCTACTGCATGGAGCGCCTGGTTGAGGCCTGCGCCCGCGAGATCGGTGTCGACACCCGCGAAATCCGGCTGAGAAACTTCATTCGACCCGAGGACCTTCCCTACGAGACCGGGATGGGCCCGGTCTACGATTCTGGCGATCCGGCTCGCCTGCTCGAGCAGGCCACGAAACTGGCGGACTGGGAGGGTGTGGCCGAACGCAAGGCGGAAGCGCGCCGGCGCGGCAAGTACCGCGGCATCGGCCTTGCCTCTTACGTCGAGGCCTGCGGCGGCATCGGTGCGGAGGAAGCCCGCATCTCCCTGGAGGAAGACGGCGGCGTCACCCTTGTGATCGGCACGATGACCAACGGCCAGGGCCACCACACCGCCTATGCCCAAATTCTCAACGATCTGATGGACATTGATCCGGAGAAGGTCCGCCTGGTGCAGGGCGACTCCGACATCGTCAAACGCGGCGGCGGCACCGGCGGGTCACGCTCGCTTCTGATGGGCGGCGTCGCGACAGAGCGCGCCGGAGAGAAAGTCATCGAGCGCGCGCGAAAGGTGGCCGGCCATCTGCTGGAGGCCGCCGACGCCGATCTGGAGTTCGCCGACGGTCTTTTCACCATCGCCGGGACCGACAAGCGGGTGACCCTGACGGAGGTCGCGAAAGCAACCCACGGCGAGGACTTGCCGGAGGAGATCGCCGGACCGATCGAGGAGACGGGCGGCTACAAGGCAGAGGCCATGACCTATCCCAACGGCTGTCACATCGTGGAACTCGAGATCGACGACGCCACCGGCACGGTCGAGATCCTGCGATACGTCGTGGTTGACGATTTCGGCAAGGTCGTGAACCCGCTGCTGGTACTCGGTCAGGTCCATGGCGGTACCGCCCAGGGCATCGGTCAGGCCTTGTTGGAGCATACCGTCTACGATGAGGACGGCCAGCTGATCACGGCCAGCTTCATGGACTACACCATGCCTCGGGCGGACGATACGCCCAACTTCGAGATCACACTGGTCGAAGACATGCCCTGCGCCACCAACCCGCTGGGGGTGAAGGGCGCCGGCGAAGCCGGAGCGATCGGCGCGCCGCCGGCAATCATCAATGCGCTTCTGGACGCCTTGCAGCCGCTTGGCGTGGCTCACCTGGACATGCCGGCCACACCGGAGCGGATCTGGCGCGCAATGCGCGACGCCGACAGCGCGCAGCGGCGGGCGGCAGAATGAGCGAAAGCGGAATGAACAACAGCGAGCAAGAGGCCGAACCGCAGGACGACCTGCTTGCCGTTCTGCGTATCCTCGCCGAGCGGGCCGGCAAGATCGCGCTTGCCTACTATGCGGAAGCTGAAGAGATCGAGGTTCGCAGCAAGGCCGACGCCTCGCCGGTCACGGAAGCGGACGAGGCCTGCGAAGCCTTCTTGCTGGAGGCATTGCACAAGCTGACACCGGACGTGCCGGTGGTTTCCGAAGAAGCCTCGTCCCAGAGCGGCCTGCCGGATATCGACGTGACAAAGCCCTTCTGGCTGGTCGATCCGCTGGACGGCACGCGGGAGTTTATCTCTCGGAATGGCGAGTTTACCGTCAACGTCGCCCTGATCCGAAACCAGCGGCCGGTGGCGGGCGTGGTGCATGCGCCGGCATTGGCCATGACCTGGTGCGGCGGCTTCGACGACGAGGGCAAGGGTCACGCCAGCTTCAACGAGACGGACCGGCCGCCGATGGCCATCGAAGCCCGGCGAACGCCTGAAGCGGGCGAGACCGTCGTGGCCAGCCGCCGTCACGGTTCGGGCGAGGACCTGGAGACCTTCCTTGCCGAGCGGAAGATCGCCGAGCGGGTCACAGCCGGCTCCTCCCTGAAGTTCTGTCTGGTCGCGAGCGGCAAGGCCGATCTCTACCCTCGCTTCGGCCCGACCATGGAATGGGATACCGCTGCCGGCCAGGCGGTCTTGACGGCCGCGGGCGGATTGGTGGAAACGCTGGATGGCGAACCGCTGCGTTATGGCAAGGCAGGCTTCGCGAACCCGAACTTCGTCGCCGTCAACCAGCGTGACTAGCCTCCCCGGGAAACAATAGGTTTCCGTTACAGACCTTCGGTTTTCGGGTGGGAAGCCCGATCTCTTGCTGAACAGCCAGCAAGAAGAGACTTCTCGCCATGGCCGCCAGCATCACGCATCTCGCGACGAACCACTCCAAAGGTAACCCGACGCCACGAGTCCTGCGGATCGACGCGAGTGCGCGCAAGACAGGCTCCACGACGCGCGGCTTAGCCGACAAGGTCATCGAGCGGCTGCGTGACCAGCATCCGGAGTTAACGCTTGTCGAACGCGATCTGGCTGAGGGCATTCCCTTCGTGACCGAGGCCTGGGTGGCCGCGAACTTCATCCCGGCCGAGACCCGCACGCCCGAACAGCGGGCTCAACTGGCGGTCTCCGACCTGCTGGTCGCGGAACTGGAGACTGCCGACATCCTGGTCATCGGCCTCCCGATCTACAACTTCGGCCCGCCGGCTGCTCTCAAGGCCTGGATCGACCAGATCGCCCGGGCACGCGTGACCTTCCGCTATACGGAAAACGGACCGGTCGGCCTGCTGGAGGGTAAGAAGGCCTATCTGGTCGCGGCCTCCGGCGGAACGGCAATGGGCAGTGCCATAGACTTCGCGACGCCCTATCTCCGGCACGTCTTGGGCTTCGTCGGCATCGAGGATGTCACGCTGATCGCCGCCGACCGACAGATGGTGGACGCTGAAGCCGCCAGCGACAAAGCGGAACGCGCACTCCAGAGCGCACTGCCGTTATCGGCTTGAGCCGCTAGAGCCCCCAGACCAACAGGATCATTGGAATCGCCACGGCGACGAGCAGCAACTCGAGCGGAGCGCCCATCTTCCAATAGTCGCCGAAGCGGTAGCCGCCCGGCCCCATGATCAGCGCGTTGTTCTGGTGACCGATCGGCGTCAGAAACGCGCAGGACGCACCGATCGCGACGGCCATCAGGAAGGCATCGGGATTGGTTTCCAGCCGCTCGGCGAGATTGACGGAGATCGGCGCCATGACCACGGCGGTCGCGGCGTTGTTCAGAACGTCGGACAGCGTCATAGTCACCACCAGCACGAGGGTGAGAACCACCCACGCCGGCAGGCCACCGGTCACCTCGAGAATCGCGGAAGCGATGGTATCGGTCGCGCCGGTCGATTGCAGCGCCCCGCCGACCGGGATCAGTGCGCCCAGCAGCACGATCACGGGCCAGTCGATCGCAGCATAGAGCCCGCGCAGCGAGACCAGACCGCTTGCCACCATCACGGTCAGGGCGGCACCGAAGGCGATGTAGATCGGCACGAGGCCCAGGCTCGCGACGAGGATGGCAAGCGCGAAGAGGCCAGCCAGAGAAGCCGCATGGCGGCGCTGTCCGTAGATCAGCCCGCGCTCGGCCAAGGGAAGCAGGTCGTAGCGCGCCACGAAGTCGGAGACCCTGTCTTCCTCGCCATGAAGCAGCAGGACGTCACCGGCCGCGAATCGAAAGTCGCGCAGACGTCCGCGATAAGGCCTGCCCTCCCGCGCCACACCCAGAAGCGTGAGTCCGAGGCGCGAACCCAGGCGTAGCTGCTCGACCGTCCGCCGTTCCAGGTTGCTGTTGGGCGGAATGACGGCTTCGGCAACGATTGCCTCGCCATCGGTCAGCAAGCCGTCTTCCGGAGTGCCGCTTTTACCCTGTTCCACGCCCAGCCGCCGGACGAAGGCTTCCAAATCCTTGGGCGACGCTTCGATCAGAACGCGGTCGCCGACGATCAGGGCGAGACCGCTTGGAACCGGCGCGATGCGCCGGCCCTGACGCATCACGGCTACGACCTGCACTTCGAGGTCCTTAACCTTCTCGTATAACTCCGAGACCGTCAGGCTGGAGGCCTCGCTGTCAGCCGGAATGCGGATCTCCGAGAGGTAGGCGTCGATCCGCATCAGCTCGGCCGCGCCGGTGCCCGCCGCATCGCCGCGTGGCATGAGGCGCCATCCGATCAGCGTTACGAACAGCAGGCCGGCCAGGGCGACGACGCCGCCCACGGGGGTAAAGTCGAACATGTCGAAACTACCACGTGCGGGCAAAAGTTCGGCCCGCTGCGTCGCCACGATGATGTTGGGCGGCGTTCCGATCAAAGTGATCAGGCCGCCCAGAATGGTTGCGAAGGAAAGCGGCATCAAGAGCAACCCCGCCGCCCGCTTGGCCTTGGCAGCGCTCGAGAGCGCCACCGGCATCAGCAAGCCCAAGGTGCCGACATTGTTCATGAAACCGGAGAGCAGGGCACCGATCCCGCCCAGCGCGGCAATATGCGTGGTCGTCCGCCCCGCAGCCGGCTGCACAGCCCGAGCGAAGATATCGGTCGCGCCCGAATCGCTGAGCGCCTTTGACAGCGCCAAGACCAGCGCCACTGTCACCGTCGCCGGATGGCCGAAGCCTGCGAACGCCTCGGTCGCCGGTATCAAACCAGCGACCACACAGGCGATCAAGGCGCCGAACGCAACCACGTCGTAGCGGATCCGCCCCCAGACCAGCAGAACGACAAGGAGCGCCAGAAGGCCGAACAGCAAGCCTTGGTCGAGACTCACCCGCAACTCCGGTCGTCTGGGGTCATAGCTGCAGCCGTGGCAGAGTCAGCGGAGCGGCATCAATAGAGATGCTGGCCACCGGTGACGAAAACTTCGGTTCCGGTCACGTAAGCGAAGTCACGCGTGCAGAGCCGAAAGACGGCCGCAGCCACTTCATCGGGCGTGCCCATACGCTGCATCGGAATACGCGGGATGAGGCTTTCATACTCCGGTCCGATCATGCCGGTCTCGATCTCACCCGGCGCCACGGCGTTGACGCGGATGCCGAGCTGCGCCAACTCCACCGCCAATTCGCGCGTGAGAGCCGAGAGTGCAGCCTTGGAGGTCGAATAGGCCGAACCGGCGAAGGGGTGGGTCGCATGACCGGCGATCGAGGTGATGTTGACGATACTGCCTTTCCCGCGCCGCAGCGGCACGGCGAAACCACGCGCCAGCGTCAAGGGCGCGAAGAAGTTCAGTTCGAACACCCAGCGCCAGTCGGCGATGTCTCCGTTCAAGCAGCCCAGCCGTTCCTTAAAAGGCGTTTTCGGGCTGACAGCCGCGTTATTGACCAGCGCCTGCAGGCCTCGGTCGCCGAGGATCTCGACCGCTTCCGCGATGAAGTCGGCGACACCCGCCGGGTCGGCTAAATCGGCGGTGATGTGATGAGCCCAGTTTGGATCGCGCTTGCAGGCCTCCGGCACCTCCTCGCGCGAACAAGTAATGATTCGCCAGTTCTCGTGCGAGAAACGCATGACCGTCGCGTGACCGATGCCCCGACTGGCGCCGGTGAGCACCACGGTCGGCTTCTCTGCACCGTCGCTTTGCGTCTTTTCGAGCGTGAGGCGGTCGGCGGAGATCTGATCGGCCATACGGCGCAGTCTAGACCAAATCGCGGTCTAGCGAAATCGCGCCGACAACCCGCCGAACCACGCGGTCCGATCCCCGATCGATCCTACCGAAAACCGAATCTCGCCTCGAGATTTTGCGCACAACGCCGCTAGGATGGCTCAAGAGGCTGCCGCCCCGCCTTGCTTAGCCAACTGAGCCTGTCCGGCCGAGCGAACGGAAACGACCTGAAAGGTGCGCATGACGTCGTCCTGTTCGCGCAGCGACACATACTCGCCCTCCACGAAGCGATGACTGTCGAAGCGATACCCAGACTCGTCGACATCGGGATCGCCCTTGATGTCGTAGTGGAAGGCCCAACTGCGGCCGCGGGTATGGATCAGATGGCCGTACTCGTCGGCCTCGCCTTCCCAGAAACGCCAGACGTTGCAGTGCTTGCGCTGCTTTCGCCATGCCTCGACATCGATGTGTCCTTCGACGTCTAGCGGTGCAACGAACTCGTAGCCGCGGCTCGGACTGCCATTGGGAAAGTCGTGATCGCGCGCCAACTCAAGGCGAATCGACATAAGCTTCATGAGCGGATGAGCTCCTGCAAAAACCGATGGGTAGGATCTTGACGACCTAAGCCGAGGCCTTGGCGACATCGACGTCAGGGTGCGTCTCGACGAAGTGGCGCAAGACCAAACGCAACTTCAACGCATGCTTATAATCCTGACGACCTTCGGCCGCAGCAATATCCTCAAGAATCATGCGTTTGAGCAGCGGCACACCGTCGGGCGAATGCACCAGATAGTTGCCAAGCTCTGCCGCCACGATCTCGGGGCAGTGCTCATGCTCGACGATCGCGTCGATCTCGTCTTCCGTGAGGTCCGATAAGGCGATCACATCATCTAGCGTCAACATGGCTTTTCCTCCAAGAGCCGCCGGTCAGGCGGCGTCGACGCGTCCAGGGGCGGCGCTCTTTGCGGCGGCGCCACCTCCAGGTCACGGCAGGTTTCTTACTTCGTCATCGGCACTCCAGTGCGCACGATCCAGGTCGCGATCGTTTAGTGCGCCATCAGGACCGGCAGGCTGGTGTGGGTAAGCACCTCTCGGGTCGCGCCACCGAGCACGAACTCACGCAGCCGGCTGTGACCGTAGGCCCCCATTACCAAAAGATTTGCACCGGCCTCCGCGGCGGTGGTCAACAGCGTGTCCCCGGCACCGTCCGTCAGCGCGACCTCGCGTGCCCTGGCATCGACGCCATGCAAGGTAAGCCACGCCACCGCGGTGTGCGGATCGTGGGCGTTACCTTCGGGTGGTTTTTCACCGCCGTTCAAATGAACGACCTCCACGGCTTCAGCGCCGGCCAACAGCGGCAGAGCAGCCGTTACCGCCCGCGCGCACTCGCGCTGGCCGGTCCAGCCAACCACCATTTTGCTTCCTATCGCGCCTTCGTATCCAGGCGGAACAACCAGGACCGGGCGACCGGCCTCGAAAAGCGCGGCCTCCAACGCCGGCGCATAGGCCCCATCGCTCTCGGCGTCGGGCCGTCCGGCGATCACCAGATCGAACACCAGTGCGCGCTGAGCCGTTTCGCTTTCCTCACGCCCCGTCACGCTGCGCCAGGCGAACACGAACTTGCCCGCCTCCGCCTTGCCATTGGCCTGAAGCGGTTGCGCATCGACGCCGCGGCACGCGTCTTCATAGGCCGTACGCGCGACCTTGGCATGATCCTCCACGCTGCGCCGCAGATCAGCCGAAATCTGCTCGACCATGGCGCCGGACATACCTTCGCCCACCAGCGGAATGGAACTGTCCGGGTCGAGTTGAACGTGCAACGCCTCCACATAGGCGTCGTAGCGCCGACCGATCTGCACAGCCGCAGCAAGCACCGCAGAACTGGCGGGACCGCCATCGACAACGGCGAGCAGCGATGAAATGGACATAAACCGTAACCCTCTAGCAGCCTTCCATCCGCCTCTATGTCCGCCACCACGGGAAGAGGCAGAGCTTGCCAGCAAGATCCGTGTGCTGGCCAGACAGGGCATTGATGTGCGTCAACGAACCAACTGACGGGCTCAGATGAATGGCGACAGATAGGCGAAGTGGGACCGGTAGAGCGGCAAGTACCGGCAGAGATCGACAGCAAGCCGAACTCAGGACCGTTCGGACCTCAGGTTCCGTACTGCGGCGTCTCTTCGGCCAGGACATGCGGATCCTGATGGATGATCACCTCAGCGTCTGGAAAGGCCGTCTGCAGCTCGGCCTCGACAGCCTCCGCGATCGCGTGAGCACGGTAGAGAGTCATGCCGCCATCGAGTTCCAGATGGAGTTGGATGAAGGTGCGCGGCCCCGACGTCCGGGTCTTCAGATCGTGCACGCCCAGGACCTCGCTGTAGCCGCGGACCACTTGGAGAATCCGCTCCCGTTCCTCAGGAGGCAGCTCCCGGTCCATCAACATGCCGAGTGCATCGCGCCCGATCCGATAGGCGCTGTAGAGAATGTAGCAGGCCACGCCCAGACCGATCAGCGGATCGGCCCGCAGCAGACCGAACTCACTGGCCAGCACCAGTGCGGCGATCACCGCCGCGTTCATCAGCAGATCTGAAAAGTAGTGCAAGGAATCGGCGGCGATCGCACTGGATCCGGTCCGCCTCACGACATAGCGCTGGAAGCGGACCAAGGCGAAGGTCAAAGCGATAGAGAAGACCATCACAGCGACGCCGAGCCTGCCGTGCTCAACGGCTTCGGGCCGAACCAACCGGTGAATGACCTCGAAGGCAAGCAAAACGGCTGAGCCCGCGATCAAGCCGGACTGCAGCAAAGCCGCCAGCGGCTCGGCCTTTCCGTGGCCGAAGCGATGCTCTTGGTCAGCCGGGACCAGTGCCTGACGAACCGCGAGCAAGGTCACCAGGGACGCCGCCACATCGAGTAGGGAGTCTACAAGACTGGACAACATACTGACGGAATCCGTCAGCCACCAGGCACCCAGCTTGACGACGATCAGGACGGAGGCGGTCGCGACCGAAGCGTAGGTCGCAAGCTTCATCAAGCGGCCGGCGCGGCGTGCATCGAGACGTTGCGGCTTGGCTGTTGCGGGCTCGGGCATCGGACAGCCTTCCCTAGGGATAGAGCCGTTCCGTCCGCCAGCCGGTCGGGCTCTCGGACTCCCGATAATACACGAGCCGGTCATGCAGGCGGAACGCACCGTCTTTCCAAAACTCGATCAACCGGGGCGTCACTCGGAAACCGGACCAATGCGGCGGACGGGGAACCGTACCGAGACCGTACTTCGCGGCATATTGTGCGACGCGCTTCTCCAAGGCATGGCGGCTTTCCAAGGGGCGCGACTGCTGCGAGGCCCAGGCACCGATCTGGCTCTGTTTCGCCCTGCTCGCGAAGTAGGCGTCGGCTTCTTCGGAACCGACCTGCGCCACCTCACCCTCGACGCGAACTTGCCGCCGCAGGGATTTCCAATGAAACAGGAGAGCGGCCTTGGGGTGCGAAAGGATTTGCGTGCCCTTGCGGCTCTCGTAGTTCGTATAGAAAACGAACCCGCCGTCGCTCACATCCTTCAACAGCACCATCCGCTGGGCCGGCATGCCGTCAGGCCCGACGGTCGCAAGAGCCATCGCATTAGGATCGTTGACTTCTTGGGACTTAGCTTCCTCCAGCCAAGCCTCAAAGAGGCCAAAAGGATCTTCTTGTGGGTCGGGAGCGAACATGCAGCCTGTACTTTCCGGCGAAGACTTTGCGAAACATGAAAGGGATCATAGACGGGGATGACCCCTCCGGGTGATTCGTACAATCGGCGGAGTGATGCCGGCAGATCGACGTCGGCAGCGCGACGCCGGATGAAGAGTATAGACGGCAGAAAGCCTGCTCCAACCCTTTGGGGGGCAAGGCAGACACGTCAAGAGAGCAGAACGAGAGGCAAGCTCAATGATGCGCAAACTGGCAATCATCGCAGTCGCGGCCCTGTCCCTGGGTCTGGCCGGCTGCGCCAACGACGGCAGTGGCCCCGGCACCAAGCAGGTGGTGGGTGCGCTGGGCGGCGCCGCGCTCGGCGGCCTGGTCGGCTCGCAGATCGGCGGCGGCACCGGCCAGCTGATCGCTACGGCTGCCGGCACCGCGATCGGCGCCTTGGTCGGATCGGAGATCGGCCGAGGTCTCGACGATGTCGACCGCATGCGGGCCTCACAGGCTCAGCAGCAGGCGAGCAACGCACCGATCGGCGAAACGATTTCGTGGAACAACCCGAATTCCGGCAACCAGGGCACCTACACCGCGACCCGCGATGGTTACAGCCAAAGCGGCCGTTACTGTCGCGAATTCCAGGAAACCATCACCGTCGACGGTCGGACAGAAACCGGCACGGGCGTCGCCTGCCGCCGTACTGACGGGACTTGGGAGATTATGAGCTGATCTTCAGGATCCGACGAAGTGCGGGGCCAGGGCGCCGGTTCAAGCGGGATCGGCGCCCTTTTCCCATCGTCTCCCTTGTGGAAAGCCATCACGTTACCCACTAGATAGAACCCTGAAGAGCTTGATCTGACGGGACGATTCGCCGCCGATGCGCGATCCATACCAGGTGCTGGGCGTTAACCGCGACGCCAGCCAAGACGAGATCAAAACGGCCTATCGCAAGCTGGCTAAGGAACTGCATCCGGACCTCAATCCGGGCAATGCCGAAGTCGAGCAACGCTTCAAAGACGTCTCTCAGGCCTATGGAGTCCTGAGCGATGCGGACAAGCGGAAGCGTTTCGATGCCGGCGAAATCGATGCCAGCGGCCAGGAAAATCCGCAGCGCGGCTTTTATCGCAGTTACGCCGAGGCGGCTGGCACGGGAGGCGACAAGTACAGTCGTTTCGCCTTCGACCAGGACTTTTCGGCGGACGAGATCTTCTCCGACCTATTCGGCGGCAGCTTTCGACGCAGCGACGGCGGCGGCGGCAATCGTGCGCGCCAGCGTGGCGCCGACGTGCACTACGCGGTGCCGGTCGGCTTCCTCGAGGCAGCGACGGGTGTGCGCAAACGCATCCAGTTGTCCGACGGCAAGACGCTGGACGTGGCGATCCCCGAAGGCATGGAGAACGGCCAGACCTTGCGGCTCAAAGGCAAAGGACGCCTGGGCTTCAACGGCGGCCCGGAGGGCGACGCCTATCTGGAGGTGCAAATCGAGCCGCACGCCTTCTTCACACGCAAGGACAACGACGTGCACCTGGAGGTGCCGGTGACCCTGGCGGAGGCCTTGAAAGGCGCCCAGATCGAGGTTCCCACTGTCCATGGCAAGGTCGCCATGAAAGTACCCGCCGGGGCTAATAGCGGCACGGCTCTGAGACTGAAGGGCAAGGGTATCAAGGACCGCAAGTCGGGCCTCTACGGCGACCAGTACGTCAAGCTCAAGGTGGTCCTACCCGACGCGCCCGGCGACGATCTGGTCGACTTCGTCGTCGAGTGGTCGGAAAAGAACCCTTACGATCCCCGCCGAAAGGCAGGACTCGCCTGAGAGGCTCTTTGCGATTGGTCTCTTCCGTCCCGCCCTCAACACGGCCGTTCCGAACCACGCAAGGAGGTCCGCCATGCTGATGACGCTCGCCGAGGTGGTCACCCGCATCGATGCCGCAGGCCTTACGATCACCCAGACGCAGCTCGTCTATTTCGCCGAACAGCAGTGGGTCCGCGCGCGCCAGGAAGAGGGGGCCTGGTACTTCGACGAACAGGATGCCGCCCGTGCCCAGCTGATCTGCGAAATGCGCGAGGACATGGCGATCAACGACGAGGCCATGCCGCTAGTTCTGCGCCTGTTGGACCAAGTCTACGCTTTACGTGGCGTGATTGGTGAAATGCAGCAGGTCCTCGGTCAGCTTCCGGCCGAAGAGCGCGCGGAAATCGAGGAAAAGCTGCGAGCGGCGCTGGACGGCTAGACCAAGCTGGCGTTTTAAGGACTTACTGAAGAATTCTATCGATCCTCGGCGTCCTCGGGCGGTTGGCTGTCCTCATCCATCGCCTCCAGCACCTCGGCCACGGAGATGACGGCAAGATCGCGGCTGTGGTCGGCCCAGCGTTGAGCCGCACGACCGGCGGCACCGGGCCAGCGGCGTTTCGGGCTCGGCTCGATCTTCAGAGCTTGCTGCAAATCGCCGAAACTCAAGTGACGCAAGTCACGCGCGAGCAAAATGCGGCTTCGGTTGGCGCGTTCCAGGATACCGGCCTTCCTCAGCTGGGAAATCAGCAGATCCACCTCGGCAGGGGTTGCCGGCAAGCCACGGTGAAGCCGCCCTTGCGAAAGCCGCCGTCCTTCTTCCCCCGCGGCCTTGAGGCGTTCCAGCACGGCGAGGCCGAGCGCCAGTTTCTCCCCGGGATCCATAAGAATTGCACTTGGCGAATCGCTGTAGCGCCACTCGGGCAGGGCTGCTGCCGTTTCGGCCCCCAGCAAAACAACGGTCCAAGCCAGATAGAGCCAGAGGAGAAAGATCGGAAGCGCCGCCAAGGCCCCATAAAGAGCTTCGTAGGTTGGGAAATTCACAATGTAGAGGCCAAAGCTGTACTTCAGCAGTTCGAGCAGAAGTGCCGCCGCCAATCCGCCTGCAAGGGCATGCCGCACGGCGACACGGCGATGCGGCACCACGAGGTAGATCACCCCGAAACCAAGGGTGGCCAGAATGATTGCGACGAAACGGGACGCCACGATGGCACCGCCGGTCAGGCCGCCGACCAGTTCCATCTGCGCCAAAGCGTAAACGTAGGATGAGAGAGAGAAAGAGGCGCCGATCAGCATCGGGCCCAGGGTCAGCATCGCCCAGTAGATCAGAAACCTCAGGGTGGCGCTGCGCGGTTGTGCTTCACGGAAGATCTTGCTCAGCACCGCGTCGATATTGCTGAGCAATAGCACGGCGGTCAGCGCCAGGCCGATCACGCCCGGTCCCGTCAGCCTCGATGCATTCTCGAGAAACTCGTCGTAGTAGTCGCCGATATCGACCCCGCTGCCAGGCGGGAAGATGGCATAGGCAGCCTCGCGCAATTGGTCCCGCGCCGCGTCGAAGGCGGGAAAAGCGGCCAGAATGGCGAGTGCGATGGCGATCAACGGCACCAAGGCCAAGAGCGAGGTGTAGCTGAGCCCGGCCGCCAGACGGAAGCCGTCGTCCCCCAAGAACCGCAAGACCACAAAACGCACGAAGTTGAAGGCAACGAGCCTCGCGCGCAGGACTTTCGGAGGCGCCAAGGATTGCTGCGGCCCTGTCGGTGGCTTTTGCGCGGTTACGGCCATCGTGACAGAGAGCATAGCGCAACGGCCGAAGTCCCGCGCCACGGAATTCCCGGCGGGAAAAGCGGCTTCGAGGCCGGGCGAATCGGCTGGTTCGCCCGCCTTTGACCTGTAAGTGCCATAGTGTAGGATGCGCCGCCGCTGGGCTGCGGGGCCGACTCGGACCCGCCGTCGGCGGCCATTTCATTCCAGCCGATGTAGTGCCTGCAACGGCTCCGCAATCGGGCATCCAGTATCGGGAAGAGCATGTCGGATTCGCCTGCGTTAATGAGCGGCAAACGCGGTCTTGTCATGGGGGTCGCCAACGATCGCTCCATTGCCTGGGGTATAGCCCAGGCCGTACGCGCCCAGGGCGCGGAATTGGCCTTTACCTACCAGGGCGAGGCGCTGGAGAAGCGCGTGCGCCCACTAGCTGCCAGTGCCGGCAGCGATCTGGTGCTGCCTTGCGACGTCAGCGACGACGCCTCGATCGATTCCGTTTTCACGGTCCTCGAGGAAAAATGGGGTCAGATCGACTTCCTGGTCCACGCCATCGCCTATGCCGACAAGGAAGAGCTAAAGGGTAAGTATCTGGCGACCACGCGCGATAACTTCGTCAAGTCGCTCGACATCTCCTGCTATTCCTTCACCGCCATCGCCCAGCGTGCTGCCCCCTTGATGTCGGACGGCGGCAGCCTGCTGACGCTCAGCTACTATGGTGCCGAGCGCGTGATGCCGCACTACAACGTCATGGGCGTGGCCAAGGCCGCGCTCGAAGCCTCAGTCCGCTATCTGGCCTCAGACCTGGGAGGATCGGGGATCCGCGTGAACGCCATCTCCGCCGGTCCCATCAAGACTCTAGCTGCCTCGGGCATTGGCGATTTCCGCTATATTCTGAAATGGAACGAGTACAATTCGCCACTGCGCCGCAACGTCACCCAGGAACAGGTCGGCGGTGCAGCGCTTTACATGTTGTCGAGTCTTTCGGGTGGGGTCACGGGCGAGATCCACCACGTGGATTCCGGCTATCATACGGTCGGCATGATGGCCGTCGAGGCAGCACCGCAGATTCGCGATCTGCTCGAAGGCTTCAAGAGTCAGGGCTGAGGCCCGGGTCTAGAGAGGTTGCAGCGACGTGGCAGGTAACGCCTTCGGCCAAGCCTTTCGGATCGTGACCTGGGGCGAGAGCCACGGGCCCTCTATCGGCTGCACGATCGACGGCGTTCCGCCGCGGATACCGCTCAGCGAAGCGGACATACAGCCCGACCTCGATCGCCGCAAGCCGGGTCAGTCGCGCTACACCACACAGCGGCGCGAAGACGATCTGGTGCGCATTCTCTCGGGCACTTTCGAAGGCGCGACGACCGGTACGCCCATTGCCCTTGAGATCCAGAACGCCGACCAGCGGTCCAAGGACTACAGCGAGATCGCCGACAAGTTCCGGCCCGGCCATGCCGACTACACCTACTGGACCAAATACGGCATCCGCGACTACCGCGGCGGCGGACGCTCCAGTGCGCGGGAAACCGCGATGCGGGTCGCCGCCGGCGCAGTGGCGCGTCAGGTGCTGGACCACCTGCTGGACGGAATCGCCATTCGCGCGGCTCTGGTTGAGATGGGCGGCGATATCGTCGATCGGGCGAACTGGGACTGGGCGCAGCTCGAAGCCAATCCCTTCTTTTGCCCCGATCCGAGCGCGGCCGAGCGCTGGGCCGCGCAGCTGGATGCGGCGCGTAGGAACGGCTCTTCGCTGGGGGCCGTCGTCGAAGTGGTGGCTGAGGGTTTCCCGGCCGGCCTGGGCGAACCGGTCTACGACAAGCTGGATGCCGATCTCGCCAAGGCGATGATGTCGATCAATGCCGTCAAGGGCGTGGAGATCGGTGACGGCTTCGCGGCGGCACGCCTGTCCGGAGAAGACAACGCGGACGAGATGCGTATGCAGAAAGGACGGATCTCCTTCCTGTCCAATCACGCGGGCGGCGTTCTCGGCGGTCTTTCGACCGGCCAGCCTCTCGTGGTGCGTTTCGCCGTCAAGCCGACCAGTTCGATCCTCAAGCCGAAGCGCACCGTCGACCGCTTCGGTCAGGATGCGGAGATCGTGACCAAGGGACGTCACGATCCCTGCGTCGGCATTCGTGCCATTCCGGTCGGCGAAGCGATGATGGCGCTGGTGCTGGCGGATCACCTGCTGCGGCATCGCGCTCAGATCGGTCTGTGAGCGACGTCGATCCGGCCGCCGCAATCCGCCGTGCGGAAGCGGCAGACTGCGGCGGGTTGGCGGCGCTACTGATGGAGGCCTTCGCTTTCTACGGCGATCCGCAACCTTTGCCGGCCGTCGAAATGTCGGAGCGACTGCGACGACGGATCGATCAGCAACCGGGTTTCGAGGCCTTGGTGGCCGAGCGCGACGGCCTGCCGGTCGGCTTTGCCATCTACGCACCAGTGTTCTGGACGACCGATTGCGAGCTGGCGCTGTTCCTCAAGGAGATCTACGTCACGGCGTCCGCGCGAGGCAACGGCATCGGACGGGCCTTGATGGCGGAGATGGCAGACATCGCGGTGAAGCGCGACTGGACACGACTGGTGTGGACGGTGGATCGTTTCAATCGACAAGCCATCCGCTTCTACAAGTCGCTGCCCGGCCTCCGCGTTCTCGACAAGAATGTCTTCCTGATTACTGGCGAGAGCCTCACACGCCTGGCCGGGGAAAGCTAGCGCTCGCCCAAGCCGCCAGGATCTATTTGGCTTTCAACGCGACCCACAGCCCCGACGACACCAGCGCGACGCCGAGCAGGAACTGCAGGGTTATGGACTCGTCCAACAACCAGACGCCAAGCGTCGTGGCGACGATCGGGCCGAGCGAGAAGAAGGCGGCAACGTCGCTGGCCGAGGTGTGCGCCAGAGCCCAAGTCAGCAGAAGAAACCCAGCCGCGCTGGCAACACCGGTAAGAAAGATGACAGCCCAGATGGGCGCGGCCAATTCGGACCAGACCGACGGCCAGCCTTCGAAAAGTATCAAGGCGGGCAACAACACGATCACCGCCGGCGCCATAGAGAGAGCGCTAACCGTTCGAGCGCCGTGACGCCGTGTATAGGTCCCGTAGAGGACATTGCAGACCGCACCCGTGAGGGCCGCGCCGAAAGCGGCCAAATCGCCGATCCAGGCGCGCGGGTGGGTCAGGATATCGCGCTCACCAATCGCCACGGCCACCCCGACCACGCAGGCGGAAACGGCCAGAGCCTTCAGAAAACTGCGCGGTTCCCGCCGGAGGGCGATCGCGATTCCCATCGTGAGCAAAGGTATCGTGGCGAAGATGACCGCAGCCCGGCCCGCCGGAATATAGAGCAGACTAAAATGGAACAGGCCCGCCAAGATAGCGAACTGCGCCACGCCCAAGGCGGCAATCGCAGAGATGTCGCCGAAGGACAAGCGTCGCCAGGACGAGAGCGCTGCGAAGGGAAGCAAGCAAACGAGCGCGATCGCATAACGTAGAAAGGTCAGCCCGGTCGGTCCGACATCGGCGACAACGAACTTCGACGCCACCGTGGTCGCACCGATGGAGACACCGACTCCCGCAGCTGCGATCAAGGCCGCGCCTCGAAGCCCGCTCACGGTCTTGCCCAGTACTGCCGCAGGAACGGAGCCGCCGCTTTATCGCAGAGGCTCCTGAAGCTCGAAACCCGGTTAACCGATACGCTAAGGAAGAGAATACATTCCACGACTGGCAGGAACCCCGACCGGCAGGTTCTCGTGGGCCGGCTGGTCGAGCCTCGCCACCGACTTCCAATCTAGCACAACATCCGACAGAAGTTCGCGTGCTTGCTCGGTAAAGGGTTGTATATCTTCGAAATTCGGCCGATCGAAGCTCTTGTATAACAGGGCGCCATGCGTGCTTCCGGGCAGATAACGCGGCAAGAGACCGCTGAAGGCATAGCCGAGGTGCCGCAACCGCTCCAACGCGCCCGCCGCTTGAGGTCGATCGAGTCCGACCAGAATCTGGGCGGTACGCCGACCGGCAGCGCTGGCCCGCCGCTCAAAGTCATCCAGGAGATCCGGCAGGTCCTCGCCAGCTTCTTCCAAGGTCAAACGTGCCATGTCAAAGCGCGGCATATCCGTCTCTTCGCCCAGAGTGGCGCGGCGAGTCAGCTGAGGCTTCACCACTGGCAAAGCCGGCCCATCTTCGCCCGCAGTCGCGAGCAGCCGCCAAACCCAGCCCGCCAGCTCGGGAGAGACATAGGCGGGGCTCACAGGACCTCTGCCGAAGGAGCGATACTGCACCACGGTGGCAATCGGCCCAGCTGCCCCTTCGCGGGCCAGCATCCGCTGCGGAACGTAATCGATCTCGAAACCGACATCGCGCAGACCGGCCGCCGAGAGAACACGCTGAGAAATCTTGTGGTTCGTAAGCGCCGTCCCGAACAGCGCCTCGCAAGCCGGATCGGCCTCGGCCAGGTCCAGCGCCGCATCGAAGATGTCTCGGAAAATGCCGGCTTTGCGGTGGTCGGCAACGACGATTCCCTGGCTGATTTCGTAAATATTACCGTTCGGTGCCGAGCGGCGGAGCGCAATATGTCCAGCGAAGTCGCCGCTTCGATGCCGCGCCAGGAAGGAGATCTGTTCCCCGCTGTTGAGCGCTGCGGCTATGGCTGCGGTGTCGTAGACAGCACTGGAGAGGTAGTCTTCACCATAGACCCGCCGAAATCCATCGGGGATAAGGCCGGCTTCCTCCGGTCCGATGCGGGCGATCATGTAGTCGCCGACGCGCATCGGGTCACGGCTCGGAAGGGTACTTCGCCGACTGGCCGGGCTGCAGGCCTTCGTCCATTCCACACTGAAACCGGAGGGCTGCCGCAGATCCGAACCGGCTATCTTCCCAGCAGCAGCGCTCGACATTTTTCGTTCCCCAGTTGAGTTCTTGCCCGGAAAATCGCGACTTACTTCAACTCCCTTTGGATACGTTAGCGAAAAATTAACTATAAGTAAATCAGGTCATTAACCATTAACAGTTAAGGTTAATGGCCTGATTTGAATGTGAGGATTTTCGAGCAATCGCCGACTGATCTCGCGCTACGCTACGAACGTGGGTTGTCGGTTTTCCGAGGGTCCGACGAAGCGCGACTGCGAGCCGACGCGACAGTCGAAGCGCCCTGCACCGAGCGGGCGGCTTCGACGCTGCCGAGCCTGTTTCTTTCCACGTCAGATCGGATCGCCGAGAAGGCCCTTCGCGACCTATCGACCTGCGTCACCGCAAAAAGACGGCGACCAGTTCCAGATGGCTCGACCAGGGGAACTGATCCACAGGTGTAATTTGCTCCAATCGGTACCCGCCATCCACCAGAAGCCTGGCATCGCGGGCAAAGCTGGCCGGATTGCAGGAAACCGCCACCACCGTCGGGACATCGCTTGCCGAAATGTGGGCGACCTGAGCCGGGGCACCGGCGCGCGGCGGATCGAAGACGATAGCATCGAAGACGTTCAACTCCTCGCTGCGTAGCGGCTGGCGGCCGAGATCACGGCGTTCTCCAGCCACTCGCCCCTGCAGCGACGGTTGACGGGCTGCCGTGTCGAGAGCCGCCAGGGCTTCGGCATCGCCTTCATAGGCCAGGATACGGGCCCGGTCGGCCAAGGCAAAAGCGAAGGTTCCAAGTCCGGCATAGAGGTCGGCGACGCGAAGCGCGGAGTCCGGGATCGCCGAACGGACCAAGTCGATCAAGGCCGCCTCCCCTTCGCGACTGGGTTGCAGAAATGCCCCCGGCGGAGGGGTGACCTGAGCGCGGCCGAAGCTCAAGACGGGCAGGCGGCGCAGCGCCAAGGGCTCCGACAAGCCGCCTCGAAGACGCCACGACAGACGGGCCAAGTCCCGAGTTTCGGCGAAATCCGCCAGGGCCTCGCGTGTTTCCAGATCGGGCGCAACGTCCGTCTCGACCAGCAGATCCAGCCCCGTTTCCGTATCGACCAGCGTCGCCTCGGCCTCGCCGCCCTCGGGCAGCCATAGCGCCAGGACAGCGCGAAGCGGCTCCAGCAGGTTCAGAAGAGTCGGCGTTACCAGCAAGCACGTTGTCAGGTCGACCAGGTTATGGCTGCGGGCTTCATGAAAACCAAGCTGCAGACGCCTGCCACGGCGACGCGCCGCGAAGACCGCGCGACGGCGGCAACCAGGCGCGATCTGCACCAGCGGCCTCACGACCGCCGGATCCAATCCCTGACGCGACAAATGCGTGCCCACCAGAAGCTGCTTCCAGCGGTGATAGAAATCGGCCTGCAGATGCTGGACCTGGCAACCGCCACAGGGACCGAAATGCGGACATGGGGGGTCGATCCTGTCCGGGCCTTCTTCCAGAATTTCCAGGATCTCACCGAGCAGCGCGCCACCCTTCTTCTCGCCCGTCACGCGCAGACGCAGAAAGTCGCCGGGCGCCGAGAGCGGGACGAACACCAGCCCCTCCCCCGTCTTCGCCACGCCATCGCCGCGTGCACCGAGCTCGGCCACGCTCACATCGATTTGGCGTCCGCCGCCGGGACGAACACGTCGTCGCACTTGGAACCTCTTGCCGGTAAAACTTGGTTGTTGAACGCCGGTCGGTGAAACCTGGGTGACGAGGTCTCGCGGGCTCTGGCCAAAGGCGCCCCAAAGAGGCTACCACCAAGGCCGTGGGCCGAAGAGCAAGGAGCGCCGCACCATAGGCGCCAACAAGGAGGAAGGCCATGCCGCAACCCGATCATGTCATGAAGCTGCCGGTGCCGAAGGAGTCCGAGCTCGAGGAAGACCTGCAAACCTACTTCCAGAAGTGCCGGGAGAAGCTAGGCTTCGTGCCCTATGTGCTGCAGGCCTATGCGCTAAGGCCCGAAAAGCTGCGCGCTTTTGGACGGATGTACAACGAGCTGATGCTGGGCGAGTCCGGTCTGACCAAGCTGGAGCGCGAAATGATCGCGGTGGTCGTCTCCAACGTAAACCGTTGTTACTACTGCCTGGTTGCTCATGGAGCGGCGGTTCGCGAACTGTCGGGCGATCCGCAGCTGGGCGAGATGCTGGTGATGAACTATCGTGTCGCCGAGCTAAGCGAGCGACAACGTGCCTTGCTTGACTTCGCTTGCAAGCTCACCGAAACACCACACCTGATGGAGGACGCCGACAGACGACGCCTGTTCGACGCAGGCCTGTCAGATGAAGACGTCTTCGACCTCTGTGCCGTGATCGGCTTCTTCAACATGTCGAACCGCGTGGCTTCCGGTACGGATATGATGCCCAATTCGGAATATCATGCCGTTTCGCGTCAGGGCTAACCCCGAAGCCATCCGCCTCAACACTAGACCGGAGGGCAGCGGCGTGATCCGCATCATCCTCTTTCTGCTGAAATCCATCGTCGGCCTGCTGGCCAGTGTCGGACTGCTGTTGGTGGTCGTGGTGCTGGTCGGCGTCTTCGCATGGCGCGAAGCGGCCGAAACCTTCGACGAAAGGATCGGCTTTCGAACCGCCGAGCAGGCCCTGCCCGAGTCCATGATGCTGGAGCTCGATCTCTCGCCCGGCGTCGTCGAGCGGCAGGACGGTGGTTTCTCCGCAGCGGCCTTCGGCGGGCCCTGGCAGCTCGCCGACCTGATCGAGGCAATCGAGGATGCCGGGCAGGATCCCGGCGTCGAGGGCATACTGCTTCGCTTGGGCGCGGGCGAGCTCAACATCGCTCAAGTGCAGGAATTGCGAGATGCGCTGATCGCCTTCCGCGCCGAAGACAAGCTCGTCTTCGGTTTTGCGGAGAGCTTTGGCGAAGCCGGGAACGGCACCCTGCACTACTACCTCGCCACGGCGATCGACGAGATCTGGCTGCAGCCCTCCGGCGGCCTCGACCTGACCGGTTTCCTGCTGGAGCAGCCCTACATGCGCGAAGCGCTGGCTGGCTTGGGCATCACCGGGCGCTTCGGCCAACGCGAGGAATACAAGGGAGCGGTCGATCCTCTGACCCGCGACGCCATGTCGCCGGCGGTGCGCAGCAACCTGGACCGCCTCCTGGCCTCCTGGCGCGAGCAGCTGGCAGAGGCCATCGCGGATCACCGCGGCATCGGCCTGCCCGAAGCCAGACGGCTGATCGACAATGGGCCTTACCTGCCTGCCCAGGCTCTGGAAGCGGGACTCGTCGACCGTCTCGCCTATCTCGACGAAATCCGCGGCCTGGCCGAGACGCATGTCGAACGCGTGAGTTTCCAGCGCTACGTGAACCAGCGCGAGCAACCGGAGACGTCAGCGGACGCGCCGACCGTCGCCTTAATCTACGGCATCGGCCCGGTCGTTCTGGGGCACAACGAAGGCCGCAGCCCCTTCGCCGGACCGGATATGCAATCCGGCCGGATCGTCGAGGCTCTGATGGCCGCCGCCGAGGACCCGGCCGTCGAAGCTGTCGTCTTCCGCGTGGATAGCCCAGGCGGGTCCTATGCAGCCTCCGACGCGATCTGGCGGGCCGTCGCCCAGGTACGCGCTACCGGCAAGCCAGTGGTGATCTCCATGGCCAGCCTGGCGGCCTCGGGCGGTTACTTCGTTGCAGCCGGGGCTGACCGCATCGTCGCGCAGCCCGGCACCGTGACCGGCTCGATCGGAGTCGTCTCCGGCAAATTCGTGCTCGCAGACCTGTGGAACGACCTGGAGATCAATTGGGATGGCGTCCAGGCTGGCAGCAATGCAGCCTACTGGAGCGCTAACCGCAACTTCACCCCGGACCAATGGCAGAAACTGCAGACCGGCCTGAGCGCGGTCTACGAGGACTTCCTGGAAACCGTGGCCGAGGGACGGGGCCTCGAGGTCGCCGCCGTGCGTGATATCGCCGGCGGTCGCGTCTTCACTGGCGCCGATGCGGCGGAGAACGGACTTGTCGACGCGCTGGGCGGCCTGACCGTTGCCGTCGCGGCCGCGAAGGAAGTTGCCGGGATCGCCCCCGAGACCGAGGTGCTGCTTGTCGAGTTTCCTCAGGAACCGCGCTTCCAACGTTTCCTTCGGGACCTCGCCGGTCTGCAGGCCGATGCGACGACACTGGTCCGACTCGCGCAGGTAGTCGACCGTCTTGAGCCGGTTTTGCGAATGATCGGGGCGTTCGAGGCGCAGGGCCCACAGATGCGGGTCGCACCGGCCTTGGAACAGTAAGAACAGGACGGCAGTCTCGAGTCAGAGAGATTTTCTAGCCGAAAGCAGGGACTCGCGGTTGCCGTCGCTCCCCGAAATCGGACTGTCGACGAGTTGCTCTACGGTCCAGTCAGCCTGTGCGGCAAGCCAGTCGCGGACCTTGACGACGGCGGCCGAGCGAACCGTCGGGTCGCGTAGGATGCCGCCTTTACCGATCGCAGCGGGACCTGCCTCGAACTGTGGCTTGACCAACGCCGCGAGACGGCCTCCCGGGGCGACCAGCGGGAGCGCCGCCGGCAGGCCGAGCGTCAGGGAAATGAAGCTTAGATCTGCGCTCAGCAAGTCGATTGGCTCGGGAATCAACGCTCTGGTCAGCGCCCGGGCGTCGGTTCGCTCCAGGGATACGACGCGCGGGTCGGCGGACAGTCGGGGGCTGAGTTGCCCTCGACCGACATCGACCGCATAGACCTTCGCAGCCGCGCGGCTGAGCAGAACGTCGACGAACCCGCCAGTCGAGGCACCGAGATCCAGGCAGACGAGGCCCGCCGGATCGAGATCGAAGACATCGAGAGCGGCCGCCAGCTTAACACCGCCACGGGACACCCAGGGGTGGTCGCGGCCGGTGACGATCAGGTCCGCCGTCTCCTCCAGGCCCTGGCTGGCCTTGACCAGCGGTCGTCCATCGCAAAGCACCAGACCTGCGGCGATCAGCGCCTGAGCGCGGGTGCGGCTTTCCACCAGTCCGCGCGTCACCAGTAGACGGTCGGCGCGCTGCTTCATGCTGCGGCCGGCCGGTCCAGCAAGCCAAGTCGCTCCCGCAGAACGAAGCGGAGCGTCAGCCCGACGGCGGCGGCCGCCAGCCCGACAGCCAGGCCCATCCAGACGCCGACCCCGTCCAGCCCCAACGGAAAGGCGAAGACCCAGGCCGCACCGAATCCCACGACCCAGTAGCTGAGGACGGCAATGACCAGCGGCCAGGCCGTGTCCGAGAGCCCCCGCAGAGAGGACACCATGGCGACCTGCGCACCGTCGACCAGTTGGAAGACCGCGGCAACCAGCAGGAAGTTGACGGCCAGAACGAAGACCGGTCCATCGATCGGGCTGCCGGACTCCAGAAACAGTCCGACGATGGCCTCCGGCGCGAACCACATGACGAGCGCGGCGGCACCGGTGGTGACACCCGCCAGCAGCATAGCCATCCAGCCGGCCCGCCGCACGCCTGCGCGGTCGCCGGCTCCGAAGCGCTGACCGACCCGAACCTGTGCGGCCTGACCGATGCCCAGCGGCACCATGAAGGCCACCGACGCGACCTGAATGGCCACTGCATGGGCTGCCAGTTCCAAAGTTCCGATCAGCCCCATCAGCAGCTGACAGGCGCCGAACAAACCGCTTTCGGCGATCAAAGTGACGCCGACAGGCAGGCCGATCCGCCAGATCTCCCGATAGCGCTGCCAGTCGGGCCGCCAGAAACGGACGAAGACGTGATAGCGGCGAAACTCCCGATCGCGCAGCACAACCGCGACCAGCCACGCGAAGAGACCGACCCAGATCAAAGATGTCGCCCAGGCCGCACCGGCGATTCCCAAGGCCGGAACGCCCAGCGCCCCGTGGATCAGGAGGTAGTCCAAGGGCACGTTGACGACCGCGCCGGCGATCAGGCCGATCATCACGGTATTGGGGCGCGAGAGCGCCGACACGAAGAAACGCAATACCAGAAAACCAAAACTGAAAGGCAGACTCCAGACGATGGCGCGCAAGTAAGGCTCGGCCAACGCCACAACCTTCGGGTCCTGCCCCGTCAGCAAGAGCAGATCGCCGCCGAACCAGAGCGCCAGCGCGGCCGGCGGCACCAGCGTGATCGCAACCCAGAAACCCTGCCGGATCGAGCGGCGCACACCCTTGAAGTTGCGCGCGCCGCGCGCCTGGCTGGCCAAGGAGGCCGAGGCGATCAGGACGCCCAGACAAAAGAGCCAGATGTTGAAGTAAAGCATGAAGGCCAGTGAGCCCGCCGCCAGATGCGTTGGACCGAGCGGCGCGATCATCAGAACGTCGGTGACCGACATGGCGATCAGACCGAGCTGGCCGGCGATCAGCGGCAAGGCGAGCTTCACCATGGCCCTGGCTTCGAAAAGCCAGGGGCCAAGGCCGGCCGCGCGTTCAGGCGCAGCCGGCGAGGGAGTGGACGCCGCGACGGTCATGGGACCTGAGACTATGGGCGAATCAACGCCGGGTCGAAAGACGGAGGCGTGGCAGGGCTGCTATGCGGTCGAACGCCAGAGCAGGAGCCTCTGAGACGGGCGGCGCAGGCACCATTTGCCGCAATCGCCCCGACGCGAGGCGGGCGGCGTCGCCCGGTGTGTGCTACGCCCTAGCCGGGCGAACTTCCGTATCGTTGTAGCCGAGCGCGGTCAGCGCCGTGGCGACGATGTCGGAGGCGGCGAGGCCGGCCCAAGCCATCTGCTCGTCGGGCTTGCCATGATCGATGAAACGGTCCGGCAGGCACATGGGGCGCACCTTCACACCGGATTCCAGGATCCCCTGACGTGCCAGTGAATGGAAGCAGTAGCTGGCGAAGCCGCCGACCGCGCCTTCCTCGATGGTGATCAGCACCTCGTGCTCGCTGGCCAGGCGCCGCAGCAGGTCTTCGTCCAGCGGCTTGGCGAAACGCGCATCGGCTACGGTCGTGCTGAGCCCCTTGGCGGCCAGTTCGTCGGCGGCGGTCAGAGCGTCCTTCAGGCGCGTGCCGTAGCTGAGGATCGCAACCTTGGTGCCTTCCTTGACGATCCGGCCCTTGCCGATCTGCAGCGGCGTGCCGCGCTCCGGCAAGGGCACGCCGATGCCTTCTCCGCGTGGGTAGCGCAAGGCCGAGGGGCGATCGTCGATGGCCACCTGAGTCGCGACCATGTGCATCAGTTCCGCCTCGTCGGAGGCCCCCATCAACACGAAATCGGGCAAGCACCCCAGATAGGCGATGTCGTAAGAGCCCTGATGGGTCACGCCGTCCGCCCCAACCATGCCGGCACGGTCGAGCACGAAGCGCACGGGCAGCTTCTGGATCGCAACGTCGTGCACCACCTGGTCGTAGGCACGCTGCAGGAAGGTGGAATAGATCGCCGCGAAAGGCACGAAACCTTCGCAAGCCAGGCCAGCACAGAAAGTGACGGCATGCTGTTCGGCGATTCCGACATCGAAGGTGCGGTCGGGGAAACGATCGCCGAACTTGTTGAGGCCGGTTCCCGAGGGCATGGCCGCAGTCACAGCCACCACCTTGTCGTTGTCCTCGGCCTCCTTGATCAGGGCGTCGGCGAAAACTGAGGTATAGGCTGGCGCCTTGGGCTGGGGCTTGGCCTGCTTGCCCGTGATGACGTCGAACTTGGCAACGCCGTGGTACTTGTCGGCCGCCGCTTCGGCCGGCGCATAGCCCTTGCCCTTCTGGGTTACGGCATGGATCAGCACGGGGCCGGCGAAGTCGGTATCGCGGACGTTCTTCAGAACCGGGATCAGATGCTCCAGGTTATGACCGTCGAGCGGCCCGATGTAGAAGAAGCCCAACTCCTCGAACAGCGTACCCCCGGTCACCAGTGTACGCGCGTACTCTTCGGCCCGCTTGGCGGTCGCCTGAAGTCCGCGGGGCAGCCGCTCGGCCAGATGCTTGCCCCAGTGGCGGACCGACTGGAACGACTTTGAGCTGACGATCTGCGACAGATAGCTGCTCATGGCGCCGGCGGGCGGCGCGATGGACATGTCGTTGTCGTTGAGGATCACGACCAGACGCGTGTCGCGGGCTCCGGCATTATTCATCGCCTCGTAGGCCATGCCGGCCGACATGGCGCCGTCCCCGATCACCGAAATCACATGGTTCCTGGCGCCCTTGTAGTCACGCGCCACAGCGTAGCCCAGACCGGCGGAAATCGAGGTCGAGGAATGCGCCGCTCCGAAGGGGTCGTATTCACTTTCGGTTCGGTTGGTGAAACCCGAGAGCCCTCCGGTCTGGCGTAGAGTGCGGATCCTGTCGCGCCGTCCGGTCAGGATTTTATGCGGGTAGCACTGATGGCTCACGTCCCAGATCAGCTTATCGTCGGGCGTGTTGAAGACATAGTGCAGCGCGACCGTCAGCTCCACGACCCCGAGACCGGCGCCCAAGTGGCCACCGGTGTGGGAGACGGCGTCGATCATCTCGATGCGGAGTTCGTCCGCGAGCTGACGAAGTTGGCTTTCGTTCAACTCTCGCAACTCGGCCGGGGTGGGAACCTGATCCAGCAACGGGGTCTTGCTCTCGCCTGACACGCTCACGCTCGTCCTCTTTTCTTT
This sequence comes from Algihabitans albus, assembly GCF_003572205.1. Lineage (NCBI taxonomy): Bacteria > Pseudomonadati > Pseudomonadota > Alphaproteobacteria > Rhodospirillales > Rhodovibrionaceae > Algihabitans > Algihabitans albus. Next base: position 156,721 of record NZ_QXNY01000003.1, read on the forward strand.
TCTATTCCCCCGGCGCCATCGAAGACGCGACGGCGGACAAGCGAGAAAGGTCCGACTTCGTAAGAAAAAGGTCAAGCCCGCGTGTTTTATGGATTCTATCTAACACGCGCGTCGTTTCGACCCTTTTCCGCACCAACGCCTCGTTCCGCATCTCACCGGATGCGGCGTCGCGGCGGCTCAGCTTCCCTCGAAAGGCTCGCCGCGCGCTGCTCCGTCCGGACCCAGCGCGATCATCTCGATCTTGGCCTGAGCCTCTCGCAACTTCGCTTCGCAATGGGCCTTCAGGTGCGCTCCACGCTCGTAAGCATCGATGGCTTGATCGAGCTGACCTTCGCCCGACTCCAACCGGCTTACGATCTGGCGCAGCTCTTCCAGCGCCTCCTCGAAGGACATCTGAGCTATCTCGCTTGGCACCTGGGGTGCCTGCTGTCCGGCAGCTTCGGCCATCGGTCCTCTGTCTATACTTTGTTTCAACGCTGTTTTACCGGTCGCAGTCTGTAGCACGTGGAGCGCGCTGCTGTCTGCGAGATTGGCCTTGGCCGGACGTGGCGCGTAAAGTGTCAATTCAGAGCCAATTCGAGGGCTGCCGCTCAAAAGCAGCGGGACGAAGGAGAGTAAAGAGTGAGGGCGTTCCAGAGTTTAATCTGTCTCGCTGCCGCGCTGCTGCTGACCGCCTGCGCCGGAGATCTGTCGGCACGCTATGGGCAGACCGTGCTGGAACGGGTGGCTCCAGACACACCCGCTCCGGACTCGCTGGTCTACTGCAGCGGCCATGGTTGCGCCGAACGGCACACTTTCGGCTTTTCGTCTTCGGAATGGCAGGCAATCGCCGGGCACTTCGAACCGCCGCCGGTCGGTCCGGAAGATGAGCGGCGGCGGTTGGCCGAGGCCGCGGCGACCTTCGAAACGATCGCCGGGCAGCACACCGATACCGGCGGCGACGAGGCGAGAACCTTCGCCGGCTTCGGCAGCAAGGGGCAGCTCGACTGCATCGATGAAGCCGTGAACATGACCCAACTGGCCCGATTGCTCGCGGCAGAGGACTTGCTGCGCTACCACACGCCGGGCCTGCCGGTACAGCGGGGCAACTTCATCGATAGCTGGCCGCACTACGCCGCGAGCCTGCACGAAGAGGCGAGCGGACAAAGCTACGTGCTTGACGGCTGGTATAGGGATAACGGCGAACCGGCGCTGGTCCTGCCGACCAAGGTCTGGCGCGCCGGGATCGACGAACCGCTGCTGGCTTGCCTCCGCACCACCGAAACACGGGGCGCCGAAGCATCCGAGAACGCCGCGCTTTGCTACGGCGGCTAAGTTACTTCGGGCCCGCTTCCATCAGCGCCGTCACATGCGCGGCGGCGGAGCGCGCCAAACCCTCGAGGTCGTAACCGCCCTCTAGCGTCGAAACGACCCGGCCCCGCGCCGCATGCTCCGCCACGTGGAGAATCTCCGTGGTGGCCCAGGCGAAGTCTTCCTCGGTGAAATTCAACCCGGCCAGAGGGTCCGCATAATGTGCATCGAACCCGGCTGAAACGATGACGAAATCGGGGTCGAAGGCCCGCAATCGGGGAATCACCACCTTGCGGTAGATCTCCCGGAACTCTTCGGAGCCGGCGCCGGGCGCCAGCGGGATATTGACGATATTGCCGTGGGCGCCGCGCTCGCTGGCCGTGCCGCTGCCCGGATAGAGCGGCATCTGATGACTGCAGAACAGCATCAGGTCCGGGTCGTTCCAGAAAGCGGCCTGAGTGCCGTTGCCATGGTGTACGTCGAAATCGACGACGGCGATCCGGTGCACCCTGTGGGCCGTGCGCGCGTGAAGGGCGCCGATGGCGGCGTTCGAAAAGACGCAGAAGCCCATGGCGCGATCGGGCTCCGCGTGATGACCGGGCGGGCGGATCGCGCAGAAAGCGTTGTCCGCCTCTCCGGCCATCACCGCATCCACCGCCGCCGTGACGGCGCCTGCCGCGCGCAGGGCCGCCTCGCCGGAGGCCGCGGAGACGACCGTATCGCCATCCAGATGCGCCGTACCGCTGGCTGGGACCGCGGCAAAGACAGCTTCGACGTACTCCGGCGGATGCACCAGCTCGATCTGCGCGCGATCGGCCAAGGGTGCTTCCCGCCGCTCAAGTGACTCGAACAGAGGATCGTCGAGGGCACTGAGAACGGCCTGCAAACGAGCAGGCCGCTCAGGGTGACCGGGGCCCGTGTCATGCTCGGCACAGATCGGATGGCTGTATAAGAGGGTGGTCATGAGGTGGGATGCCGCCTTTTCCGCGTATTCGATCGCGTTCTTTCGCAGCAGCTTACGCGATGGTCGTGCGGCGAAACAAACCTCGTTTCGCACGGCTCGTGACAGCCCGATTGTGACGACTCTGCCGGGCTGCTACAGGGGACCGCAGTCGGAGGAGAAAGAGTTCCACATGGCCGAGGCCACTACAGCAGCATCGTCGCAGTCCACGCCGCGCGGCGCCGGTATCTTACCGGCTCAGGCGATCCGCGAGCTGATCGCAACCGGCGAGATCGCGGCGGCGGACGCCGACTGCGAAGCCGATCTGCTGGCCCAGGTTCAACCGGCCAGCCTCGACCTCCAACTCGGCTCCGTGGCCTATCGAGTGCGGGCCAGCTTCCTGCCCGGCAAGGGCCGCGCAGTGGCCGAGCTGGTCGACGACCTGTCGATGCACAGGATCGACCTCACTGCCGGAGCCGTCCTCGAGGTCGGGTGCGTCTACATCGTTCCCTTGATGGAGCGCTTGACCTTGTCCAGCCGGATCGCCGGCATCGCCAATCCGAAGTCCTCGACCGGCCGGCTCAACGTCTTCACGCGACTGATCTGCGACGGTGCAACCTCTTTCGACAAGGTGCCTGAAGGCTACGAGGGGCCGCTCTACGCGGAAATCGCGCCGAACGCCTTTTCCATCCTGGTGCAGAGGGGCACTGCCCTGAACCAGCTCCGGCTGATCCGCGGCTCACCGGGTGTCCGGGATGCCGCTCTCGCCCGGCTCCATGCCGAGGTCGGACTGATCGGCGACGAAGCGGAAGCGGTGATCGATCGCGGTTTGATGTTTACGGTGGACCTCACCGGCCGGGCAGGCGGCCTAGGCAGCGAGGGCCTGATCGGCTTTCGGGCCAAGCGTCACGCCGATGTGATCGACGTCGCAAGGATCGGCCACTACGACCCGAGGGAATTCTGGGATCCGATCTCGGCCAGTCGCGGCAATCGCCTGATCCTGGACCCGAACGAATTTTATATTCTGGCCTCGAGCGAGGCGGTGCGCATCCCGCCGACTCATGCCGCCGAGATGGTTGCCTACGATGTCCAGGTCGGGGAGTTCCGGGTCCACTATGCCGGCTTCTTCGACCCCGGGTTCGGCTGGGAGGCCGAGTCTCTCATCCAGGACAAGGGAACGCGCGCCGTCTTGGAGGTGCGCAGCCACGAAGTTCCCTTCATGCTCGAAGACGGTCAACCGGTCGGCCGTCTGGTCTACGACCGCTTGGTCGCACCGCCGGACCAACTCTATGGCGCCGGCATCGGTTCATCCTACCATGCCCAGGGTCTCACCCTCTCAAAGCACTTTCAGCCCTGGTCCGAGTAGCCCCACCCGTGATTTCAGGCAGCCGATTCCCGGTCTTCCGCCCGATCCGACCTTCTTTGCCGCCGACTTGAAGTCTGGCGCGAGGGAGTATCACCCGGTACTCTGCGTATAAATTAGCAGACAGCCTGCCGGTGCGTGACGACGGCACCGTTTGCTCTAGCATGCGAAGCTGGGCGCGCAAGCTCGGCCTTTTTTTATGCCGAGGCCGAGGAGGCCGAGGCAAGGAGAGTCAACGTGAGCGTAAGGGTACGAAAGAGCGTTCTTGCCCTTCCACTGTTGCTCGGCTTCGCCGTCGCGGGCGGTCCATTCATGCCTTCCGCAGCGGCGCAAGGCGGTCCGCCAGCCTCGCCAGTGCATGTCGATGAGGTGGTGCGCGCGCCTTTGTCGCAGACTGCGCCAGCCATCGGGCGGGTCGTGGCCCGCAAGGCGGGCCCCGTGGCGACGCGGATCGATGGCGCGGTCGCGGAATATCTGGTCGAGGTCGGCGACAGGGTGAACGACGGCCAGCCGCTGGCCTTGATCGACGATGCGGTCCTGGCGGCGCAACGCGAGCTGGCAGCGGCCCAGTTGAGCGAGGCGGAGGCGTTGATCGCCACCCGTCGCGCCGGCATCACCCTGGCCGAACAAGAGATGCGCCGCATCGAGGGTCTGCGCAGCTCGGCGGCCTTCAGCCAGGCTCGCTACGACGACCAGCGTCAGACCGTCGCTATCGCCCGCGCCGAACTGAATGAGGCCGAAAGCGCCGTCGCCTCGGCCGGCGCGGAACTGGAATTGGCCGAACTCAACGTTTACTACGCCGAGGTGCGCGCGCCCTACGCCGGCGTGGTGACCGAGCGGCACAGCGAGGCCGGCGCCTACCTGCGAACGGGCGAGCCGGTCGTTTCGCTGGTCGCGGTCACGGAGCTGGAAATCGAGGTGGAAGTTCCCTTCATGCGCTTGGGTGGCCTTACGCCAGGTACACAGGTCAACGTGCAACTGGCCGATCGTTCGATGCACACTGCGGTCGTACGTGCCGTGATTCCCAACGAGGATCCACGTACGCGTACGCGCCCGGTCCGTCTGCTGCCGCAGTTCGGAAGCGTCGATACGCCCCTGGCCCCCGGGCAGAGCGTGACCGTGCAGGTCCCGGTCGGCACGGCCCGCGAAATCGTGAGTGTCGCGAAGGACGCCATCTTGCCGCGAGGGGGAGGTGGCCAGCAGATCTTCGTGTTCGAGGAAGGCCAGGCCAACCTGCGCGACGTCGATCTCGGGGTCGCGGTGGGCAATCGCTTCGAGGTCTTGGAGGGGCTGCAGGTCGGCGACCTGGTGGTGGTGCGCGGTAACGAGAGACTGCGCGACGGCCAGGCTGTGATCCCGGTCAACCTCGACGCCGAGGGCGGACCGCAGTCAGCCCCCAATACCGCCCAGACCGATAACCAGGGCTAGGCGGAGTTCGGCGCGGCCATGAATCTCATCCGCCTCGCCATCGAACGCCCGACCGCCGTCATCGCGGCCGTCATTATGGTTGTGATGTTCGGCTGGGTGGCGCTGCAGGCGATTCCGATCCAGCTCGCCCCAGACGTGAACCGCCCCGTGATCACGGTGCAGACGGTCTGGCCAGGCGCCGCACCCGTCGAGGTCGAGCGCGAAATCGTCAATCGCCAAGAGGATGCTCTGAAGGGCCTGGAGGGTCTGGACACGATCACCTCGCGGGCGGAAACCGGCCGGGCGCGAGTCAGCCTGGAGTTCGCGATCTCGACCAACATGGATCGGGCACTGCTGCTGGTGGCCAACCGGCTCGACCGCGTCTCCGACTATCCCGAGGAAGTCGACGAGCCGACGATCGATACCTCTGGCAGCGACGACAATCCGATCGCCTGGTTCAACATCGTTCGCCTGCCCGGCAACGAACAGCCGATCCATACCTACGGCGACTTTGTCGACGACGTTATCATCGACCGCCTTGAGCGAGTGTCCGGCGTCGCGAACATCAACGTCTTCGGCGGCAGCGAGCGGCAAATCGAGGTGATCGTCGAACCGGAGTTGCTGGCGCGCTATCAGCTGACGGTGACGGACGTGGTCGCCACATTGCGCGCCGCGAACGCCAGTGTATCGGCCGGCGACGTCGAAGAGGGAAAGCGCCGCTACGTGGTCCGCACGGAGGGCGAGCTCGATACCGTGCAGTCGGTGGGCGACGTGGTCTTGCGCTCCGAGGGCGACGGTCTGGCCGGGGTCGGACGCGTTACCGTGGCCGATATCGCCATCGTCCAGTTCGGCTATACCGAACCGACCGCCCGCATTCGCATGAACGGCCAGGCCGCCCTGGCGATGAACGCGGTGCGCGAGACGGGCGCCAACGTGATCGAGACCATGGAGGGCATCCGGTTGGCGCTGGACGACTTGCGCGCCTTCCAGGTGCCGAACGCCGGCCTCGAACTCCGCCAAGTCTACGACGAAACGGTCTACATCAACTCCGCGATCGACCTGGTTAACCAGAACATCTACATCGGCGGCAGCTTGGCGGCGCTACTGCTTCTGATTTTTCTGAGGTCCGGCCGGGCGACGCTGATCATCTCGCTGGCCATTCCGGTTTCGGTCATCGGCGCCTTCGTCGCGATGGCGGCCTTGGGGCGCTCGATCAACGTCATTTCCCTGGCCGGACTGGCCTTCGCGATCGGCATGGTGGTCGATGCGGCCATCGTGGTGCTGGAGAACATCTACCGCTTGCGCGAGCGCGGTCTGCGCCCGGCCGAGGCCGCCTACAAGGGCGCTTCGCAGGTCTGGGGAGCCGTGTTGGTCTCCGCCTTGACCACGGTCATGGTCTTTATCCCCGTCCTGATCATGGATCTGGAGGTCGGCCAGCTCTTCCGCGACATCGCGGTCGCTATCTCGGTGTCCGTGCTGTTGTCTCTCGTCGTCTCCATCACCGTCATTCCAGCGCTCTCGAACTGGCTGTTCGGCTTCGGCGCCAAGCAGGGCGAACAGTCCTCCGTCACCCGGATGCGCCTGCCGGTGATCGACAGCTTCGCCGATGGCTTCGTTCGCGCCATCGTCGGGTTTCAGCGGCGCGTCGTCTCGAACCGCATGATGGCGATCTCCGTGGTCAGCGCCGTGACCCTGGTCGCCGGCGCAGCGGCCTGGCTGTTCCTCCCCAAGCTGGAGTACCTGCCGGAGGGCAACCGCAATCTCGTGCTGGGGATCATCATCCCGCCGCCGGGCTACAATCTCGACACCACAACCGACATTGCCGAAGGCATCGAAGGATCGGTCCGTCACCTTTGGTCTTCGGAGACCGGCCCGGAACGCAACGAGGGGGGGCCGCCGAAGATGGAGCGGTTCTTCTTCGTCGCGACCCGCTCGACGACCTTCGTCGGCGCAATCTCCGAAGAAGCGCAGAAGGCCAGCGAGCTGGTCCCGGTGCTGCGTGGCCCGGTCTTCAGCGAACCCGGGACCTTCGGCTTCATCAACCAGCCATCGATCTTCGGCCGGGGCATCGGCTCGGGCCGAACCATCGAACTCGATATCTCCGGCGCCGAGCTCGAGACCATCGTACCGGTCGCTCAGGAGGCAGCCGGCCGCGTCACCCAGATCTTCCCCTTCAGCGAGGGCAACCAGCTTCGTCCCAATCCGGGGCTCGAGTTGGGCGCGCCGGAGGTCAGGGTGCTGCCCGACCGCATGGCCTTGGCCGACGCAGGCGTCAGTGCGCGCGAGCTGGCCGACACGCTCGATGCCTTCAACGACGGCCTGCGTGTCGCCGAGATCACGATCGGCACGGAACGCATGGATCTGATCCTGGAAGGCCCGAAACAACTGGAAGAGTCCACGCAAGGAATCGGCAATCTGCCGGTCGTCACCAGCAGCGGTCTGATTCTACCGGCCGAAGCCTTGGCGAACGTGATCCTGACCGCGGGGCCCACGGAGATTCGACATCGCGAGCGGCTGCGCACCATCACGCTGGAGATCCGCCCCCGACCCGGACTGCCTTTGGAGGCGGCGGTGGAGCAGTTGGAACGCGAGGTTATTCAGCCAATGCGCGATGCCGGACTGCCACCGGACATCCGCATGTCCATCTCGGGAACGGCCGACAAGCTGAGCGAGACCTGGGACGCGATGATCTGGGATCTGCTGCTGGCGGTGGTCATCGTCTACCTAGTGATGGCCGTGCTGTTCGAGAGCTTCGTCTACCCGCTCATCATGCTCCTGGCGGTTCCGCTGGCCGCGGCCGGCGGCATCGGCGGCCTCGCGCTGCTCAACCTCTTCACCTATCAGCCGCTCGACATGCTGACTCTGCTCGGCTTCGTCATTCTGATCGGTATCGTGGTGAACAACGCGATTCTGCTGGTTCACCAGACCTTGCAGCAGATTCGCGAAGAAGGCATGGCGCCGGAGGCCGCGATCCTGGACGCGACTCGCAACCGAATCCGGCCGATCTTCATGTCCACCCTGACCAGTGTCTTCGGCATGTTGCCGCTGGTGGTGTTCCCCGGCGCAGGCTCGGAACTCTATCGCGGGCTGGGATCGGTGGTCGTCGGCGGGCTCTCCATGTCGGCGGTACTGACCCTACTGGTGGTGCCGCCGATGCTCAGCCTGCTCGTCGGCACCTTGGAGGGCGGCCGAACGGCCGCTCCCGCCGCCCGGCTGCCGGATCGTGCAGAACCTCAGCCCGGCGAGTAGGCCGCTACCCCACCTTCCGGATACGCAGGACGAAGTGATCGCCGTCCTGACGATTTTCGAGAAGTTCGTGACCCGTCGTCTCGCAGAAGCTGACGAAGTCCTGCGGCGCACTCGGGTCCGTAGCCAGCACTTCCAGCGTGCCGCCGGGCGGCACCTCCTTCATGGCCTTGCGCGCCCGCAAAACCGGTAGAGGGCACTTCATGCCCTTGGCATCGAGCGTCCGGTCGCTCTTCGGAGTCGCTTCGCTCATATCCCTCGATCCTGTCTTGTTAGCGCATAGCAGGCCAAGGCGGCCCAGCCGATCAGGAAGCTCACGCCCCCAATCGGCACGATCATGCCGAGCCAACGCGTGCCAGTCAGAGCCATGACGTAGAGCAGGCCGCTGAAAACCACGGTTCCGGCCAGAAAGCCGCTGCCGGCGAGCGTCAGACTTCGTGCCGGCGCCCGGGCCGCAAGAAGCGCGACAGTCAAGAGTCCGGCGACATGCAGCATCTGATAGCGCAGGCCGGTGGCCAGCCAGTCCAAGGCTTCCGGCGGCAGACGACCCTCCAGTCCATGGGCCGCGAAGGCGCCGATCGCCACGGAGAGGAAGCCGCTAACAGCGGCGGTCACAAGCCAAAAGGTCATGATCCAGCACTTACGACCAGACACCACGGCACTGCAAGACGTCGCGAAGCAAGCTCGGCCGGTCGGTCATAAGGCCGTCGACACCCAGGTCCAGCAGCCGTTCCATCTCGGCACGCTCATCGACGGTCCAGACATGGACCTGGATATCCCGGGCATGGGCCGCCCGAATCAGATTGCGCGTAACGAGGGGGATACCGCGAAACTGCGTCGGCACCTGCAAGGCACCGCAATCCGGAACACCGAGCGGAAGGCCGTAACCGGTCGCCCAGACACGGAACACGCCGAAAGGACCCGGCGACCAACAGAGCGCTGGCCCCAGCAGCTCTCGCAGGCGACGCACACGCGCCTCCTGGAAGCATCCGACGCAAACCCGATCGAGAGCCCCCGCATTGCGGATCGCCTCGACCATGGGGACGACGGCCGAATCGCTCTTCGGTTCCAGATTGATGCGCAGCTCGGGCCAAGCCGCCAACAGCTCGTCAAAGCGCGGGATCGGTTCGCCCGCCACCCGCAGATGGCGCAGTTCGGACCAGTCCAGTTCGCTCACGCTTTGCGGCCGGCCGGCGAGCCGAGCCAAGTCGTCGTCGTGAAAGACGACTGCAACTCCGTCCCGCGTCGCTTGGATATCCGTCTCGATGTATCGATAACCAAGCCCCACGGCATGGGCGAAAGCCGCGAGTGTGTTTTCCGGAGCCTCAAGAGCGCCGCCCCGATGGGCGAAAGCGAGCGGACGGTTCGATTGGAGGAACGCATACGAGAGCATTGACCGCAGAACCTTGGCAGTTGTATCGACACGATGGAGGATCTTGGGGGAGACCTCGGCGTCGAGAATGCGAATTATCTTTACGATTTTCGTAAGTTCGCGTATTTATAATTCAACCAATCGGCGCAGATATCCAATCGTCCTGGCTTCCCTTGCCGAGAATGCGCCACAAAACGCAACGGTGGGAAGGTTCTTGATTTATGGCTGATACACGGGACTCCGCGGCCTGGGCACCGCACCCGGTTGACGCTTACGTCGGCCATCGGCTGCGGCAACGCAGGGTGGCTGTAGGTCTGACTCAGGATAAACTTGCCAAATCCGTCGGCATCACCTTCCAGCAGGTCCAGAAGTACGAGCGCGGCACCAATCGGATCGTCGCCAGCCGACTCTACGAATTGGCCCAAGTGCTGCGGGTTTCGGTCGACTACTTCTTCAAGGATTTCGAGATAGAGGCCGGCAGGCCGTCTGATGCGAGCGCCGCGGATCAGGGCGAGGCCGGCTTCTCGGACGTTATGGGGGAGCGTGAAACGCTGTCGTTGGTGCGCGCCTTCCACAGGATCGGAAACGGTATCGTGCGCCGCCGCCTGGCCGAGCTGATTCGCTCCCTTGGCGAGTCGAACAGAAACCTCTGCTGAAACCCCTTTGGTACCGCCGTGGACCGTTCGCGGCATGGCGGCAAAGAGTGCGGTCTGTCCTGCCGGGTCCCCACTCTCTGGGCGCCGCGCCGCTTTGATGCTACATCCGCCGCGCCATGAACCTGAACGACTTCGATTTTCACCTGCCGACTAAGCTGATCGCCCAGCGGCCCGTCGCACCGCGCGATGCCGCCAGACTGCTGCAGGTTGACTCTGCTCTGACCGACCGTGGCGTCAAAGAGTTGCCGAACCTTCTGTCGCCCGGAGATCTGCTGGTCTTCAACGATACGCGCGTGATCCCGGCACGATTGGTTGGCCGGAAAGGTGCAGGCAAGGTCGAGATTACCCTGCACAAGCAGGCCGAGCCGGACAGCTGGTACGCTTTCGCCAAGCCCGCCAAGAAGCTGCAACCCGGCGACCGGATCGACTTCGAAGACGGCTTCGCAGCCAAGGTTGTCGAGAAGGGTCAGGGCGGAGAGGCACGCCTGACCTTCGATCGCGCCGGCATGGATCTGCTGGCGGCGCTGCATGCTCAGGGGACCATGCCTCTGCCGCCCTACATCAAGCGCACGGGCGGCGCGGATGCGCAGGACCGCAGCGACTACCAGACGATCTACGCGGCCCGGGAAGGCGCCGTGGCAGCCCCGACCGCCGGGCTGCACTTCACACCTGAGCTTCTGGCAGGGTTGGAGGCCCGCGGTGTCAAGCGTGCGACCCTGACCTTGCACGTCGGCGCCGGGACCTTTCTGCCGGTGAAGACCGAACGAGTCGCGGACCATCGTATGCATACCGAGGTCGGCGAAATCTCGCCCGAGGCCGCCGCAGCCATCAATGCCACGAAAGCCGATGGCAAGAAGATCGTCTCCGTCGGCACGACCAGCCTGCGACTGCTGGAGCATGTCGCCGGCGAGGATGGCCAGGTCGCGCCTTTTACGGGTGAAACCGACCTGTTCATCCTGCCTGGTTATCGCTTCAAGCTGGTCGACAGGCTGATGACCAACTTCCACCTGCCGAGGTCGACCCTCTTCATGCTGGTTTGCGCCTTCGCCGGCAAAGAGCGGATGACGGCGGCCTATGCCCATGCCGTCGCCGCAGGCTATCGCTTCTACTCCTATGGCGATTCTTCGCTGCTGGACCGGGCATGAGCGTCGGTTTCGAGGTGACAGCCCGCGGGGGCGCGGCGCGGCGCGGAAGGCTGACCACCGCGCATGGACCGCTGGACACCCCGGCCTTCATGCCGGTCGGCACGGCAGCCACGGTCAAGGGCGTTCAACCGGAACAGGTCAAGGCGCTGGGCGCGCAAATGGTGCTGGCCAACACCTACCATCTGATGCTGCGCCCGACCGCCGAGGTGGTCGATAAGCTGGGTGGCCTGCATCGCTTCATGCAATGGCCGGGGCCGATCCTGACCGACTCGGGCGGGTTTCAGGTCATGTCCCTGGCGAAGCTGCGCAAACTGGAAGAGTCGGGGGTTACCTTCAAGTCTCACGTCGACGGGACCGAACACCGCCTGACGCCCGAGCGGGCTGTCGAGATCCAGGACCTGCTCGATTCCACGATCACGATGGTGCTGGACGAGTGTACGGCTTGGCCGGCAACGCAGGCGGAGGCGGCAAGCTCCATGGAGCTGTCCATGCGCTGGGCGGCCCGCTGCCGTGATGCCTTCCGCCAACGCGAAGGCTACGGCCTGTTCGGGATTGTCCAGGGCAGCGTTTATCCCGACCTGCGCGAGCGCTCGGCCCGAGCCTTGATCGATATCGGCTTCGACGGCTATGCCGTGGGCGGCTTGGCCGTCGGCGAACCGCATCAGGAGATGCTGCAAATCCTGGAAACGACGGTGCCGCAGCTGCCCGAGGACCGTCCGCGGTACCTGATGGGGGTGGGCAAGCCCCAGGACATCGTCGAAGCGGTTTGGCGGGGCGTCGACATGTTCGACTGCGTGCTGCCGACCCGCTGCGGACGCACGGGCCTTGCCTTCGTCCGGCGCGGCAAGGTGGTCATGAAAAACGCCCGTCATCGCGAAGACCCACGGCCACTTGACGAGACTTGCGCCTGCCCGGCCTGTGCCGGCGGCTTCTCGCGCGGGTACCTGCATCATCTCTTCCGCACGGAAGAGATGCTTGGGCCGATCCTCATGACGCTGCACAATCTCACCCACTATCAGACCCTGATGGCCGAGCTGCGAGCCGCCATCGAAGCCGACTGTCTGGAGGAGTACAGAGCGTGGTTCCAGGCCGAACAGGCCAAGGGCGACATCCCGCCCCTTTAGGCGATGCCGCGCGTGACACGAGAGCCGCGATCCGCGAGCAGGCCCTGGCGATCGGCTTCGACGCCGTCGGTTTCGCGCCAGCCGCCACCTCGCAAGCCGCCAAGCAGGGCCTGACCGACTTCCTCTCCCAGGGCTGGCACGGCGACATGGGCTGGATGGCGGAAACGGCGGAGCGCCGTGCCGATCCGCGGTCGCTCTGGCCGCACGCGCGCTCGGTGATCGTTCTGGCGATGAACTACGGTCCGGCAGAAGATCCCCTGGATCTGCTGCGCCAACCCAAACGTGGCAATGTCTCCGTCTACGCTCGCAATCGCGACTATCACGATACCCTGAAAAAGCGGCTGAAACGTCTGGCACGCGGGCTGGTCGAGCGCGAAGGCTGCCAGGTCAAGGTCTTCGTCGACACCGCGCCCGTCATGGAAAAACCTCTGGCCCAGGCCGCAGGACTGGGCTGGCAGGGCAAACACACCAACCTGCTGTCGCGTGAACTCGGCAACTGGTTGTTCCTGGGCAGCATCTTTACCGATCTGGAGCTAGCGCCCGATACCCCGGAACTAGACCACTGCGGCTCCTGCAACGCCTGTCTGGACGCCTGCCCAACGGCGGCCTTTCCCGCGCCCTATCGGCTCGACGCCCGGCGCTGCATCTCCTATCTGACCATTGAGCACAAGGGCCATATCGATCGCGCGTTGCGCGTCGCCCTTGGCAACCGAATCTACGGCTGCGACGACTGTCTGGCGGTCTGTCCCTGGAACAAGTTCGCGCAGCGCAGCGCCGAGCCGGACTTCCTGCCGCGCGCCGAACTGACGGCTCCCCGCTTGGCCGACCTCGCCGCACTCGACGATACCGGCTTCCGTCACGTCTTCTCCGGCAGCCCGATCAAGCGGATCGGGCGTGACCGATTCCTGCGTAACGTCTTGATCGCTATCGGCAATTCCAATGCAGCCGAGCTGGTCGCCACTTTGCGTCCTCTGCTCGACGATCCCTCTCCGCTGGTCCGCGCCATGGCGGTCTGGGCGCTCGGCCGCCTCGACACTATCGCCTTCATGGAGGAGAGAAACGCACGCATCGACGCCGAAAGCGACCCGGCCGTCAGCGCCGAATGGTCAAGCCCTGACCGGGGATCGGCGGGATGAGTGTACGCCGCTGCAGGTCGTAGCAGATGAAAGTGTGGCGATAGGGCTGGGCCAAGGCACAGGGGGCGCCAAGGGTGTCACGTCCATAGTAGATCAGCCGCTGATAATCGCCGTTGCAGCTTCGCAGCGCCGAGTCGTAGAGCTCGGCCTCGTTGTTCAACGCCGGGCCGTAGCAGAGCGAGATGACGCCCGGGCGCACAAGGTCGGACTGCGGCCCTTCCTGCAATTTCTGAGCGAGGTAGAGCTCGTTGATCTCCTCGACCAGCGCCTTGGGCGACGCGATCGGATAGGGATATTCAGCGCAGCCGGCGAGAAGCAGGAGCGCGAAGAGGATCGGCAACCCGGCAAGGCGAGGCAAGAAGGTCATGCGGCGGACAATAGCGACTTCGCCGATGCCAGTAAAAGCGCTTTGACACGGCTGACATGGCCGTCAGCATGAAAACTCGCTGTCGTCCGAGTCGCCGCCGCAAGGACTGAGTGTTCGAGGCTTTTCTCCACCATGAATCTCGTCTTTTTCGCCCTGGTCGCAATCGCCTTTGCCGTCGCGGCAGTGCGGCAGCTTCTCTGGAACGCCGGCGGGCTGGATGAAGTGGCGCCCATGGCGCTTCTCACCGACGAGATGATCGCCGCCGCCCGCGCCTCGGTCGAACTGGCGATCGGACTGGTCGGTGTCATGGCGCTGTTCCTCGGCCTGATGAAGGTGGCCGAGCAAGGCGGCCTGCTCGTGATCATCGCCAAGACCGTGCGGCCGCTGATGACTCGTCTGTTTCCCGATGTGCCGCCGAACCACCCGGCCATGGGCGCCATGATCCTCAACATCTCGGCCAATGTGCTGGGTCTGGGCAATGCGGCCACACCCTTCGGCATTCGCGCGATGCAGGAGCTGGACAAGCTCAACCCGCACAAGGGCACGGCGACCAACGCCATGGCGCTGTTTCTCGCGATCAATACCTCCTCGGTCACGCTGCTGCCGACCGGTGTGATCGCCCTGCGCGCTTCACTGGGTTCGACCGAGCCAGCCGCCATCGTACCCACCACCCTGGTCGCCACCCTCTGCTCGACCATCGTTGCCATCGTTGTCGCCAAGTCTCTGCAGCGCTTCTTTGCAACACCGTCGCCGGACCCCGAGGTCGAAGCGGCCGAGCAGGCAAGCGGCGCGGCCGCCGCGGAGAGATCGGAAATCCCGGGCGATATACCCGATGCGCCGGCAGGATCGGACGAAGCCTATCCGCTCCGGGTCTCTCTGCTGGTCCTGCTCGGCGTCGCCACGCTGGTGCCACTCACGGTTCTCTATGGCCGTGAGATCTCGCCCTGGATCGTGCCGGCGCTGATGGTCGGCCTACTCGGCTTCGGCATGGCCAAGGGGGTCCGGGTGTACGAGTGCTTCGTCGAGGGTGCCAAGGACGGTTTTCAGGTCGCGCTCAAGATCATTCCCTATCTGGTCGCGATTCTGGTGGCGGTCGCCATGTTCCGGGCAAGCGGTGCTCTGGAGGCACTGGTCGTCGCCATCGGGTCCGTGACCGACCCTCTTGGCCTGCCGGCCGAAGCGGTGCCCATGGCGCTCCTGCGTCCCCTGTCCGGCTCCGGCGCCTATGGGGTCATGACGTCGATCATGCAGGACCCGGCGACGGGACCCGATACCTACGTCGGGTTCCTGGTCTCCACTCTGCAGGGCTCGACCGAGACGACTTTCTATGTGCTGGCCGTTTACTTTGGTGCGGTGCAGATCCGGCGCATCCGCCATGCCCTCGCCGCCGGCATCTCCGCCGACATCGCGGGCGTGATCGCCGCCGTCGCCATCGTCGGACTGCTGTTCGGCGCGTTGTGATCAGGGCGCAGTGATCGGGGAGAGTGCGATGCAGCAGGAGGACGACACGCGGATCCCGACCCATCTCTGGGTCATGGCCCAGGTGCGCCGCTGCAACGACGGTGGCCAGCCTGCCTATGTGCTCCGCAAGGGCGAACGCATGAGCGGCCTGGTACTGGTGAAGCTCGCCTTGCTCGACGGCACCGCCAAGGTCCTTGTCCAACAGCGCGATCTCGACGGCCGGCTCGGCTGGATGCTCGCCAAGGGCGACGGCCCGATCGCGGAGCCAGAAGCCGATGCCTATATCGCCCGTACCATCGACCGGGACCCCGACCTCTGGGTTGTCGAGGTCGAGGCGCGCGACGGCTTGAACCCCTTCGAGGGGACAGCGATTTGAGGGGTCCGACAGGGCTTCACCGCCAGCCTTTGACCTGCGGCACGGCTTCGGCTTGACTGCCGCACATGCTCCCTCGCCCCCAGACAAAGGCGAAGACCGCCCTCGCCCGTGCCCAGATGGCTTTAGCCGCCGGCGACCTACCGGGCGCAGAGGCGATCTTGAGCCGGCATCTGCAGCGCAAGCCGAAAGACGCCGAAGCGTTAGCCCTGGCCGGCGTGATAGCGCTCCAGCGCGGTGCGACCGGGGAAGCGCAGCGCCGCCTGCGCCGGGCAGCCAAATTGCGACCCGACGATGCCGCATTGCTCACCAACCTGGGTATCGCCGAAGAGGCGGCCGGGGAGCCCGACGCAGCCGTCGCGAGTTTGACCCGAGCTTGCGCTCTGCGCCCCGACTTCGCACAGGCGCTCTATAACCTCGGCATCCTCTTGCGCCGGTTGGAGCGGCCCACTGAGGCGGCTGAGGCCCTGGCGCGAGCCAGCAACCTGGAGCCCGGTCACGGTAAAGCCAAGTCGGCCCTGGCCGGTGCCTTGCTCGATGCCGGCCGGTCCGATGAGGCGCTGACCGCAGCCGAACATGCCTTGGAGACGAGCGACGGCGAAGATATCCGCCTGACCGCAGGACTCGCCGCCAAGACGCTGGGGCGGTGGAAACAGGCTGCGCTGCATCTCGAGCAAGCCGGACAGCGGCCCGAGGCGCTGTTGGAGCTGGCCCACTGCCGGCAGGAAGCCGGCGAATCGACGGCGGCTCAAACCGCCTATCGCGCCGCCCTCGCTCTCGATCCGAGCCTCTATGCCGCAGCGGTCAAACGGCTGGTCTCCGCCGCCAAGGGAGAGCTGCCGCTGCGTCCCGCCGCGCTACGCGCCTGGCTCCTCGGCTAGCGGTTCGGCTGTATCGGTCTGAGCGCGGTAGTGTTTGCGGTAGACGCCCGGCTCTGCGGCCAAGGCGCCTTGCACCTGCGCGAAGGCCGCGGCCGCGGCCTCGTCGAGGGCGGCACAGTCCAGGTCCAGAGGCTGGCGCGGCACAGGTAAGCACTGCGCCACCGGGGTCCCCTTCGGCAGAACACCGGTGAAATCTGGATCGCGCCAAACGGCCGGAAAGTGCACGAAGGAATCGGAGAAGCCGTCGCAATCGACCAAACCGGTCAGAGTGGTGAAAGGCAGGTCGGCCCGGTTGACCGGATGCAGGCACAGCAGCGACCAGCCGGCCGGCAAGGCGATGGTCCAGAAGGAGTTGAACTTGACGACCAGCGCCTCGGGATCGTGCAGCGGCGAACCGGTGGCCTGCTCCGGGAAATGGCAGGAAATGGGCGCGCGCGTGTAGGGGCCGGTGGCACCCGGAGGCGGAACCGGCCAGTCCCAGGCAAAGCGACCCGACTCGACCTGCAGATCGCAGGCCAGCGGCATCACGAAGCCGGCGGACATGGCATCCACGAAGGGCGGGCACTGCTTCACCGTGCGCAGCGAAAACCCGAGATCGTCGGAGAAGGCTTCGCTGGGCATGGCTCGCAGCCAATCGGGCAGCGCGCGGCGGGATGGCAGCGGCTGCGGCAGGATCGGCTGCAGCTCGGGCGGACAGCGGAAGGTCACTTTCATAGGACTGCCCCGGGCCTACTGCGCCGGCTGAGGCTGAGGTTGGCCCTGAGGCTGGAGCGCCGGCGACCCGTCGCGACCTCGGTCCAGGCCCGAGGTCATCTCGGCGTCCGCGCGCTTGGCCGCCTCGATCCTCCGTTCCTCCTCCGCCCGCTCCGCCCGGCGCTTCATCTCCAGGGCAATGGCGGCGACCACCGTAAGGACAATGAAGATCACCGCCAAGGCGTTGACCTCCGGCGTCAGGCTGAGGCGCGCCATGGAGGCGAGCTGAATGGTCAGCGTGGTCTCACCCCCGATTGCGAAGACCGTCGTGTTGAAGTTCTCGAAGGACTGCAGGAAGGCAAGCACCGCCGCCGTGAAGATCGTCGGACGCAGGAACGGCAGAGTGATCTTCCAAAAGACCTGACGATGGGAGGCACCGAGATCGAGCGCGGCCTCCTCCAGCGCATGATCGAAGCGCTGGAGCCGTGCCATGAAGAGCAGCATGCAGTAAGCCGAGATGAAGGTCGCCTGCGCCAGAATCGCCAAAAGAAGCCCGCCAGGAACGCCGAGATTGTTCCAGAACACCAGGGTCGAGATGCCGAGGATGATGCCCGGGGTCAGCAGCGGCGAGACCAGAACGCCGTACAGGAACGTCCGGCCGCGCGTCTTAAGGCGAGTCAGCAGCAGAGCCCCGGACAGTCCCAGCGTGATCGACAGGGCGACGACGCCGGCACCGATGATGAGGGAGTTCACCACGGCAGCCCAGATCTGGGCGTTGTCGAAGAGCCGCTCGAACCAGTGGAAGGTCAGTCCCTCGAAGGGAATGGCCCGCGGGATGCCCGGTTCGTTGAAAGCCGCCACGAACATGAAGATCAGCGGCAGGAACATGTAGCCGAAGAAGATCACCAGGTAACCCTTGACGGCCCAACGGGTCATGTCCTCGGCCCGAAAGCTCGGCTTCCTGGATCGCGCCATCGTCCCTGCTCCCGCCGGTTCCGTTTCCACCTACTTCGCGATGTCCTGCAGGCTGACCTTGAACAGACGCATCATGACGAGAATGAAAACGATGCAGGTGGTCAGCAGCGTGAAGGCATAGGCCGAGCCGAGGCCCCAGTCGTTGCCCTCGTTGAAGGCGTCGTAGATCACCTCGGTGAACCACTTGGAAGTCGTGCCGCCGAGGATCAGAGGGACGGCATAGGAGCCCGCCGCCAACATGAAGGTCATGATGCAACCGACGGCAATGCCAGGCTTGGCGTGGGGGATCACCACGCGCAGGTGAATGCGCCACCAGGGCGCCCCCAGATCGCGCGCCGCCTCGATCTGGTTCCTATCCAGCGTGTCGATGGTATTGTAGATCGGAAAGATCATGAAGAGGATGTAGGCGTAGGTCATGCCGATGATCACGGCGCCGTTGCCCTGACGCCATCGGATCGGCTCGCCGATCACACCCAGCGCCAGAAGCAGTTCGTTGATCACGCCTCCATCGGACAACAGCATAAGCCAGGCGAAGGTACGCAGGATCTCATTGATCCAGTAAGGCACGATCAACGCCAGCATCAGCAAGGCGGCCTGTTCGCCGGGCGCAGCCTTCGCCAGATAGAAGGCGATCGGGTAGCAGACGATCAGACAGATCAGGGTCACCAGCACCGAGGCCCAGATCGTCTTCAGGAAGATCGAGCGGTTCAGATCGTTTTCGACCAGTTCCCGGTAATTGGCGAGACCGTACTGCGGCGCAGCGGCCAGCCGCGCCTGTTCCAGGCTCCTATCGTTTTCGGCAATGACAAGGCGATTGCCGTCGATCTGTACCTCAAGGTCGACGATCTCCGCGCGCAGAGCCTCAGGTGTGGCCGCTGCCGCCTGCTGCCGAGTGCCGGAGGCGAAGGGATTTAGCAGCGTCGCGCCGCCGCGCTGAACCTCGGGATCGGGTTCGCCCGCCTCGAGGGCCTCGATCCGCGTCCGCAGCCTGCCGACGGCGCGTTCGGCGCGTGTAATCTCTACGAAGAGGCGGTCCGTATTCGCCTGGATCTGCGCCGCACGCGCGCTGGCGGCCGGGTCGCTGTAGGTCAGCGACTTCTCCAGCATCAGAAGCTGCGGCAGGACGATCATGCCGACCATCCAGATGCCGCACCCGAGGAAGATGTAGGCGGTCATGACGCCGCCATAGCGGCGGACGAAATCCTGAACGGCCTGCATCGACTTGCCCCCTCCCCGCTGTATCTAGGCCGCCGCCGCGCTGTCGGGGCTTTCGCTCGGCAGAGCGACGGCTGCGTCGGCGGAGAAGCCGATGGTTACCTGCTGTCCCTGCGCGAGCCTCGACAGATCGCGGTCGTTGGTCAGGTGGACGATTAGACTGCGTCCCTGATCGCCGCGCACAAAGAGGTTGACGTAGGCGCCCTCCAGATCGATGCGCTCCACCTCGCTGACGAAGGTGTTGTCAGGCAGATTCGTCTCCGGCCGGTCTTCGTCGAGAAGCAGGCAGCGCTCGGGCCGCACGAAAACCGACGCCATCTCGCCCGGCGTCAGATTTTCCCGATTACGGGCGCGCAAAAGACCGCGAGGCGTCTCGATCGCTGCGCAGCCGTCCGACACGTCGGTCACGCGGCCTGCGAAGCGATTGTTCTCGCCGACGAAGGTGGCGACAAAGGCCGTGTGCGGCGCGCTGTAGATCTGGTCTGGCGTACCGACCTGTTCGATCACCCCCTGGGACATCACGCCGACCCGATCCGACATCGTCAGGGCTTCGCCTTGATCGTGCGTGATGTAGATGAAGGTAACGCCGGTCTTCTTCTGTATCGCGCGCAGTTCCGCCCTCATGTGTTGGCGCAGCTTCAGATCGAGCGCGGAGAGCGGCTCGTCCAGCAGCAGCACCTCAGGCTCCACGGCCAGGGCACGGGCAATGGCAACACGCTGGCGCTGGCCGCCCGACAGCTCCGTCACCAGCTTGTCGGCTTGATCGGGCAAGGCGATCAGATCCAACAGTTGCTCGGCCCGCTTGCGCCGCTCAGACTTGCCGATCCCACGTACTTCCAGACCGAAGGCTATGTTCTCCCAGACTTTCATCAGCGGAAAGAGCGCCAGATTCTGAAAGATCAGGGCGGTCGGGCGCTTGTTCGGCCCGAGGCCGGCCATATCCCGACCGCCGATCCGCACGACGCCTTCGCTCGGCTCGATAAAGCCTGAGACCATGCGCAAAATAGTCGTCTTCCCGCAGCCGGATGGGCCGAGGAAGGAGAAGAACTCACCGCTGCGAATGGTCAGGTCGGCGTCGCGAACAGCTGTGAAGTCACCGAACCGCATGGTGACGCGGTCCAGTTCGACATCCATGCCCATAGTAGGCCTCCCAGATCGGCGAAGGTCCGGACCCTCGACAGGGGTCCGGTTACCACGCCAGATTACCGCACCGGATCCGGGCGGCAGCCGGCGCGGCGGAGAGTCCGCCGCGCCGAATCGCTCGCAGCCTGTCAGGCCGTCTCGTAGCGAGTGATGTACTCCGCACGCAGCTTCTGGAACCAGCCGGGCTCCGGCTTCCACCAATAGAGCTGCGAGATGGCCTCGCCGTTGGGGCCATACATGAACTTGAAGCGCTCCTGCGCTGCCTCGTCCAGCGCGGCCTCGGCCCCGATCGCGGCCGAGTTGTAGCCGGCGTGCGACGCATGCATGCCGCCGCCTTCGGCGGACGTCAGCCAGTTGATCAGTTCATAGGCCTGATCGACGTTGGCGGCGCCGGAGGGCATGCACATGGTGTCGAGCCAGGTCAGAGCACCGTCGGTCGGCGCGACGTACTTGATGCGGCCGTCGGTCTCCTTCCACATATTGACCGCCGTCCCGTCCCAGCTCTGGCCGATCACGCAACCGTCGGACAGGAAGGCACCGGTCAGCGCCTGGGCGTCTTTCCAGAAGGTTCGGATCCAGGGCTTATGCTCGACTGCGAAGGCAAGGGCCTGATCGAGAACCTTTTTGGCAGTCTCCTCGTCCTGGTGGGCCTTGTCCATCATCTCGCCGGTTCCGTCGATCATCACGCCCATGGCGGTCAGGCCGGAGCGCGGACGCACGGTGACGAGATCGCGGTTATCTTCCTGCCAGATCGTGCTCCAGGACACGTCGCCGTACTTCAGGTCGCGCTGGCTGCTGTCGAAGGCGACGGCCTCGGTCCCCCAGTTGAAGGGAACGCCGAACCGCTGACCGCGGCGGGAGGCACCGAGGTCGAGAGACTTGTCCCAGATCGCCGGCTGCACCTGATCGGCCATGACGCGGTTCTCGTCGATCGGCTGGAGCAGATCGACTCCGTCTTCTTCGCTGGCATCGAACCAGGAGACCAGCGTGGTGACGGAGGGGAACACCAGGTCGAAACCCTCGCCCTTGGCCGCACGGACCTTGGACAGCACCTCGTTGTTGGTGCCGTAGACGGAGAGATTGATCTGGATACCCGTACGTTCCTTGAAGGTCGCGATCATGTCCTCGGAGACGTACTCGCCCCAGGCATAGACGTCGACCTCGCCCGAGGAAGCGAGTGCGCGCGGGCTGATGATGGCGGGCGCTGCCACGATGGCTGCACCGGCTGCAGCGCCTTTGAGCAGGCTGCGACGAGTCACCAAGCGACGCGAAGTATGGCTGTGAGACACGGTGATATCCCCCTTCCCTGTATAGACTGTTCTTTCAAACGGCAGGCTGCTGTCGTTCCGCGGAAACCCATGCCTCCAGACTGGATACGATACGCATCACCCGACAGGACAGATACGCCCCATCGGTGACAGGTTGATCGGAGTTATGCGTCGCGTCCATGACGAATATATGACAGAAAAGTTACATATAACGCGTGGGGATGTGAATAAATGCGCAACGCCGCGCCAAGGCTGTACGGGTCCCCAGCATCACCTCGATCGCCTCGACTCCGAACAAAATACTGTGATCCAGCTCCGCCGATTTGGAACTCGCGCCGGCCGGGCGATCGCGAGGGATCTAACGCCGCCAGGACAACACCATCCGCCCTCGCATCCTCCTCGGATTCCGGGCGCCGGCCTCCGCAAGCGTCGTTCCGATGGATCAGGCGCCCGCCATCCACCAAAACCCAAATTGCATCGCCACGTGAAAGCAAGCCACAACCCAGAGCGCCGGCGCCCTAGAACACGCGGCTGTAACGGAGTCCGACGGTTCGACCGAAACCGTTGACCGGGCGGTTGCGCGACGCGCTTGCCGTAGGGTTCTCGTAGTCCGTATCCAGAAGATTCTCGACACCGACGCCGAGATTGCCCCCGAACACAGGATAGTCGGCGGCGAAATTGAAAGTGATGGTGTTCTCGATCTCGACCCGCTCAACCCCATCGTTCCGGTCGCGCGCGCCGGAGTAGACAGCCTCCAGACGAAGATCGAGATCGAAGTCGGTCTTGTAGTCGACGTAACCGGTCAAACGAAGCGGTGGTCCGATACGGTTGTTTGGCAGATAGGAGTCCAGTTGCCCGTCGTCGTCGGTGTCCCGCTTTCCCTCGCTCCAGGAGAATACGCCACCGAGTGTCAAGCGATCGGTCACGTCACCTTCCAGAACGGCTTCGACGCCGACGATACGCTCCTCCTGCTGGACCACCTCGTTCGTCGAGACATCGAAGTTCGTTCCCAGTTCGGACTGACTGAGGTAGCCCGAGAGACTGCCGCGGAGACGATTCCAGTTTCCGCGGACTCCGATCTCGTAGTTGTCGACCAGCTGAGCCTCCGGAGCGATATCGGAAAAATCGACCGTGCCGCCGAAAGGCAGGTTCTGGCCGGCGCGACGCGTGAAACCGCCGACGTCGGGCAGGGAGTAACCCTGCGAGAAAGCGCCGAAGACCTCAACTTCGTCAGTCAGAAAGACGACGGCACCAAGGTTGAACACGAGTTCGTCGTAGGACGTATCGCCACCGACCACGTCGACAGGGGCCAGCGTGAAGACCGCGCCGTTGCCCTGCAGGAAACGGTAACTGGGCCGCGTGAAGTCATCGATCTCGAGATCGAAGCGTTCGTAGCGAACGCCGCCACGGACCAGCAGCCAGTCCAGGGGCGAAACCTCGGCCTGCAGAAAGCCCGCATAGCTGTTCTGGCTCATGGGTGCGATAGCCTCGACACCGTCTTGGAATTCCTGTGTTGTCTCATCGTAGGTGTAGTCGAACCCCCAGGTCAGGGTCAGACTTTCGTAAATCTCGTCGAGTTTGGTATCGACGGTCGTTCGGATACCGAGTTGATCTGCATTGAAGGTCGTCTGCCCGTCTTCCTGCGAGATGTAGACCAAGGTATTGGCGGCGGAGAGCCGGGCGTCGGCAAAGCGCTTTTCGATGTCGTTGCGGAAGGCCCGGACCGTGAGACTACCGAGGGGAAAATCGCCATCCGTGAATTCGACGGCTTGATAGTTGGAGTCTTCGTAGATGTTTCGGCCGGTGTAGGGTGCGGAGAAGTCGACGCTCGCCGGCTCTGTCGAATAGTCGGTGAAGAAATCCGGATCCTGATCGAACCGCGTCACCTCTGCGCTGACTTGCAGTCGTCGGGAGCCGAAGTCCCGTCCCAGCTTGATCAACCCATTGTAGGACTCGCTGTTCCCGAAGGCGCCTTGACCGAGCAGCGGGTCGTCGGGCAAGCGATCGCCGTTGCCATCGAAAGTCTCATTTGTCGCTTCGGCGGAGATAACGGCGAAATAGTCGAAGAGTTCCGCGTCTCCCGAGATTCCAACGGAGGCCTCCGGCGCCAACGAGTCCTCGACGTCGGCCGTAAAGGCGCGCAGGCCGACGCTGGCGGTCACGGTCGGAGCGCCGTCCGTCGAGTCTTTGGTGATGAAGTTGACGATCCCGCCGGTAGCGCCGTTGCCGTAGATGCTGCTGGCGCCATTGACGATCTCGATCCTTTCGATCTGGTTGAGATCGATCAGCGAGATAATGCGAGAAACATCGCGCAGAGGCGTGTTGCGCGACACCCCGTCGACGAGCACCTGCACGCCGCGCCCACGGAAATTTTCCGCAGAACCGGAAACCGTCTGGTTGCTGGACGAGAAACCCGGTACGAGCTTGGAGAGGATATCGGTTGGGTCCTTCGAGATCGAAAGTTGCTGTTCGATCTGCTGCCGGTCGATGACGATGACCGAGCCTGGAATTGCAGAGACAGGGCGCGGTGCTCGGGTCGCCGTATTGACAATCGGCTCCAATGCCATGGTCTGCCCGGCAGAGGCCTCGAAAGGTACTTCCTGCGCGGAGCTGCCACCAGCCGCTGAGAGCAGTGCGGCCGTCAAGACGACGGCGAATTTGTGGTGTATTCGACCGATACCCATTGCTTTACCTCAACATCTTCTTGGTTTTCCGTTGTTTTTAGAGATCAGCTCGCAAGACGGTGCCTACCCACGCAGCGACAGGTTGACCTCGCGGATCCGTCGCCGGCAGGTGCCAGCGCGTCAGGTCTTTGAACGATGCGCCCAGAACGGCGGCTGCCGAGGCGGCGAGATTTTTCGAAAAGCCCAAGTCCGAGGGCGTGAAATGAGGAGTGAAGGCTAAGTTTCCGTAATGCAATTGATTCGCATTTGCAAACAGAAACTTCACGATCGTTGAACGAGGCCGGCCATCCCGAAGCGCCGAAATCACGAGCTAGAAACAGGCTCAAATCATGATAGAGGTCCGAGGAGTCTGACGATCACTTCGAGATCGAGGCCCGACAACCTTCAGGACCATGAAGCGGGTCCGCTAAATCACGATCAGTTCGACGTCAGGACCGTTGCGCCGCTATTCGCGGATTATGCAATCAAAGTCGTCCAGGTCGGCGATCTAAGCAACCTGGATGTTGGCACCCGGCTGCCCGCCGTCGGCCTTGTCCTCCGGCGCAATGGTCACGAACACTAGGGGTCGACCCCGGCGTTCGCCAGCGCACCGAGCAGGAGCTGCAAGGTCACGCCAGCATCGACGGCGCCGTTGGGTGAGATTGCGATCTACTCGGGCTCCAGGTCGTGCGACGGCTGTTCGCCGGGTAAAATACGCAGGCCGAGATGGCGCAGAGCGTCCGCGCCGAAGACGTCCAGGATCTCCAAGCCGACCGTGTCGATGACCCCGGCGTCGGCACCGACCGAGAGATCGATGATGCTGATCGAACCGCGCGGATCGACGCCATCGTCGGCTTCGCCCTCGTTGGCGCCCAGCAGCTTCGTGCCGTCCGGCGTGAAGGCCAGCAGGTCGGGCAGAGCGCCGACTTCGTAGGTCGTAACTTCGATCAGCGTCGTCTCGCCAGCGCCGTCGGTGCCGATCCGTAGCAGGGTGACCGTTCCCGGATCGGCGACGAGATCGGCCTACATCGCGACGGCGTCGAGATCGTTGGACACGGAGACGGAGTTTACGCCTGCACCGAAACGCCCAGGCCGAGCGCCAACCTCAAGGTGTTATGGCAACCTTAAGGACGCCATCGCGCTGATTAGAGAAGAGATCGTAGGCGGCTTCGATATCGTCGAGCTTGTAGCGATGCGTTACCAGCGGTTCGAGATCGACGCGCCCGCCGGCGATCACGTTCATCAGCCGACGCATGCGCTCCTTACCGCCCGGACAAAGCGAGGTGACGATCTTATGGTCGCCCAATCCGGCCAGAAAACCATCGAGCGGAAGCGTGAGATCGCCGGAATAGACGCCCAGGCTGGAGAGCGTGCCGCCCGGCTTGAGCACACGCAGACAAGCCTCAAAGGTCTCCTGCAGACCCAGGGCTTCGATTGCCACATCCACGCCGCGACCGTCGGTGAGCCGCGTGATCTCGGCAACCGGGTCGACCTTGGTGAAGTCGATCGTATGGTCGGCCCCCATCTTACGGGCGATCTCCAGCCGTTCGGGGACCGAGTCGACGCCGATGATCGTGGTCGCGCCCTTCAGCTTCGCACCGGCCGTCGCGCAGAGGCCGATCGGGCCCTGCGCGAAGACCGCGACGGTGTCCCCGATCCGGATGTTGCCGCTCTCAGCCCCGGCGAAGCCGGTCGACATGATGTCGGGGCACATCAGCACCTGTTCGTCGGTCAGGCCGTCCGGCACCGGCGAGAGGTTCGCCATGGCATCCGGCACCAAAACATAATCCGCCTGAGTACCGTCGATGGTGTTGCCGAAGCGCCAGCCGCCGAGCGGCTTCAGGCCATGCTTTCCCCCCTGCCCGTCCTGGGAGTGCAAGCCGTCGAGACAGGCGTAGGAATGACCGCTGGGGCAGATCGCGCCGGCAATCACGCGCTGACCTTCCGTGTAGCCGGTCACGTTGGCACCCAGCTTGTCGATCACGCCGACCGGTTCGTGACCGACGGTCAGGCCCTTGGCGACCGGATACTCGCCCTTGAGGATATGCACGTCGGTACCGCAGATCGTCGTCGTGGTGATGCGCATCAAGGCGTCGTTAGGTCCGACATCCGGAATCGGCTTGTCCTCGAGGGCGATCCGCCCAGGTTCGATGAACACCGTCGCCTTCATTTTCTGCGCCATCTGCAACCATCTCCCTTTCCGCTGTTGATGCGGCTTGAACAGCCCCGGTCGTTGGGCAAGCCACCGAATTTATTGACCGTACTCAAACATAATGCACGACGACGCAAACCGCCATGAGCGAGATTGATCGGAAGTCTTCGCAGCGGAACGCCGATCCCAACGGCGCCCCTACACCTTCACGATTGCGACGATGCGTTCCTCGGCGAGAGGGTGCTGCCGTCCGGGCCGCCAGGCAGGTTCTGGGTTCGCCCGCCGAACAGGGCCGCGCGGACGCGCTTCTCCAGCTCCAGAACAAGCAGGACGGCGACGCCCACGACGAAGACCTGCAAACCCTGCAGCAGGCTCAAGGGGCGGGTTGCGAAGAAGGCTTCCATGAAAGGCGCATAGGTGAAGAGAAACTGCAGCGCCGTCACGGCCGCGATGGCGATCAGCACGGACCGGGTGCCGAAAAAGCCGCGCAGACTGAGGGAAGAAGCGTCGAGGTAGCGCACGGAGAAGAGATAGAAGATCTCCATCACCACCAGGGTATTGACGGCGATGGTACGCGCCTCTTCGACGCTGGCGCCTTGCGCCTGGGCGAGCGTGAACTTGCCGAAGATCCCGGCCGAGAACAACAGAGACACGAAGCCGACGCGCCACAGCACAAAGCGCGACAGGATCGGCTCGCTAGCCGGCCGCGGCGCCCTACGCATCACACCCGGCTCCGACGGCTCGAAGGCCAGCGTCATGGCAAGCAGCACCGAGCTGACCATGTTCACCCAGAGAATCTGAACTGGTGTGATCGGCAAGGTAAGTCCGAGCAGAATGGCCGCGACGAGACTGAGCGACTCGCCGCCGTTGACCGGCAGCAGGAAAACGATCGCTTTCTTCAGGTTGTCGTAGACCGTTCGCCCCGCCTTCACTGCGGCGGCGATGGTCGCGAAGTTGTCGTCCGCGAGCACGATCTCGGCGGCCTCCTTCGCCGCCTCGGTGCCCTTCCCGCCCATGGCGATGCCGACATCCGCGCGCTTGAGGGCGGGCGCATCGTTGACACCGTCACCGGTCATGGCCACCACGGCGCCGCCTTCCTGCAAGGCCTCGACGAGACGCAGCTTGTGCTCCGGGCTGGTGCGCGCGAAGACGTCGACTTCCCGAGCGCGCCGGCGCAGCTCTTCGGGCTCGAGACCGTCGATCTCCGCACCTTCCAACACCTCGGACGAATTCTGCAGGCCGAGCTGCCGTGCCACCGCGGCAGCGGTACCGGCATGATCGCCGGTAATCATCTTGACGCGGATACCCGCAGCTCGACATTCGGCCACGGCGGCGATCGCCTCCTCCCGCGGCGGATCGATCAAGCCGACCAGGCCCAGCAGTGTGAGGTCGCCCTCCACGTCGGCGAACAGCAGCTCTCCATGCTCCGTATGCGTGGCCTTGCTGGCGATGGCGAGCACGCGCTGGCCTCGGGCCGCGATGGCCTCGGCCTGCTCGTGCCAATAACCGCGGTTGAGCGCTTCCGCCGTGCCGTCTTCGTGACGTTGATGGCGGCTCATCTGCAACAGGCGCTCGGGCGCGCCCTTGACGAAGATGGCGGCATTACCCTCGTGATCGTGATGCAGGCTCGCCATGAAACGATGCTGGGAATCGAAGGGGATAGAGTCCGTCTGGGGGCGGGCGCGTCGCTCGAAGTCCAGATCAAGCCCCGCCTTGCTGGCGAGGGTCAGGAGCGCACCCTCCATGGGATCTCCGACCACGGTCCAGGTATCGCCCTCGCCATGGAGTTCGGCCTCGCTGCACAGGAGCGCGCCTTTGGCAAGATCCGTCAGCAGCGGGAAATCGGCGACCGCGATGTCGCGACCGGAGTCGGAAAACCCGCCGTGCGGCGCATAGCCACTGCCGGACACCGTGAAGAGGCGCTGGGCGGTCGCGACCGAAGCAACCGTCATCTCGTTTTTGGTCAACGTCCCGGTTTTGTCGGAGCAGATAACCGAGACCGAGCCCAAGGCTTCGATGGCCGGCAGGCGACGCACGATGGCATTGCGCCGCGCCATGCCCTGCACGCCGATGGCCAAGGTCACCGTGAGGATCGCAGGCAATCCTTCCGGAATCGCGGCAACCGACAGCCCGACCACGGCCATGAAGAGCTCGCTGAATCCATAGTCCGCGACGGTCAGTCCGAAGACCAATATGAGCGCGCTGAAAAGAAGGACAAAGCCGGTCAGCCACTTGGCGAAGATGGCCATTTGCCGGATCAGCGGAGTCGTCGTGGTACGGACCTCGGCGATCAGACTGCTGATGCGCCCGATCTCCGTAGCGGCGCCGGTGGCGACGGCAAGACCGCGGCCCTGACCGGCCGCCACCAGCGTCCCGCTGAAGGCCAGCGAGCGACGGTCGCCGAGCGGAACGTCCCGTGCCACGGCGTCGGTCGCCTTCTCCACCGCCAAGGATTCTCCGGTCAGAACGGCCTCTTGAACCCTCAGCCCGCGGACCTCCAACAAGCGCAGATCCGCTGGCACCCGGTCTCCAGCCTCCAGGATCACCAGATCGCCGGGCACGATCTCCTCACCCGGAATGGTCCTGCGGCGCCCCGCGCGCAGCACCGTCGCCTTCGGCGCCAGCATGTCGCGGATCGCCTTGAGGGCCTGCTCCGCCTTGCCCTCCTGGACGAAGCCGATCACAGCGTTCACGACGACCACTGCCAGGATGACGAAGGTATCGACCAGATGCCCCAGCAAAGCGGTGATAGCCCCGGCCGCGAGCAACACATAGATCAGGAGGTTGTGGAACTGACGCAGGAAGCGGATCAACGGACCCCGGCGCCTCGGCTCCGGCAAGCGGTTCGGCCCGTAGCGCCCGCGTCGCCGCTCCGCCTCGGCGTCGGTTAACCCATCCGCCACCGCCTCAAGACTCTCCATCGCCTCGACGGCGGGCCGGTCGTGCCAGGTTGCATCGGAACCGGATCGACTGGGTGGATTACGTTTCGACATGGTTTCTCCGCTTCGGCGTTACCGCAAGAGCCTGCGGCGGCACTCTAGTTCGTTCTCGCAAATGTTGAACAGGGGTCCGGCCGGCGGCGATTCAAGTCAAACCGCATTGCGAACCCTTCGATCTCCCTGAAAGGCGGCATCTTCTTGTCGTTCGAAGGAGGCTTCGACTAGACAAGATATCGATGCCGGTAACGCCAAGACTATCGACACCGGCCCCGCACGCCCACGAGAATGCCACCAAGCGGTGCCGTCGAGCCGGCCTGCTGGATAAGGAATGGATTGGGGAGGATGGAATGGCGGCTTTGGAAACGCTTCTGAGCGAGGCAGTGGCAAAGGACACCTTGCCCTTCGCCGTGGCAATGGTCGGCGACAGTGAAGGCATCGAATGGTCCTGTTGTGCCGGCGATGCCGCCAAGGGCCAACCGGCGCGGGAAGACAGCGTCTTTCGCATCTTCTCCATGACCAAGGCGATCGGTTCGCTGGCGGCAATGATTCTGATCGACCGCGATAAGCTCGACTTCGACACTCCGGTCGCTGAGATTCTGCCGGAGTTCGACCGTCTCAAGGTCATCGATCGCTTCGACGGGGATACCGCGATTCTGCGCGATCCCGTTCGCCCAGCCACCGTACGGCATCTGGCAACCCATACCAGCGGCCTGGAGTACGAGATCTGGAACGCGGACATGCCGAGATACATGGAAGCGACGGGGCTCCCCTCCATTCTGTCGGGCAGCCGAGAGGGTTTGTTCTACCCCTTGATGAGCGATCCCGGTACACGCTGGGCCTACGGGAACGGGATCGACTGGTTGGGGCAGGTCGTCGAAGCGGTCGACGGGCGCTCCATCGACCGCTTCTGCCGGGAAGAAGTCTTCGAGCCGCTGGCCATGACGAGTACCGGCTTCGAGCCGGGCCAAACCAAACAAGATCGCTTGGTGGATAGCACCATCCGTGGCGGGGACGGTTCCTTCGAGCCCTTCGAGATAGCGCCGCCGCCAAACCCTGAGTTCTATGGAATGGGTCACGCGCTCTACGCGACGGCGCCGGACTACCTGCGCTTTCTGCGCATGCTCTTGAACGGCGGAACGCTGGACGGGCAGACGATCCTGTCCCGGCACGGGGTCGAAAGGATGCTGGCCAATCATATCGGCGACCTGTCTCTCGAGAAGATGGTCACCGTCGCGCCTGCCGTCTCGGCCGACGTCGACATCTTCCCCGGCACCCGAAAGACACACAGCTTCGGCTTCATGCGCGTGGAAGAAGACTTGCCCGGCCAGCGGTCGGCCGGATCGCAAGGCTGGGCCGGCGTGCTCAACACCCATTACTGGTTCGATCCGCACCAGGACCTCGCGGCCGTGCTGATGACGCAGTTCCTGCCCTTCGCGGACCCCCGCTTCATGCAGCTCTACAGCGATTTCGAAACCGCCGTCTACGCTACCTACAGAAGCTCGTAGAAGGCCTTGCGGCGGCGGCCCTCGGCGTCGGCGGCCTTCAGCGCCCAGAAAACCGTTTCGGGCTTCACCTCGTGCGGCTCGTGGTGGATCGTTTCGCCGGGTGCGCAGGCCGCCTCGGCTACTTGCATCAGACGTTCGTCGGAAATCCCCTCGAGTCCGATCTCGGCAAGGGTAACCGGCAAGCCGACGTCCAGGCAGAAGTCGTAGATCTCCTCAACCCGCTCGGCTGACTGATCAGTCAGGAAGAGTGCTGCCACCACACCGATCGCCACCTTCTCGCCATGCCAGTAGGCGTGGGTTTCCTCCAAAATGGTCAGACCGTTGTGGATCGCGTGGCAGGCCGCCAGCCCGCCGGACTCAAAGCCCAAACCGGACAGCAGGGTGTTGGCCTCGACCACATGCTCGAACGCCGGCGTGACCACACCCTCTTCCCCGGCCGTCTTCGCCAGCCGCCCATACTCCATCAGTGTATCGTAGCAGAGCCGGGCGAGGGCATAGGCGGTCATGGTTCCGGGGCGGCCTGTCATGTTGCCGGCGCGCCGGACGCGGCAGCTTTCCGCCTCGAACCACGTGGCCAGAGCGTCGCCGATACCGGCAACCAGGAAACGCACGGGCGCCTTGGCGATCACCGCCGTATCGACCAGAACAACGTCGGGATTGCGAGGAAGCACCAGATAGCGTTCAAACTGCCCGTCGGGCGTGTAGATGACGGAAAGCGCCGAACAGGGCGCATCGGTCGAGGCGAGCGTCGGCACGATCACCACCGGGCAACCGAGCTCATGCGCCACGGCCTTGGCCGTATCCATGGTCTTGCCGCCACCGACCCCGACGATCGCGCCGGCCTCGCCCGACTTGGCGAGCGCGACCAGCCGGTCGATCTCGTTCTGACTGCACTCTCCACCGAAGCGCTCGAGACGATGGGGCAGCGCCCCAAGCCCCGCGACCACGCTGTCGTGGAGCTGCCCATCCACGAAACCATCGATCAGGACCAGCGCCGCCGTTGCAAAACGCTCGACCTCCTCGCCCAGCGAGGCCAGCGCGTGCGCGCCCTGAACGTAGCGTCCCGGGAAAATGGCTGTGGTCAACATGCGGATGCGTCCCCTCTGCTTCCTAGCGTATATGATGAAGTGCCCGCTCCCAAAGCGAGCTGGCGGTTCGATTTACGACCGAGTCAGGCGTTCCCGCGAAGACCTGGACCGGCCAAGCGAGACACTGCGTCGCCGGTGCAAGTGAACAGATCTGCAAGCCGTCGACTTTGATCGTAGTCAAACGGCATTCGGCGGATCGAAGCAATCGGGCTGGTCAGGTCAGCCTTGAATCCACAGGCTGCGGCACCATCGCCGTCATCTGACACCCCGAACGTTACGACATCCGATCACGTCGTGGGCCAAATGAGGAGACTCGATTTTCGGAGGATATGAGCTTGAAGGTCGCTGCCGTTCAGCTCACCCAAGTTCCACCCAAGAAAGATCGGCTGCAAGGCAGTCGGAAAACCGGAAGAAAAAAGGCGTTTCCGCAAAGAAGACCCCGGAGCGGAGGCCCGGGGTCTTTTTCATTTATCTTGCCGTAGGTATCTTGCCGTAGGTGAAAGGCTCACCATAGGCCGCTGAAATCGGGCGTCCTCTTCAGGCGGTGGCCGCATCGGCTGGCCCAGCGGCCTCCGCGCCCCGGCGGCCTGTCGGTGTGCGTGAGGTCTTGCGCATGTCGGTTTTCACGTGGGTCGTGCTGTAGCCGTTGAAGATGTGCCCGAGCAGACCGCGGTTCAGGTCCGAGGTCCCGAACAGCCAATCGGCGACGGGAAAGGTTAGATTCATGTTGCGCTCCATCATCAACGACTGATCGTGGTGCGCCGTGTGGTGGCGCCGGATCGTGTTGACGAAGGGGCAATGCCGAACGAAGGCATTCTCCTCGACGTGGCAGCAGAAGTGCATGAACTCGTAGAGCAGATACATTCCCGTCGTGGTGCACATGACCAACCAGCCGACGTTCGGCGAGATCAGCCAGGCCATCAGCAAGGCGCCGGGGATGGACATCAGAATGAAGGTCACCAGCGCATAGGGTGGGAAGAAGGTGACGCGCCAATCACTGCTGTCGGCGAAGCGCATCTCCGACTCCGTGAAGAACTGGTGATGCATCAGGGTGTGGCGCGTATAGATCGCCCGCATCCCCGGGAGTCGCAGAGGCCGGTGCATGATATGACGATGCAGCGCCCACTCGAAGATGTTGCAGATCATGAAGACCACGGGAATGGTCAGCCATTCCCACCAGAGGACTCCGACGATGTTGGAGACATAGACGAACAGTGCAGCCAGGCCGATCACGTAGATGACCGCGACATGCAGCCAACCATTGTACCAACCGGCAATACGCTCGCGATACTGAGCGCGGTAACTGCGTTGCCGTTCGGTCATCGGGGATCGGGTCAGTTCCATTGCAAGCGGCTCCCTGCTCGCCGGGTCCAAGCAGCAGATTGCGAGTCTGCCGCCATCTGATATATCAATGATAGATTAGCCATGCTGACCTGTCAAACAGCCAACGGCGGCAAAGGTCGGAAAGCGCCGACCCTGTCGGGGTTTCGTCAGTGCTGTTTGCGCCGCTCCACGAGATCTGTGAACTCTTCCAAAACTCCGTCCTTGACGCCGTAACTGTGATCCTCGTCGGGGAAGCGCCCTTGCTTGACCTCGGCGACATACTGCTTGAGCCCGGTCACCGCGACCTCGGTCAGGTTGGCGTAGCGCTTGGTAAACTTCGGCTTGAAGTCGGTGAAGACGCCCAGCAGGTCGTAGCTCAGCAGGATCTGCCCGTCCGTGCCCGCACCCGCACCGATACCGATGGTCGGAATCTCCAACTGCTCGGAGATCACCTTTGCGATCGGCGCCGGCACCGCCTCGAACTCCAGCATGAAGCAACCAGCATCCTGGATCGCAAGAGCGTCTTCCAGGATCTTCAGGGCGGCTTCGGCCGTGCGGCCCTGGATCTTGAAACCGCCGAACATGGCGATGGTATGCGGTGTCAGGCCGATATGCGACGCGGTCGGGATGCCGGCATCGACCAGTGCTTTGAGGATATGCGCCTGGCTTCTGCCACCTTGCGGTTTGACCGCATCGCAATCGGCGGCCTGCATGAAGCGGGTGGCGTTGGTAAGCGCGCGTTCGACGGTGTTGTAGGACTGGTAGGGCATGCAGCCGAGTACGAAGGTGTCAGGTGCGCCCCGACGTACGGCCGAGGCGTGCATCACCATCATGTCCATGGTCGCCGGAATGGTCGACTTGTGGCCATGCGCAACCATGGCTAGGCTATCGCCGACAACGCAGACGTCGACCCCGGCCAACTCGGCCCACCGCGCGGCGGTATAGTCCGGCACCGAGGTATAGACCATTTTCTCCCCGGTTTTTTTCGATTCCCGTATCTCCGCAATGCTCCGCTTCTTCCGCTCCCTGCCCGTCTCCGCCATCACCCGCTCCCTCTCTGTTGCTTTTGTTCTGTCGCTCTTGCCCGGTCCGGATCCCACGAACAGCCCGTCGGTTTCGCTGGATTGCATTGTGTGATGCACTATTGATATATCAACAGCATGCCTGGAAGTCGACCTATGTGACGCTGAGAGCTTGGCCCAGCACGGCAGCAGTTCCGCAGCCACGATCCGGTCCGGTCGGAGGAAATCGAGAGGATGGGGGCGACCGACGTCGCGACTTGGAATTTCTTCGAGCTTGCGATCTTCGCCGGGGCGGTCGCAGCCACAGTAGCAGCCAGCGTGTCGGTCGGCGGCCACCTGCCGCTAGCCGCCGACCGCCGAGCATCCGGGCAGCCCGACCTGATCCTGCTGCTGGCCTTCGCGTCCGCCATGCTCCTCCTGGCCTCGATAGCCACAGTGGGCTTCGCCCTCGACCGCCTGCCGCTGGCCGGTGCGATCATCACCGGAGGCTTCGGTTTGCTGGCCGGGCCACTCCTGTTTCAGGCCTCGCCCGCGAGCCTGCGCGACGGCGCGGGCGGGCTGTTGTTCGGCGGCCTCGTCTGCGCCGGCACAGCCCTACTTCTCCTGTCGTTCTGATGAACGGCATCCAACAAGACCTTCCAGGGAGACCGCCGATGCCCACTCACATAAAGCTCATCCTCTCCGCCATCGTCCTCGCCGTCGCCGCTCTTGTAGGCTGGTGGCAGCAAGGTCTCGGCGAGACCGCGTCCGGCTACGTCGTATGGGCACTGGGCCTCTTCATGATCGTGGCCCTCTGGCTGTTCCCGGAAACGAAGAGACGCGCGCAAAAAGACAACGGCTGACGCGCATGACGGCGACCGAGACCGGCCCTCGTCAGATCGGCTTTCTGTTGATCGAGGGCTTCGACCTATCCAGCTTCGCCGGCCCGGCCGAGGCCTTCGCGCTCGCCGACCGCATGGGTCGCGGCCGCGGGTTCAAGGTGCGCCCCATCGGCCTGACAGCGCGCCCTGTGCGGGCACGCTGCGGCGCCAGCTTGACGATTCGCCGGCTGGTTGGGGAATCTCTGTCCTACGACCAACTCTTCGTCTGCGCAGGTGTACCCTCGACAGAGGCCGCGGCGCCTGACGCGCTCAACTGGCTACGGCGCTGTCAACGCTTCGGCACGGTTGTGGTCGGTCTCGATACAGGTGTCTGGAGTCTCGCACGCGCGGGCCTACTCGGCGAACAGCAGCCCTATGTCGCGCCGAAGCTGGCGGCAGCCTTCGCCGAAACCTTCGGGCGCCAGCCGATCGCGGCTTTCGGCCATAGCAGCGGATCCGAGTCCGGCACGACTGTCGTCACCGCCGCCGGGGCAAAGGCTGCGCTGAATCTCGCACTCGAACTGATCGCCCGGTGCGAGGGCGAGGCCCTTGCCGAAGCGGTCGCTCAAGAGCTGGGACACCGCCGGGCCGAAACCGGGGACTTCACCCTCCCTCTCTCACAGCGTCTGGGGCTGACTCACCCCGCCTTGGCCCGCTGTCTCGACGCCATGGAACAGAATACGGAATCGCCACTGGACAAGCAGGCGCTGACTGAGATCGCAGGTCTCTCGGCACGCCAGCTGGAACGGCTGTTCCTGCGGATGCTGGGTCAGACGCCAGGTACCTTCTACCGCAATCTCCGGCTGGCTCACGCGCGATACCTCCTGGAGCATACCGCCTTGCCGGTCACCGAGATCGCAGTGGCCACCGGCTTCGTCTCGGTCTCTCACTTCGGACGCACGTTCCAGAGCCTCTATGGCTCGACCCCGAGCCAGTTGCGACGAGTCAGTCAGGAACGCAACGGCAAAGCCGCCCTCGCGCATTTGACCTGAAGCGCACGCCCTTCAGGTCCCGAGTTCGGCGTCCAGAGTGGCACGCGTGAAGCTCTCCATATAGTCCATCAGCCGATCCGTTGCCGCCGCTGCCGCGTCCTTGTCGCTTGCTGCGATCGCCCGCGCCTGCTCCGCATGCAGCCGCGCGCAGAGCGGCAAGTCCAGCACCTGCTTATAGTGCTGGTACCAAAACCTCCGCGACAGGCCATGCGTGAGGCCCATCGCCCGCGAAGCGTACTGGTTGCGGCAGCAGGTCGCGATCAAGAGGTTGAGCTGCCTGTCCTGACGCATGAAGGCGACATCGTCGGCGCCGCTAGCGGCTGCATCCATCTGCGCGGCCAGCTCGGCGAAGACCGTACGTTCCTCGGCGGTGCAGCGCCGTGCGCAAAGAATGGCCATGAGGCGCTCCAGTTCACGTCGGACCCGCAGCAGCTCCAATTGGTTTCGGACGTTGATTTCCGCGACCAGGATGCCGCGTCGGGGCAGGATCACAACCAGACCCTCACGGGCCAAACGCTGCAGCGCTTCGCGAATCGGCGTGCGACCGATCCCGAGCTGCTTGCTGAGCGCGGCCTCGGACAAGACCTCACCCGGCGCCATCTGCAGGGTGACGATCCGCTCCTCCAACTGCCGATAGGCCCGGTCGGTCAAGCTACCGGGCGAGTCGCCAGCCGCCTCGGCCAGCCCAATACCAATTTCGCTTTCGGACATGGTCCGGCTGTCCCTCGCGCTCATCCCGTTCGCAGTTCCAACGGCCCGCGGCCGCCGGCGCCCAAGATCCAGACTGACGACACGCCTAAGCAGCCGACCTGCCTCCCAGAGTCAACTCCGATACCGCAGAGCGCTGCCCGGAACCAGGGGTCCTCGTGACCTGCGGGACAGGAGAAAACGGATTTCTTTCCGGCCCGTTCCACGCGGAACGCCTTTTCAAGATTGAGATCGGACGCTAGGATGCAACAAATATATCAATGATACATAAGATGTCAGGCAGCGTTTCGCCGGACGCAACGAGATGCCATCAGGCATCCGGCAGTAGGGAGAGGGAGGTGCGCCATGGCGCGCGAGCAGTCATGAAGACCTACCGCGGCGACCGCACAATCGATGGCATCGAGGTGACAGTGGACGGTCAACCACTGGACCCGCGCATCGATCTGCTTGCCCTCTCCCAGAACGGCTTCGAGTGGAGTTACGAGGGGGCCGAGCCCGCCCAATTGGCGCTGGCCCTGCTCGCGGCGCATACCGGCAACGACGTGCGCGCCAAGGTCGAGCACTTGGCCTTCATGCGCGACGTGGTCGCGAACTTCGGAAACGAGTGGGAGATGACGAGCGCCGACATCGACGAGGCGCTCGCCGCAATGCGGCCGACGGGGTGAAGCCCGCGGCTGCCAACAGCCGGTGCGCGGGTCTGCGCGCAACCGGAACAAACGCGTAAGGGAAGGAAGCGATCATGGAGATGACCAAAGGACTGCGCGGAGTCGGATTGGCCGCCGCGCTGGCCATGGCGGGAGTGGCGCCGCTCGCCGGCATGACCGGCGAAGCCTCGGCGGAAGAGCGGAGTTTCCGCATGGCAACCGGCTGGAGCGGCGGTCCGCTGATGGACATCGGCGCCCAGGCCTTTGCAGACAACCTGGCCACGCTGTCTGAAGGCCGCATGACGGTCGAAGTCTTCCCGGGCGGCACCCTGGGTCCGGCTCTGAAGGTCTCCGAGACGGTGCAGCAGGGCGTCGCCGACATGGGTCACACCTGGGCGGGCTACGACTGGGGCGCCGACCCGACGGCGGTGCTGTTCGGAGGCTATGCCGGCAGCTTCGATACGGAACGCATGCTGCACTGGCTGTACCGTGGCGGCGGCGTCGAACTTTGGGAAGAGTGGCGACGCGAAGAATTCCAGGTAGTCGGCATGCCGCTGTTCATCCGCACGGCCGAAGTCTTTCTGCATTCGCGCCGCCCGGTCAGAACGCTGGAGGACTTGAAGGGCCTGAAACTGCGCACCGCAGGTGCCTGGCTCGGCATCTCGGAACAGATGGGAGCGGCACCGGTCACCACACCCGGAGGCGAGGTCTACACCGCGCTCGAGCGCGGCACCATCGACGCCACCGAGTGGGGAACCCTCTATGAGAATATCTCGCCTGGCTTCCACCGCGTCACCAAGTACGTGATCATCCCAGGCGTGCATCAGCCAACGGCGCCCTTCGAACTGGTGATCAATCAAAACGTCTGGGACGAGCTTTCCGACCAGGACAGGGCGATCATCCGCGAGGCGGCTTTCCTCACGACCATGAATTCCTGGCTGACCATCGGGCAGGAAGACGCCAAGGCACTCGCCTTCCTGCGGAGCGAAGGCAACGAGATCATCGAACTCGCGCCGGAAGTCCAGTACAGAGCGCACGAGTTAGGTCTGGCTTGGGCAAAGGAACAGGCTGCGGACAACCAGCGTTTCGCCCGCGTTCTCGAGAGCCAGACGGCCTTCGCCGAACTCTGGAAAGATGCCCGTCGCTACCGCAACGTCCGCACGAAGGACGAGTAGCCTTAGCGAAGCAACAGGCACGGCCGCGCGGTGGCCGGATGACGGACGACCTCCCGCTCCGGTCCGGCCACCGCTCCGCCACCCGCCGCGTCTTGGCAATCTGCAAGTAGGTTTCGATCGGGGGCTCTAAGGTCCATGCGTTCCTTCGTCGACGCGATCGAGCGTCTGACCACGGGCGTCGGCTACCTGGCGGCAGTGATCGTACTGCCGCTCGCGGTCGCCACCGCCTACGACGTCTTCGCCCGATACGTTCTGCTCGAGCCGACGATCTGGGCTTTCGAGCTAGGCTACTCCCTCACCGGCGCTCACTTTCTGCTGGGCGCGGCGCTGACCCTGAAGCGCGGGGCCCACGTGCGAATCGACTTGATCTATGCACGGCTGCCTCGGCGCGCGCAGGCCGGCATCGACCTGACGTTCTACCTCCTGCTCTACCTGCCTTTCCTGATGCTGTTCTGCGACGCACTCACCGACTACGCCCTGCGCGCCATGGCGAGCGGCGAGCGCACGGGACAATCGGCCTGGAACCCACCGATCTGGCCCTTACGAACCGTCATCGCCGCAGGCCTCGTCCTGCTGTCGCTTCAGGTCATCGCTGAGACGATCAAGAGCGCTGCCCTGCTACTGGGCCGGCCGCTCGACGACGAACCCCGCGACGACCTGCGCGACGTTCGGGAGGGCTGAGCCGATGGAAGCCCTGATCATGTTTCCCGCGTTGTTCGTGATGATCTTCCTGGGATTCCCCGTTGCCTTCTCGTTGATGTGCGTAGCTTTCGTCTTCGGGGTCATGACCTTCGACATGGCCGCCTTCTTCCAGTTCACCCAGAAGGTAGAGGACATCGCGACCAACTTCGTGCTCGCGGCCGTGCCGCTCTTCGTCTTCATGGGTGCCATGCTGGAACGGTCGGGCATCGCCGAGTCCCTGTTCGAGGCGGTACACCTCTGGACCCGCCGTCTGCCCGGGGGCCTGGCGATCGGTACCGTGGTCATGTGCATCATCTTCGCAGCCTCGACCGGCGTCATCGGTGCGACCGAAACCGTGGTCGGATTGCTGGCGATCCCGGCGATGATGCGCTACCGCTACAAGAACAGCCTGATCAGCGGAACGATCTGCGCCGGGGGCTCACTCGGCACGATCATCCCGCCGTCGGTGGTGGTGGTCGTGCTCGGGCCGATCGCCAACGTCTCGATCGGCGACCTGATGGTCGGCATGATCTTCCCCGGCCTCATCCTGTCGGGCCTCTATATCGCCTACATCCTGATCCTCTGCCTGCTCGATCCCGAAGCCGGGCCTCGCGTGCCGCCGCGCGACGACGATCCGGACCTGCTGACCAAGCTCGCCGTCACAGCCAAGGCGCTCGTCCCGCCGATCCTGATGATCGTGGCCGTTCTCGGCTCGATCATGTTCGGAATCGCCGCACCGACCGAAGCCGCGGCGCTGGGCGCGCTGGGCGCGATCCTGCTCACAGTGGTCTATGGGCGCTTCACCTTTGCCGCCTTCGGCGAGGCCCTGCTCAAGACGCTGACCATAACCTCCATGATCATGCTGATTCTGTTGGGTGGCAGCCTTTTCACCGGAGTCTTCGCCGCAACCGGCGGTATGGGGGTGATGCGCGACCTACTGGACGCCGTCAATCTCGGGCCCTGGGGTCTGCTGTTCCTGTTCCTGGGAATCGTTTTCATCGCCGGTTTCTTTCTGGAGTGGATCTCGATTCTGCTGATCTTCGTGCCGCTGTTCATGCCCTTCGTCCTGGCCGCCGGCTTCGATCCTCTTTGGTTCTGCATGCTGATACTGGTGATGATTCAGACCAGCTATCTGACCCCGCCGATGGCACCCGCGATTTTCTATCTGCGCGGCATTGCCCCGCCGGAGATCACCCTGCGGCAGATGTATCGCGGGGTTCTGCCCTTCATCGCATTGCAGGTTCTGATGCTGGGAATCGTAATGGCCTTCCCCGAGACGGCCACCTGGCTGCCCGACCAGTTACTAGGCTTCAATTGAGTGCAAAGCCTCGCGTTTGCGGTCGGCAGTTTTCCGTGGAGAGGTTTTCGGGAGGGAGGTTCAGCCTGGAATCCGTTGTCCCTGGTTAGACTCGTCGCAGCTTAAGAAACCGGCGATACTTGCCGAACAAGAATGATCGACCGGATAGGGCATCTTGAACGGCCCGAGCAGAACCGTGGGAGGATCCGGGATGACCGACAGGCGGTTGACCGGGAGTGAGGACGATGAACGCCGGCTCCTCGATCCCTGGCGATGACCGATGAAACTCGCGATCCCGAGGAGATACGACAGACGCGAGACCGGCGCCACGGCGGACGACGTCTGCGGGATCTGGCGGTAGTGCTTCCGGTCGCCCTGCTGCTGTTCTTCCTCCCCCCCTACATTCGTATTTTCGATCAAGACGGCTTGATTTCCGGCTTGCCGCCGCTGCTGGTCTACATCTTCGGCCTCTGGGCACTGGGGATCCTCGCCAGCGCGCTGCTCGGTCGCGGCCTCGTGCGGGCGGAAATGAACCAGGCACTCGAAAGCGGTTCAGAAATGGAAGGGCGCGAACCGCCAGAGCAGCCTCACGCGTCAGAGCGGGAGACCTAGCGCATGCTGCCCGCCGGCGTCGTGATCTTGGTGTCCGGACTCTATCTCGGCTTGCTTTTTCTGCTCGCCTTCGTAACCGAGCGCCGGGTGCGGAGCGGATCCGCGCGCTTCATCGCTTCGCCGCTGGTTTATACTTTGTCCCTCGCGGTTTACTGCACGTCCTGGACCTTCTACGGCGCCGTCGGCTCGGCCAGTCGCAACGGACTTGAGTTTCTGACGATCTACCTGGGCCCGACGATCGTGTTCGTCGGCTGGTGGCTCCTGCTGCGCAAGCTGGTACGCATCAGCCGAACCCAGAACATCACCTCGATCGCCGACTTCATCTCGGCCCGCTACGGCAAGAGCGCCGCCATTTCGGCGTTGGTTACCCTGATGGCGGTGATCGGGAGCATTCCCTACATCTCCTTGCAGCTTAAGGCCATAACGGCCAGCTATGAGGTTCTTGTCGGCACGTCTGCAACAGGCGGGGCGGGCTCGAGCGCCGGCATCGTAACCGACACCGGCTTTTGGGTGACGGCCTCCATGGCGGCCTTCGTCATTCTCTTCGGCACCCGCAACCTGGGCGCAGATCAGCGGCATCCGGGCGTCGTCGCCGCAATCGCCTTCGAGTCCGTGATCAAACTGCTGAGTTTCGCCGCCGTTGGCCTCTTCGCGCTTTACGGCCTCAGCGACGGCTTCGGCGACCTTTTCTCCCGCGTGCGGGAAACGCCGGAGCTCAGTCACCTCTACAGCTTCCCCGACGGCTTCGAACCGCGCTGGGTGGCGACGCTTTTCCTCGCCGGCATTGCGGCAATCTGCCTGCCGCGCCAGTTCCAGGTCACTGTTGTCGAGAATTCCGACGAACGTCACCTTGCCACGGCGTCCTGGCTGTTCCCGCTCTATCTGATGCTGATCAGCCTGTTCGTCCTGCCGATTGCCGCCGTGGGTCTGACCGCCCTACCGGCCGGCGCGAACACGGACCTCTACGTGCTGACGGTGCCACTTTCGGCGGGGCGGGAGGACCTAGCGCTGCTCGCGTTCATCGGTGGCCTGTCCGCAGCCACTTCGATGGTGATCGTCGCCAGCCTGGCGCTGTCGATCATGATTTCCAACCACCTGGTGGCCCCTTTACTGCTGCGCAGCCCTTACTTCACCAGTCCGGAGGCGGGGAACTTTTCCGGGACGCTGCTTTTGACGCGCCGCCTGTCGATCGTCGCGATCCTGGTGCTCGGGTTTCTCTACTACCGCGGGACCGACACCGGCAGTCCGCTTGCCTCCATCGGCCTGATCTCTTTCGCCGGCGTGGCACAGTTCGCTCCGGCACTGATCGGCGGCGTCTACTGGAAGCAAGCGACGAAGGCAGGGGCCTTGTGCGGCCTGGTTGCGGGGTTCGTCTTCTGGGCCTACACGCTGCTCGCCCCGACCTTGGCAGAGGCCGGTTGGGCTCTCGAGGAGTTGGTGACGCAGGGCCTCGGCGGTGTCGCACTGCTGAGGCCGGATGCACTCTTTGGACTGGAAGGCTGGGACCCTTTGGTTCACGGTCTTTTTTGGTCGATGAGCGCGAATGTGGCTGCCTTCGTGGTCGTCTCGCTCGTGACCCGGCCGACTCCCATCGAAAGTCTACAGTCGGCACTGTTCGTCAACGCATTACAGCTAGGTGAAACACGAGCCGAAGTAGCACTGCAGCGCTCGGCCACGGTGAAAGACCTGTTTCGCCTGGCCCAGCGCATCTTGGGAGCAGAGCGCAGCTATCAGATCTTCCGCGACTACGCCCGCCGGCAAGGCCGCGAGGACCATCTGCCCGCCCCCGATCCGCCTCTGGTCGCCTACGTCGAACGCCAGCTTGCCAGCAGCGTCGGCGCCGCCTCCGCGCGCTCTCTGGTCTCGGGCATCGCTAAGGGAGAGACGATCAGCTTGGACGCGCTGATCGGCATCCTGGACGAGACGCAACAGGCGATCCGCACCAGCCGCGCCCTCGAGCGTAAGTCCCGGGAGTTACAGGAGACGGCAACGCAGCTGCGGGCGGCCAATGCACAGCTCAAAGCCCTCGACAAGATGAAGGACGACTTCCTCAGCCGGGTCAGCCACGAGTTGCGCACGCCGATGACCTCGATCCGCTCCTTTGCGGAAATCCTGAGCGACATGCACAATCAGGGGCCAAGTCTGGATTCGGAACAGGCCGGCCGGTTTCTCAAGATCATCCACCTGGAGAGCGAGCGCCTGACGCGTCTGCTCGACGAAATCCTCGACCTCAGCCGGATGGAAAGCGGCGAGGCAACCCTGCGGCAGGATCGGCTGGACGCTGCGGCGATCGCCCGGATCGCGGTCGAGACCATGGAAGGCTTGGCTAAGCAGTCCGGCGTGGAGCTGGAGATCGATCTCGGCTCACAGCCCATTTGGGTGATCGGGGATGGCGACCGCCTCAAGCAGGTCTTCG
Source organism: Algihabitans albus (assembly GCF_003572205.1). Classification (NCBI taxonomy): domain Bacteria; kingdom Pseudomonadati; phylum Pseudomonadota; class Alphaproteobacteria; order Rhodospirillales; family Rhodovibrionaceae; genus Algihabitans; species Algihabitans albus. The sequence goes on from NZ_QXNY01000003.1 coordinate 200,853, forward strand.
TGAATCTGCTGTCCAACGCCATCAAGTATCATCGGCCAGAAGAGGCATCGCCGGAGACCGCGCCGAAAGACGAGGCGCTGGAGGGCAAAGGGCAGGAAAACTCAAGATCGACCCGCAAAGCCTGGATAACCCAAGGCACGAGCCAGGACGGTCTCGTCGAGCTGCAGGTCTGCGACAATGGCCCCGGCATTCCCGAGGGTCATAGGGATAAGATCTTTTCCAAGTTCGCACGGGCCTGGAACGAGGACGGGGGAGAACCCCGCAGCGGCAGTGGTCTCGGGCTGCCCATTTCGCGTCAGATCGTGGAGCACCTTGGCGGTCAGCTGCGTCTCGACAACACCGGACCGGAGGGATCCGTCTTCGTCGTCCGCCTGCGCCGAACTGCGACGATTGCAGCGCAATAATCCATTGCAGCGCAATAATCCGTGAGATCGATGCGATCAGGCACAATGACTCGATCGGACCGCACGCGACCAAGCCTCGCCGATGACCTCGGGACCTCACACCCTTAAAGGCTTGGAGTCGCGGGCTTCTCGGCCCTGTGACAAGCAGGCCGATGCTCCTGCCCGACCTGGAGATTTGCTTGGTGTTCGAAGCAATAAAAGTGCTGTTCTCAAACAGCGCCGCTTGCAGCAGCACCGATACGCCGCATAAGCTGATGTTGCTGTCGACCTTAACACTTTGGATCGTCAGCTAACGGAAAACCCCAATACCTGCCAAGCGGTATCTGGGATAAAATGAAATCGCCGAACACAGGACGGCTTAGGAGGAGACACCCGTGGCTGAACAGCAACCCCCAAATAATTATTGGTCAGCGAACATTCGACTCGTGAGCATCTGCCTGGTGATCTGGGCAACGGCCTCCTTCGGCTTCGGCATCGTGCTGCGGCCGCTTCTGTCGGGCATCTCGGTCGGCGGCACGGATCTGGGCTTCTGGTTCGCCCAGCAGGGCTCGATCCTGGTCTTCCTCGTGCTGATCTTCTTTTACGCCTGGCGCATGAACAATCTCGACATCGAACACGGCGTCGACGAGAAGTAAGCCAAGGGGGGCAAACGAACGATGGATCAATATACGCTCAACTTGCTGGTGGTGGGCGCGACCTTCGCGCTCTACATCGGCATCGCAATTTGGGCTCGGGCGGGTACAACCTCCGAATTCTACGCCGCGGGACGCGGCGTCCACCCTGTAACCAACGGCATGGCAACGGCCGCAGACTGGATGTCAGCGGCCTCTTTCATTTCTATGGCCGGCTTGATCGCCTTCGTCGGCTACGACAACTCCTCCTTCCTGATGGGCTGGACCGGCGGCTACGTGCTGCTCGCGCTTCTACTCGCGCCCTATCTGCGTAAGTTCGGCAAGTTCACGGTGCCGGAATTCATCGGCGACCGCTTCTACAGTCCGACTGCGCGTCTCGTTGCCGTGCTCTGCCTGATCGTGGCTTCCGTGACCTACGTGATCGGTCAGATGACCGGCGTCGGCGTGGCCTTCTCGCGCTTCCTGGAGGTTTCCAACGCAACGGGCCTTTTCATCGGTGCCGGTGTCGTCTTCCTCTACGCGGTGCTGGGAGGGATGAAGGGCATCACCTATACCCAGGTGGCGCAGTACTGCGTCCTGATCACCGCCTACACCATTCCCGCGATCTTCATCTCGCTGCAGCTGACCGGCACGCCGATCCCGCCGATCGGTCTGTTCTCGGAGCATGTAGCTTCCGGCCAGCCGCTATTGGAAACGCTGGACCAGGTGGTTCAGGACCTCGGCTTCGCGTCCTACACCGGGCACCACACCAACACCTTGAACATGGTGCTCTTCACCTTCTCGCTGATGATCGGAACGGCCGGCCTACCGCACGTCATCATCCGCTTCTTCACGGTGCCGAAAGTGGCCGACGCTCGCTGGTCGGCCGGCTGGGCGCTGGTGTTCATCGCCCTGTTGTATCTCTCGGCCCCGGCCGTCGGCGCCATGGCGCGGATGAACATCATCGACACGGTCTACCCGAACGGCCTGCAGGCCGAACCGCTGGCCTACGACGAACGGCCGGACTGGATGAGAAACTGGGAGGTCACCGGCCTCCTGACCTTCGAGGACAAGAACGGCGACGGCCGCATCCAGTTCTACAATGACGAGTCCGAGGACTTCGCGGCAACGGCCGAAGCCAACGGCTGGGCCGGCTCCGAGATGAATGTCAACCGCGATATTCTGGTTTTGGCCAATCCGGAGATCGCCCAACTGCCCGGCTGGGTGATCGCCCTGGTGGCCGCGGGTGGCCTTGCGGCAGCTCTGTCGACTGCAGCGGGACTGCTGCTCGCCATCTCCTCGGCGGTCAGCCACGACGTGATCAAAGCTACCATCAATCCGGGAATCTCGGAGAAAGGCGAGCTTCTGGCGGCCCGGATCGCGATGGCGGCGGCGATCGGCGTTGCAACCTGGTTGGGTCTCAATCCACCCGGTTTCGCGGCGCAGACCGTGGCTCTCGCCTTCGGCATTGCGGCAGCCTCGATCTTCCCGGCCTTGATGATGGGGATTTTCTATAAGCGTGCGAACAATTATGGCGCCATCGCCGGCATGCTGTCGGGCTTGGTGTTCACCGTAGGCTACATCTTCGTCTACAAAGGTTTCCTCTTCATCCCCGGCACCAACATGCTGCCGGATACGCCGGACAACTGGCTGTTCGGTATCTCGCCGCTCTCCATCGGCTCGATCGGTGCGATGCTGAACTTTGCGGTGGCAATCCTGGTATCGCGTGCGACGGCGGCCCCGCCGCAGGAGATCCAGGATCTCGTCGAGAGCATCCGCGTTCCTCGTGGCGCCAGCGGGCCGGTGGCTCACTGAGACTGCTGAACGACCGATCTTCGCGCGCTCGTGAGTCGCAGTATCCTGTGGCTCACGAGCCGCGAATTCGGCATCTCGACCGAAGGGGCTTTGAGCCTCCCTCGGCTCAGGCCGGACTTCCTTGGCAAAATCGTCGGGTCGCGACAGTACGGTTCTGATTTGCGTGTCGAGCTTGTACGATCGTGAAACCGGATCGTCGAGCCACAGCGGTCCGACCCAGATGCTTAGACGGATTTTGCAGTAGCGAGACCCGTGGCGTCCTTTGCGAGGCACAAGAGACGATGGATGTCGAAGCCAGCGAGACTGCGGACTTCCTCGCGAGCGTGCATCCTTACGACAGCCTGTTACCGGACGAGCTAACGCGCGTCGCTGCCGCTTTCAGGCAGGTCGAGTGCGAAGCGGGCTCGAACATCTACGCGCTTGGCCAGCGCCTGGAGGGACTCTACATCATCGCCGAAGGGCGGGTCGACGTGCGCGACCGCAATGGCGCCGTGGTTTCCATTCTCGGGCCGCGCAACAGTTTCGGCGAGCGAGGGCTTCTGCGCGACGGCGCGGCAGCCACCACCGCAGTGGCGCAAAGCGCGACCCGTCTGCTGCTATTGCCGGCCGAAGAATTCCGCCGCTTGATCGCGGCAAGACCGGCCTTTGCACGCTTCTTCGATCGTTCCCGTCCGACCGAAAACCGAGCCCCGGATCTGGCGACAACGCGGATCGCTGATCTGATGACGCCAGGTCCGGTGACCTGTCCGCCCTCGGCCACGGTCGCCGAGGTGGCGCGGACGATGCGCGACCGGCAGGTCTCATGCCTCCTGGTGATGCAGGAAACGCAGCTGACCGGCATCGTCACCAATCGAGACCTGGTGAAACGCGCGCTCGCCGAAGGCCTGTCGACGGATGCGCCGGTCACAGGAGTCATGACGGCCGATCCGATCACCCTGGCCCCAGATGCACTGGGCTCCGACGTCCTCCATGCCATGCTGGAGCGGCGAATCGGTCATTTACCGGTCGTCGATGGGGAACGGGTGATCGGCGTCGTCACTCAGACCGACCTGACACGGCACCAAGCCATATCGTCGGCCCATCTGGTGCGCGAGATCGCCGATGCCGAGGATAGCCAGGCCCTCGCCCTTGTCGTCGGTCGTATTCCCGACCTGCTGGCACAACTCGTCGGAGCCGGCAATCCGCACTGGGTCGTGACCCGCTTGATCACGGACATCGCGGATGCCGCGACCCGGCGGTTGCTCCGGCTCGCCGAGGAGCGGCTGGGTCCGCCGCCCGTCCCCTATCTGTGGCTGGCCTGCGGAAGCCAGGGCCGGCAGGAACAAACCGGTGTCTCCGACCAAGACAACTGTCTCTTTCTGTCGGAAAACGCCATTCCCGAACACGACAGCTACTTCGAGGCCCTGGCACGCTTCGTGTCGGATGGACTTGATGCCTGCGGCTACTACTATTGCCCAGGCGAGATGATGGCGACGACGGCGAGGTGGCGCCAGCCTGTGCAAGTTTGGCGGAACTACTTCTCCGGCTGGATCCGCAAACCGGACCCGATGGCTCAGATGCTGGCTTCCGTCATGTTCGATCTGCGTCCCATCGGCGGTGAAGTAAGCCTGTTCCGCGACGTGATGTCAGAAACCTTGGCGCTTGCCGCCACGAACAGCATTTTCGTCGCGCATATGGTCGCGAACGCACTGAATCATGCGCCGCCGTTGGGTCTGTTGCGCGGCTTCGCGACCATCCGCTCCGGCGAGCACAAGGACACGCTCGACCTCAAGCTGAACGGCGTCGTGCCGGTGGTCGATCTGGGCCGTATCTATGCGATTCAGGGGCGGCTCCAAGCCGCGAACACCCGTACACGCTTGGAGGTCGCGCAGCAGTCAGGCATCGTCAGCCCCAGCGGCGGACGTGACCTGATCGCCGCCTATGACCTGATCGCGGAAACCCGGCTAAGACACCAGGTGGCCCGTGTCAGAACCGGTGAAAAGCCAGACAACTTCATGTCCCCGGCCGCGCTTTCCGACTTCGAGCGCAGCCACCTGCGCGACGCCTTCGTGGTCGTCAAGACCATGCAGTCGGCGATCGCCCACGGCCGGGCGGCCGTGCTTTAGAAGAAAGGAGGGCTTCCAGATGCTGATCGAGCTTGTCGCCGCCGTGGCCCTCGGTTTCGCCGCAGCAGGGCTGGCGCTTCTGGCCAGACGCGCAGTCCCATCGCTGCCCCGTTTCACGGTTCCGGCCGTGGCAGGTCTCGCTATGATCGGCTTTGGAATCTGGAGCGAGTACACTTGGTTCGATCGCACCTCCGCCACGCTACCCGATGGCATCGAGGTCATCTCGGCTCCTGCCGAAAGCGCTGTCTGGCGGCCCTGGTCTTACGTGACTCCCCTGGTCCTTCGGTTCATGGCCGTCGATCTGGTGGGCGCGCGGCGCAACGAGGCCGCACCAGGCCAGGTCATCGTCGAGGCCTATGTGATCGGCCGCCACGGTCCGCGCGCGCGCATTCCCGTGCTGCTCGACTGCGTGGGGCTGCGCCGCGCCGATATCGCCGACGGTATCGACTTCGCGCCGGACGGCACGATCGCCGAAGGCGACTGGCGTCCGGCAGCACCGGACGACCCCCTGATCGCAGCGGTTTGCGGCACGAGCTGAGGATGGAGAAGACTGCCATGGCGCAATCGGTTCTCCTGGTCGAAGACGAAGACAGCATCGCCACCGCTCTTGAGTTCCTGATGCAGCGCGAAGGCTACCTGATCCGGCGTGTCACCACCGGTCCCGCCGCGCTCGATGCGATTGCCGAAGAAGTGCCGGACCTGGTTCTCCTCGACATTTCCTTGCCAGGCGCTTCTGGATACGAAGTCTGTCAGAAAATCCGTCTCGATCCGGCGCTATCCAGCGTGAAGATCCTGATGATGACGGCCACAGGAGGCGCCATCCCGCGCCGCAAGAGCCTGGACATGGGCGCGGATGGCTTCATCACCAAGCCCTTCTCGGTCGCCGCCTTGATCGATGAAGTCCGCCGCGTAACCGGCGACGAAGAGACCGCGCGGGATGTTTGAGAAGCGCAGCCTGCGAGTTCGAATCTTCCTGTTCTTCGCACTGATCGCACTGGCTGGCTCGGCGATCATCGTCGCGGCCCTGATCGTAGGCTGGCAGCGGCTCGGCACAGTCGAGGCGGTCTCTGCCTTCGTGGTGGCCGGAGCCATCGCCTGCTTCGCGTTGATCGGCCTGACGGCCTGGGTCTGGTTACTGTTCGATGAGAACGTCGCCAAGCCGGTCCAGACGCTCGCCGCCGCGCTGCGCGTCCGCGCCCACACCGACGTCGAACACGCCATCGATGCCGAGCCGGCACGCTATCTAGGCGACCTCGGCCCGGCTTGCGATGCGGTCACGGCCAACTTGGTGGACACGCGAACGGAACTTGCCGAGGCCGTCGCTCGCGAGACTGCGCGTATCGCGGACGAGAAAACCCGACTTGAAGCGGTCTTGCGTGATGTTCCCGTCGGCGTTTTGCTCTGCACGCCCGACCACCGGATCGCTCTCTGCAACAGCCAAGCCGTTACCCTGCTGCGGGAAGTCGGCGAGGTGGGGCTCGACCGCCCGCTTTTCAATCTGCTGCGCGAGGGCCCAATCCTGCACGCGCGTGCGCGCCTGCTCCGCGCCGGTGTCAACGCGCCGGCGGCCAGCGTCCTCTGCAGCACGCAGAACGGCGCAAGGGTCTTGCAAGGGGCGATGCGTCTGCTCGGAAGCGGCAAGGCCGAAGCAGCCGGCTACGTACTGACACTGCGCGACACGACCGAAGATATCGCCGCTCATGCGGCACGCGAGCGGCTTCTGCACGAAGTCTTCGAGCGTACAAGGCGCCCCGCCGCCAACATCTCCGCAACGCTCGACGCGCTCGCCACAGCCCCGGAGCTTGCCGCACCCGCGCGCGCCGAACTCGAAGACGCCCTCACTGGCGAGGCTCAAGCTCTCGCTCGAGCCGTTACCGAACTGGGAACGACTGCAGACGCCACCGCCGGGGCCTGGTGGCCGATGACCGACGTGGCCGCCGGCGACCTGGTCGACTCCCTCGAAGCGCGCCTGGCAAGTGACGGCATTTCCTTGACTGCGCGCGTCGCGCCGCTGCTGCTCCGCTGTGACGGATTCGCCCTGGTGTTGGTGCTGGAGGCGGCGGTCCGTGCCGTGGTCGAGATTACCGGAGCTGCACTCGACCTTACGATCGACAAGGATGGTAACGGCGCGGTCATCGATCTTATCTGGCATGGCCAACCGCTGCCGGTGGTCCGCCTGGACGGCCTACTCTCCGGCCCCTTGGCCGGCGGCTATGGCGAACAGACCGGACGTGACGCCCTGGACAGCCATGGCACGGACATTTGGCCCGGCCATAGCGCAGATGGACGCCAACGCCTGCGCCTGCCCCTCCAGTCCGCTCGCGCCGAGACGGCCTCCCATCCGGCCGCCTTGCGGCCGGCCTTATGGGACTTCGATCTCCTGGTCCGACCGCCCGGTCCGCTCGAAAACCGCCTTCTGAGCTCGCTCACCTATGTCGTCTTCGATACCGAGACCACCGGACTGGAGCCCGAGAACGGCGACGAGATCGTTCAGATCGCGGCGCTGCGGATCGTCAACGGCCAGCTTCAGGAGGGCGAGGCCTTCGAAAGCCTGGTGCATCCCGGTCGCCCGATCCCCCCGACCTCAACCGAGATTCACGGGATCGACGACGCGATGGTCGCGACGGCACCCGGCATTTCCGAAGCGGGGCATCGGTTCCACGGTTTCTGCGAGGGCGCCGTCCTGGTCGCTCACAACGCGCCCTTCGATATGTCCTTTCTACGTCGACACGAAGCCGGGATCGGTCTGCGTTTCGAGAATCCGGTGCTCGATACAGTGTTGCTCTCCGCTACGCTGTTCGGCCAAAGCGACGTACACACGCTCGATGCCTTGACCGAACGCCTTGGCGTCGAGATCCCGGCCGCAGCCCGCCACACCGCGCTGGGCGATGCCCGCGCAACAGCCGCCGCCTTCCTGAAGATGTTGCCGATGCTCGAGGAGACGGGCATCACCACCCTGTCCAACGCCTTCGAGGAAAGCCGCAAGCACAAGCGGTTGCTCACTACAGTCGAGTAAAGACCGCGCCTCGCCCAGCCGTCTCATTCCAATCCGTCAGTCGCGGATCAGAAATGTGACCAGACCGGGCTGCCAACTCAGCAGAACGAGCACGGCCAGAGTCGATCCAAGAAAAGGCAGGAGCGCACGAAAGACGGCCATCGGCGATACTTGAGCCATGCTGGCTGCCACATAGAGTCCGGCACCCACAGGCGGAGTCAGAAGCCCGAGCACCAAGTTGATGCAGACGACAACACCGAAGTGATAGGGATCGATTCCGAAGACGTCGACTGCGATCGGCATCAAGATCGGCACTACCATGATCAAAGCAGCAATGCCGTCGATGATCATACCGACCAGGAGCAGAAGCAGGTTGACCAGCAGCATGAACACGACGGGATTGTCGGTCAGCCCCCCGGTCCAGGTCGCGACGGTCTGGGGAACCTGTTCGTAGATCAAGACCCAACCGAAGACATTGGCTGCGGCGATCAGAAAAGTGACGACGGTCGAATTGACGGCCGTGTCGTAAAACACCCGGGGAAGCGCGGCAAAACTCAACTCGCCATAGACGAAACGCCCGATCAGCAGCGCCGCGAGGACCGCCAGCGCAGCGGATTCCGTGGGTGTCGCCAAGCCCAGCAGAATACCTCCGATGATCACGGCAGGTATTGTGAGAGCCGGCAGACCGCTAGCCAGCGCCTTCAGGATCTCACGACGGTCCGGTCGCGGCGAGATGGGAAAGTCGACGACGAAGCCGATCAGCGCGATGCAGAGGAAGAACGATCCGCCGAGCAACAGGCCAGGGATGATCCCGGCGATGAAGAGGTCGCCGATCGCGATCTGTGCCAACACACCGAAAATCACGAACAGCATGGAAGGTGGAATGATCGGCGAAAGCAGGCCGCCAGCCGCCGTCAGCGCACCTGCAAAGGCACGGTCGTACCCTTGGCGCTCCATTTCTGGAACCATAACGCGCGACATGACGGCGATTTGGGCGATTGCCGAGCCCATGATCGACGCCATCATCATGTTCGCGATGACGTTGACGTAGGCCAGACCGCCTTTCATGCCGCTGACGAAGACGGCCGCCATGGCGACCAGCCGCCGGGTCAGGCCACCGGCATTCATCAACTCGCCGGTCAGCATAAAGAGGGGAATAGCCAGTAGACCGTAGGATTCGACGCCAGCGAACAACTGCTGCATGAAGGAGCCGAACAGCGCATCGTTTCCCGACTGCCAGATATAGGCCGAAGCCGTCACCATCAGCACAAAGCTGATCGGCATCCCGACCAGCAGCAGCACAAGGAAGAGGCCTCCGGTCAAAACACCTCCACCGATGCGCGCCCGCTCAGCCGCTCAAGCAGGTTCGCAGCCGCATGTACGCTGGCGGTCACGGCGAACCAGGGCATCACCAACCAGATCCAGAACTTGTCGATCCCGATGGTCAAGGTCGGCTCATCGTAGATGAAGTTGAAGGTGGTGCCGGCAAAAGCGTCGGTGTCGAAGCCGGCCGCCGCCAACCCCGGCAAATCGAACCAGATCCATGCCATCCAGACAAGCAGAAGGGAGAAGGCGAAGACGGCGGCGTCGATCGCGACCAACAAGGTCGTGCGCAGCGAGGGAGGCACGGCCAGCAGGGCCGCGGTTACGCGCACCTGGCGGCCCAGGCGGAGCGTATGGCTCCCGCCAATGAAGACCAGCCAGATCAGGCAGTAGATCGCGAGTTCGTCGACCCAATAGATCGCGACATCGAACGCTCGTGTCACCACGTTGACGAGGATCAACAGCGTGATGACGAGCGTCAAAGCAATCAGAAGGGCACGTTCCAACCGGCTGACACCCTCCGAGATGGCCGTCACGATCCGCATGTCGCCGCCCCCATTGCAGGGCACAGACTTTCCTGCACTTCCAAGAGAGTGGCAAGCCGGTCGTCGCAGCGACCGGCTTGCCGAGCACTCATCCCTTGCGACCCGCCCAAGGGGTGCGCTTAAAGACCAGCCGCCACCGTGCGCAGATCGTCGAGCACCGGGGCCTTCTCACCCCAAGTCTCTTCCCACTGCGTCACCACGTCCGCGAAGAAGTCGCGGTCGACGGTCTTGATCGGGACCTCGGCCTTTTCGAGTTCGGCCAGGAAGTCCGCTTCAAGCGCGACGTAACTGTCAATTACGCCATCCAGATGCTTCTTCATCAGACGCTGGATAACGGCCCGCTCCTCCTCCGACAGACCACCCCAGACGCGGGCCGAGACCAGACCGACCATCGGAAACATCATGTGATCGGAAATCAGCACCGTATCGGCATGCTCGTAGTACTTGAGCTTCCAGATCAGTTCGAGATCCATGTCGATCGCGTCGACTTGACCGTTGGCCAAGGCGTCGTAAACCGCAGGCAGCGGCATCGGCGTCGGCGCCGCGCCGACCAAGTTGTAGAAATCGCGAATCGGCTCGAAAGGCGTGATGCGCAGTTTTTTGCCGACCAGATCATCGACCGTTTCAATGGTATCGCGCGAGACGATCTGGCGCAGCCCGGCCATACCGTAGCCGAGCCCAACAACTCCGATCTCTCGCGGCAACGGCTCTAGGAGACTCAAGGCGACATCGCTCTTCAGAACCGCACCGGCTTGATCGATGGTCTCGACCAGGTAGGGAGCGTAGAAAGCGCCGAAGTTCGGTACCCGGTTCGAGACTTCGGCCACGGTCAGAAAGGCCATGTCCAGAGCGCCGGACTGCAGCAACTGCATCATCTCGGCCTCATTGCCGAGCTGGCGAGACGGGAAGACCGCGACCGTCTGCGCTCCCTCCGTCTCGGCAGCCAGGTCGGCGCCGAAAGCCTCGGCCGCCTTGGTCCAGATATGCGGCGGCGGTGTAATCAAGCCGAGACGAAACTCCTTGGCCATCGCACCTCCACCGAACGCGAAGACAACGGCAGCGGCGACGAAAGCCGCGGTGATCGTTCCCCAATGCCTCATGTTTTTAGCTCCCTGTTCATTTTTTGAACTCAACTTACAGACCTTGACTCCCACCACGCCCTCCCTGTCCCACGGGCTTCTAGACCAGAGCCCATCCCTCCGGCGGTTTGCGACCGGGATGCAGCGCCCCGCAGTTCGGACAAGTGCGAGCCCTTTCGTCCGCGTAGAAGGCATCGAAGAGCGGCGGCAGATCGGTCACGATGTTGGCGACAGGCACTTCGACCCGATGCACCAGACTGCCACAGTCGAAGCAGTACCATTCGAAACCGTCCTTCATGCCGGCCATACGCGGACTTTCGACAACCAGGCCAACGGATCCGGGGACGGGACGCTGCGGCGAATGGCGCACGTGCGGTGGTAGCATGAAGACCTGCCCTTCACGGACCGGCACATCGTAGATCTGGCCGCCTTCGGCAACTTTGAGCAGCATGTCGCCCTGCAACTGGTAGAAAAATTCCTCGACCGGATCGTCGTGGAAGTCGACCCGCTGGTTTGGACCGCCGACGACCATCACCACCATGCCGGCCTCTTCGAAAACCAGCTGATTGCCAACAGGCGGCTTCAGAACGTCTCGATGATCCTCGATCCAACGCTTAAAATCGAAGGGCGCGAAACGTGGGTGGACGGGATGCGCGGTCATGACGACGATCTCCTCGAGTCTACTGGGCCGCGCCGCGCGAGAGAGACAGCCCGCAGGTTGCAAAGGCCGCCCGCGTTGCCGCTTTCTCATCTTCGGTCAGATCCAGCATAGGCCGCCGCACGCCGCCGCCGGTCTGCCCGAGCAGCTCTTGCCAGTACTTCTGATGTGCCTGTGGTTTGCCACCCGGACGAGTCTGCTTCAGCGCCCGTCGCACGGGGTCGAGGCTGTTCCGTACCCGACGCGCTTCTTCCGCCTTGCCGGCGAAGGCCAGGTCCGTGTAGTCGCGCATACGCCGGTCGGTCGGCGTCTGCAGGAGATACGGCGGCGACGAACAAAGGTAGAGTTGCCAATTCAGCTCCAGAATATTGTCCAACCACTCCTCCTCCGAGGCCGTGCTGACAAGCAGGCGGTCACCGGCGATACGGGTCAGCTCAACATACATTTCGCGCGGCACGCTGTATTTGATCGCCACCACGTTGGGCAGCTCGGCGATGCGCGCGCAGAGCTCCGGACTCATGAGGTAGCCGCTGTCCGGATGACTCCAGAGGGCGATCCCGATATCCACCGCTTCGCTGATCCTGCGGTAGTAGGCGAGCAACACGTCGTCCCGTTCGTTGACGAAATGCAGTACCGGTGCGTGAACCACGATGTAGTCGGCCCCGACAGCCTGGGCGTGCTGTGCAAGATGCAGCACCGTGTCGAGATTCTGGTCGCTGCAGGACATGATCGTCCCGGCGCCGGTTCCGCGAGTCGCCTCCACGGCAATCTCAAAAGCGCGCTTGCGCTCGGCCAAACTCATGGAGAAGAACTCGCCCTGCTTGCCGGCAATGAAGAGACCGTCGATGCCGAGCGCGTCGATCCAATGAGCGATGTTACTGCGGAACCCTTCGTCATCGAGGCTCAGGTCCGATTTGAAGGGCTGCAGTGCAGCCGCCCAGATCCCTTTCATATGCGTGAAAGCATGGTCCTTGGCTTGGTGACGCCGGTACTTCATCGACCCCGTTCCTCCCTGGGCGTATCCCTCTCGGCACTGCGCATCGCCTGCCAGACCCGCTCGGACGTCAAAGGCATGTCCAATCGACGAACACCCAGAGGTGAGAGTGCGTCGATAACGGCATTCAGAATCGCGGGCGGCGCACCGATCGTACCTGCCTCTCCAACTCCCTTCGCTCCAAGCGTGTTGGACGGCGACGGCGTCGTCATGCGCGCCAGGTCGAACGACGGCATGTCGCTTGCGCGGGGCAATGCGTAGTCCATCAAAGACCCGCTGAGCAGCTGACCATCCGAATCGTAGCAGACACGCTCCAGCAAAGCCTCACCGATACCCTGCGCTATCCCGCCGGCAATTTGCCCATCGACCAGAAGGGGGTTCACCACTGTCCCGGCATCGTCGAGATACCAAAGGCGCTCCGGAGAGACGCAGCCTGTATCCCGGTCGACGGAAACCAGGGCCAAGCAGCAGCCGGCCCCCCAAGCCTCGGCGTCGGCCGTGTAGACGCAGTCAGCCACAAGCGGCTCGTCGAGTTCGGCAGCAATCTCGTCCCAGCCGATGGGACGCCGCACACCGGTCTCGGCGGTGAATCCGGCGGACCCGAAGGTCACGCTGTCCGGCGCCGCATTGAGCAATCGAGCGGCCAACGGCCGGGCGCGCGCGATCAGTCTGCGACCCGCCTGCTGCACGGCGCTCCCGCCAATCGCGGTGCTGCGACTGGCCAGGGCGCCGATTCCCTCTGGTGCTGTCCGGGTATCGCCGAAGACGACGCGCACGGCATCGGGCGACACCGCGAGTTCACGGGCCAGAATCTGCGCATAGGCCGTCTGCCGGCCCTGTCCCTGTGCGCTGGAGCCCGACGCGACGCTCAGGCCGCCTTTCAGGTCCAGCGTAACGGCAGCGCTCTCCCAGCCTTGGCCGCAAGGCTCGACGTAGAGGCCGAGGCCGAGGCCAACCAGCTCGCCACGAGCCCGGCGCACCTGCCGCCGGTTCAGAAGGCATCGATAGCCGGCTTGTGCCAGGGCACGGTCGAGCAGCTCGGGAAAATCACCCCCATCCAACCTTGCCCCACCCGGTCGCACGACCGGCAAGTCATGCGGCTTCAGGAGGTTGCGGCGCCGCAGATCGGCCGGATCCTGTCCCAGCGCAAAGGCGCCCTCATCCAGAAGCCGCTCGAGCAAGAGCGCCGCCTCTGGCCGTCCAGCGCCTCGATAGATCCCGACAGGTGCTGTGTTGGAGACCACTGCGCGCACACGCACCTCCAGCGCCTCGATGGCGTAGGGACCCGGCAGAATGCGCGCCGCATTCCAAGCCGGAACGGCAGCGCTATAGGTCATCCAGCAGCCGAGCGGAAATAGGAGATCGGCGGTCAAGCCCAGGATACGGCCGCTCGCGTCGAAGGCCATACGCCCCCGCGTGCTGGCGCCGCGGCCATGGGACGCCGCGGCCAAGTCCTCTCCTCGTTCGGCTGACCAGCGCACGGATCGGCCCAGCGTCCGCGCCGCATAGGCGACGACCACATCCTCCGGGTAGATCGAGGCCTTCATACCAAATGCGCCGCCGACGTCGGGGGAAACGGCATGCACCCGACCGCTCTCGAGGCCGAGAATGCGTGCCAGGTCCGCCCGCGCCCGATGCGGCGTCTGACTGCCGGTACAAAAAATCAGGCATTCGGTCGCCGCGTCCCAGCGGGCCAGTGTGGCGCGATTCTCCAGAGGCGAGGGCGCCACTTTCGGATGTTGCAGCTCGACATCGACGACGCTGTGAGCCATCGCGAAGGCGTCTTCCGGCTTACCGCTGCGCCACTGTCGGTCGATCGCAACATTCGACTCCATTCCAGCGAACAGAGGACCGGCATCCAAAGCAGCGAGCAGATCGCTGACCGGCTCGAGCGGCTCGAAGTCCACCTCGATCAGTTCAGCGGCGGACTGCGCCAGGTCTTCGGTTTCCGCGACAACGGCGGCAAACGCGTGCCCGACGGCATGCACCTCGTCGATGGCCAGCGGATGCACGGCCGGAACCGCCATCGGCCCCAGCACGGGGTTGGTCTCGAGGGGCGGCAGTCCCGTCAGATCCTCACCCGTGAGAACCGCGACGACCCCAGGCTGCGCCGCAGCGACCCGGACATCCAGTTCGGCGATCCGCGCACGAGCCAAGGGACTGCGGGCGAAGACCAGATGCAAAGCGGTCGGTTCAGTCAAGTCGGCGACATAGCAGCCGCCGCCGGTTACCAAACGGACATCTTCGACCCGGCACAGAGGCACACCGAAACCACCGGCCGCCAGAGCGTTCCGGTCGGAAGCCGGGTCGGGATCAGAAGGATGATCGGACAACCGATCCGAAGGAGAGCGCTTCTGCGCAAACGAAGTCATCGGAGCGAGTGTGCGGCCTGTCGCCTAGGTCGACAAATAGCGATCAGGGAATTTGATATAACCAACAGTTATGGCTGAAGGGTATGGCCGACATCCCTCAGTGTTTGAAGGAAAAGCTCCGCAGCGGGCGAAAGCTGGCTGCCTTTAAGGATCGAGACGCCAACGGGTCCGAGGGTCTGGCTCAGGCGGATCGGCAACGCAACCAGCCGGCCGCTTTCCAGTTCGTCGGCGGCGATACCTTCGGGCCAGGCACCCAGCAGATCGCTCTCGCGGAGCAAGCGGCGATTCGTCGGCAGAGACAGGGACTGCACGACCGCAACCGGCGGTTCGAGTCCGACATCGAAAAAAGCCTTCTCCAGTTGGCGGCGCAGAGTCGTTTCCGGCGGCGGCAGGATCCATTCGGCACGCTGAAGATCGGCGAGAGTCGTCGTCTCGCAAGCGAGCAGCGGATGGTCGGGTCGCGCGAGGATGACGATTTCCTCGGCGTAGATTTGTTCCTGGCGCACGCCGCTGCGGTGACGAACTTCGCTCAGACGCCCGATTACCATGTCCAGATCACCGTGCAGGAGCATCGGCTGCAGCCGCTCGTTGGTCCCCTCGACCACTTCGATCACGACTTTCGGGCGTTCGCGCCTGAGCCGGGCGATCGCACGCGGCAGCAGCCATGCGGAGGCGGCCAGCAGCGTCCCCACCACCACCCGACCGCCAGTGCCGTGGCTCAGGTCTTCCAACGCCTCGGCAGCATGCGCAAGCTGCGCCAGCACCAAGCGGGCATGTTGGACCAGGGTTCGGCCATAGATGGTCGGTTCCACACCGCGCCTGCCGCGGACAAAGAGCTCGACCCTCAAGTCCTCTTCCAGGTCGCGGATCGACTTCGTGACGGCAGGCTGGGTCAGGCCGATCACTTCGGCCGCGCGCACCATGCTGCCGGTCTCGGCGACAGCCACAAGAAGGCGGAGCTGCCGCACGGAGATGCGCTGCAAGCTGATGAGCGAGCGAGTCATACCGCCATGATGCGCCAATCCTCCATACGGCAGCCATGCCTATCTGTGCCGCCCCGGAGGCTGCTAAAGAACCGAAACGTGATTGCACCGGCACGATAGAGGAAGCACGCATGTTGAGACTTGCGATGATCGGCTACGGACCGATCGCCCGGTTCACAAGCCAAAAACTCGCCGAGCGCGACGACGTCGAGATCGGCGCCGTCCTATGCAGGCCCGGACGGGAAGCTGCCGCCCTGGCGGCCTTGGGACCGAGACCCAAGGTCGGCGTGCAGGTGGCCGACCTCGATACAACCGTTTTCGATGTCGCGCTCGACTGTGCCGGACATGGAGGCTTGGCCGCACATGGGCCGGATCTGCTGCGCGCCGGCCTCGACGTCATAACCCTGTCTGTCGGCGCGCTGGCCGATGCGCAGCTGACCGAGCGTTTGAACACGGCGGCCCGCGCCGGGAGCGCTCAGTTGGAGCTGGCATCCGGCGCGATCGGCGGTATCGACGCCTTGACCGCCGCGCGGATCGGCGGGTTGCGGGAGGTCTCTTACCGGGCCCGAAAGCCACCCGCAGGCTGGAAGGGCACGGCAGCCGAAGAGGTGTTGGATCTTGACAGCTTGGCGGAGCCGACGGAGCACTTCCGCGGTCCTGCGCGTGCGGCGGCGCTGCGCTATCCGCAGAACGCGAACGTGGCGGCCATCGTCGCCCTTGCCGGTTTGGGCTTGGACGACACCGAAGTTCGACTGATCGCGGATCCAAGCGTCGATCGCAATCGGCACGAGATCGAGGCACGCGGTGCCTTCGGGCGACTTCAGGTCGAGCTCGAAGGCGCCCCCCTGGCAGACAACCCGAAGTCGTCTGCACTGGCCGCCATGAGCCTCGTGAGCGCCGTCGAACGGCGGCTGGCACCACTTCGCATCGGTTGACGCCGGGCAGAGTCAGCTACGGCACCCGGAGCCGTTCGTCGAGCGGTCGCTTGTCGAGGGCCGCTCGTCGAGGGTCGGTCGCGACATCACCCGTTGTTCTCCGGCGTTCAGCCGGGAGCCAGGAGCTCACCTGAGGAAGAACTGCACCGGCACGACCAGTTCGAGGCGAGCTTGTGCCAGATCGTCCGGCATCTTCGGCAAGGGCTGAGCCCGCTTGATCATCTCCGAGACTTCCCGGTCGAGCAGTTCATAACCGGAGCTCTCCTGCAGCCGGTACTCGATCACCTGCCCGTCGCGATCCATCACGAAGTAGAGCAAGGCCGTGCCCTGTTGTCGGCGCACCTGTGCGCGCCGTGGGTATTCCTTGTGCTTCTCGAGCCAGGCCTGGAGAAGCGCCATGTAGTCCGCCTCCGCACCCGGCATGCCACCACCGCTGGTGTCGTTCGCACTGCCGGCGTTCGGGCTGGCCTGCGTGCCCGACCGACCGTCGGCGCCCGGTGCGGTCGGCGTGAGAGCGGCCGTCTGGTCCGGTGTCTCCGCTGCGGGAGCCTGCGCGGGAGGGTTCTCCGTTACGGCCTCGGGCTGTGATTGGGCAACTTGTTGCGGCGGCGGCCTGCGCGGCGGCAGCGGCGGCGTGACAACCGTCTCGGCGACGGCTTCTTCCGGCTGAGGTTCTTCCGGCAGAGGAGGCTCGGACAACGGTTCTTCGATTGGGACGACAGGTGTCTCAGCCTCGACCGGCTCGACCTCCGGAACCTCGGCAACGAGAGCCTCGACAGGTTCCGCCACCTCCGGCTCGATCGCTTGAGGCACCTCCAGAGGCTCGACTTCAGGCCGAACGGGATCGGGCGGAACGGCCGTCACCTCGGTCGGTGCCGGGTCTTGCGCGGCCTCGGCCGGCGCCACCGCCTCGGCTTCCTCGGCGTCCGGCGTCTCTGCGGCGGGTCCTCCCGGTGCGCCACCGGCAGGACCTAAAGAGATCTCGATACCGCCGATGCCAGCCTGCTGGGCGCCGCTCTCCGGCGCCTGCCACAGCACGGCGATGCCGATGCCAAGATGCAAGAGCAAGGCGACGCCGAAAGCCGTCAGCCAATGCCGTGTGGCGATCCGTATCATCCGCTCTCCCCGTCGGTGGGAGTGCCGGCGGAAGACCCCGGCTGAGGCAAGGTCAGCAAGGTGAGGCGCTCGACGCCAGCCGCGCGCAGCAATTCCATGACGGCGACAACCTGGGTTGCCTCGGCTCCGCCATCAGCCTTCAGCCGAATGCTCGGCGCTTCGCCGTTCGACAGGCGCTCCGCCACCGCTGTCCTGAAATCAGCCTCAGACAGCATCTCGCCGTCCAGGGCAAGGCGACCGTCCACCCCGATCAGGACCAACAGGTCCTGCGTCCCGGCTGACCCTTCGCTGCTCGACTGCGGCGGTGCGATTTCGAAGGGATCGGAGGCGGCGAGCTGGCCCGCAAGCATGAAGAAGATCAGCAGCAAAAAGACGACGTTGACCAACGGCAGAATCCGTTCATCGTCGCTCTTCGCGCGGTGAGACTGAAGATGCTGGGACGTCTGGAACCGCATGGTTGGCCTCAATTCGCCCCATCGCGAACCAGCGACAGCTCAGAGACGCCAGCCGCCGTCAGCCGGTCGAGCACGGCCACTGCTTCCTGCAGCGCCACGCCGGACGCCGGTCTCACGAGCACCCGCTGGTCGGGCGTGGTCTCGATCCGCGCGGCAACGCGGGTCGCGAGTCCATCGAGAGACACCGTTTCCCCCGACAAGCGAAGGCCGTCGGACCGCACCTCGACCAGCAGCGCTCCCTCGACCGAAGCGCCGGCGGCCGCCTGCGCCGGCGCGTTCAGTTCGATCGCGCGCCAGTCCAGAAAGCTGGATGCCAGCATGAAGAAAATCAGCAGAATGAAGACCACATCGATCAACGGCGTCAGGCTGATCAGCGCGCGCCGCCGTGAGGCCCTACTCGCCAGCCGCGGCGGGGACGGGGCGGAAGCCTGCGCCTGCATGGTTCCGGTCCTCCTCGGTTTCCGCAGACAGGTCGTCCGTAAAGACACAGGTCACGGTACTGTCCATTTCATGCGCCAGACGATCGACCCTGCGCTCCAGCCAGTTCAGCAAAGCGACGACGGGGATCGCGACCGCCAAGCCGACGGCAGTCGTCAGCAGCGCCTCCCAGATGCCGCCGGACAGAATCGCCGGATTGACCTGATTGCCCGCCGCCTCAAGCTGGCGGAAGGCCTCGATCATACCCAGCACGGTGCCGAACAGCCCAAGCAGCGGCGCCAGCGAGGCAATGACCTCCAGCGGACGGAACCAACTCCGCAGCGCCTCCAGGACATCGGTTCCATACCGCAGCACCTCTTCCCGTACCCTTGCCTCGGGCAAGCCTCGACGCTGACCGCGCAGCGCGCGAGCGAGAGCCTGAGCAACCGGATTCCGAGAGCTGTCCGCCAAGGCCAGCGCTTCGCCGGTTCGCCCGGTCCGCCAGAGCCAGAGCGACTCTTGCGCCGTCCGGCCGTCGCCCAGACGCGCGGCCCGGAACTGCCAGAGTTTGACGAAAACGATGGCCAGGGAGACCACCGACATAACCGCCAGGATCGCGACCACCGGACCACCGGCTTGAAACAGCGCCAAGCCCTGATCGACGAGTCCCGTCGGACCTGCCGGATCGACGAGGGTTCCGTCAGCGTTCAAGGCCGGCGCGTCTAGCCCGGCGGCGCTCAACTCTTCAATACCGCTGCTGCTCCCGTCGGACTCCGCCGCGTTCGCAGCTTCGGTTTGCTCGCTCATATCCACCGATCCTCAATCAAACCCTGCCTGATTTCGACAACCGAACGACTGCCGATGCTGCTCATGTCACTGAGAATGAGTGTCAGTTTCAGCACGAAGCGCCGTTGCATTCAACCCTGATCGCACTTTCCGGACATACCCGCTCATCGGGGGACTCAATGCTCCGCAGGGAGCGTCAGCAGAACCAAACGCTCCACACCCGCATTCTCGAGGAGGCGCAACACGGCGATCACGCGGTTGGCGTCACTTCGACCGTCAGCCTTGAGCCTAACCGACAGCTCCTCGCGGCCAGCCATACGCTGCGCAATCCGACCTTCCAAGACATCATCGCTCATAACTTCACCTTCGAAAGCCAGGCGCCCGTCCGCCCCCAGCAGCACGAGGATTGGCTGTGCCTCAGGCGCACGCTCGCTCGAGGAGTTCGGGGGCGTGATCGCCAGGGCGTCGGGCGTGGTGAGACGGCCGACCAGCATGAAAAAAATGAGCACCACGAAAATCACATCGATGAGGGGCGTAAGGCTGATCGCAACCCCTCGGCGCTGACGTTTGCGCAAGGCTGAAACCGCCGACGTACTGGGAAAAAGTGGCGCCATAGGGTCTCCAGAGTTCGGAACCGAACCTTCAGCGAAGGCGCTCGACCGACGCTGGCATCATTTGCGCGCCAATATAGGCCACCTTATCGCAAATGAGTATCATTCTCATTAATGGTTGACGCCAAAGATGAATATCTGGGATCTGTCTGCTGTCCAAGCGACGGCGATTCCTTGCCGGCCTGAAGGTGAAAGGTACAGCCAATCGATGCAGACGAGCCGGATACTATCCGCCTTTCTCTGCGCTTCACTCTGCCTCGGAGTACCGAAAATGTCCTCAGCCGCAGCCGCCGAATCGGAGTTCTCGATCCCCGGCCCCGAGGGACCGCTGTCCGGAACCTTGCTACAACCCAGCAACACTCTGGGAGCGCCGGTGGTCTTGATCATCCCCGGGTCGGGACCGACGGACCGGGACGGCAACAGTCCTCTCGGCGTAAGAGCTTCGAGCTATGCCTTACTCGCCGGAGGTCTGGCGGACCTCGGGATCGCCTCGCTGCGGGCCGACAAACGCGGGCTGGGCGGCAGCGCGCGGGCGATCGCGGACCCCAATGCCGTGACGATCGCCGACTATGCGTCGGACACGAAAGCCTGGGTCGCAGCGATTCGCACGGAAACCGCAGCCGATTGCGTCTGGCTGGCCGGACATAGCGAGGGCGCCTTGATCGCACTGGTGGCCGCGCAAGACCCTCGGAATATCTGCGGTCTTATTCTGCTTGCCGGGCCCGGACGCCCTCTGGGCACGATACTGCGCGAGCAACTGGCGGCCGGTCTTGGCGATCAAGGACTCGTCGAGCAGGCCAACAAAGCCATTGCGGCCTTGGAAAAGGGCCAGAGAGTCGACGCCACCACACTCGATTCCGCGCTCTCGCCGCTCTTCACCGCGAGTCTTCAGGACTTCCTGATCAGCCTTTTCTCCTACGACCCCGCAGCTCTCCTGGCCGAACTGGACATGCCGCTCCTGATCTTGCAAGGGCGGGAGGATTTGCAGATCACGGAGGTCGATGCCGAGCGCCTGCACAATGCCAACCCAGATGCCGAACTGCTGCTACTCCAGACCGTCAACCATATGCTTAAATCGGTGACGCCCGGCGATCGGCGAGAGAACCTGGAAAGCTACGGCGACCCTCACCGACCGATCTCAAACCGCGTCGTTCGGGCGATTCATGATTTCGTCTCGAAGCCCCGAAGACACTGAAGATCGGTCGCGACCAGTCGTCCGGCTGAGGGTCGAACGGCCGGAAACGACATTACCGATCCAGCCATGCTTCGATTTCCGACTTGAAAATGCGAATCATTTGCATCATAGCTTTTAAGATCAAGTCACGTTTAGCGAGTGATTTCGCAGATATTAAGAATGCGTCTCATTCGCATAAAAATGCAGGCTGAATAGATCGAGACGATCGGCGGGATGTCGCGAGACGAGAAGCAGGACGAAGTCGGTCAAACGCTGAAGCGGAGCGCTGCTCTCCGCATCGACAGTGCGAACCTGCTCGCCGGTGCGCGTGAGATTCTGATCGAACACAAGGGGGAGACCTACAGGCTGCGTTGCACGAGCAACGGCAAGCTGATCCTGACGAAGTAGGTCGGGTCGAAGAACCGGTGACGGTCCGCAACAACGGCATCGAAACCGTCGAGAGTGTTACCGCGTCCAAGCCAGCCACCGACGGCCTCTCCTCCATCCTAGAGAGGCCTCAGGCAGCCCGCCAGGACGCATGTTCTAGCAAGAGCATGCGCTTTGAGAGGGGCTGACAGAAATGATGAAGACGCTGTGGGGCGTCGCGCCGCTGAGCTTGGCGGCAGCAACGGTCATGTGGAGTGAAACGGCATCTGCCCAGGATGCGAACGAGATGGCACCGATGACGCAAGAGAACCTGGAGGTTGGGCGGCCGGAAGGAGACGGCGCCCTTCGCATGAATACGATCTCGGTGACGGCGACCCGCAACGCGATCGACCCTTTCGTCTATCCGGGCATGGTGACGGTGATCGATCGCGAGGAGCTACAGCGCCTGCAACCGTCCACTCCGGACGATGTGCTGAAACTCGTTCCGAACGTGGAGTTCACGGGCGGTCCGCGCCGCACCGGCGAGGTGCCGTCGATCCGTGGATTCTCAGGACCCGACGTCGTGCTCCTGGTGGATGGCGCCAGGCAGAATTTCGGCTCCGCGCACGACGGCCGCTTCTTCATCGACCCCAGCCTGCTGCGCAGCGTCGAGGTGCTGCGCGGTCCGGCTTCAGCACTCTACGGGAGCGGCGGCACCGGTGGCGTGATCGAGTTCCGAACGGTCACCCCGGACGACTTCCTGGCCCCCGGCGAAACCTTCGGCGCGAGGGTCGGTGCCGGGGTGCAGTCGGTCAACGAAGAACTGCTTGGCACCTTCACCGCCTATGGGAAGCCGCTCGAGGGGCTCGAACTGCTTGGCAGCGTTACGCACCGGGACTCGGGCGACATCGAACTGGGCGACGGCGACCGGCTCGACAACACCGACGACTCGATCCTCTCGGGCTTGGTCAAGGGCGGGTTCGAGTTCGGCGATCACCATCGTGTCGAGGCGAGCTATACACGCTTCGCCAACGATGCGGAGGAGCCCAACAACGGACAAGGCCTCGGCGGTGACGACGTGGTCGACAAGGAGATCCGGTCGGATAACGTTCGGCTGGCCTATAGCTTCGACGACCCGGGCAACCGTTGGATCGACCTGGACGTCACCGGTTACTACACGGCCTTCCAGGCGGACGAGCTGCGGCTCGACGACAACGGGGCCGGCCCCTCCGGCGAGCTGTTGAAACGCGATGTCGATACCCTCGGCTTTCGGCTCGACAACCGGTCGCGATTCCGTTTGACGGATGGAGCCGAAGTTACCTTAACCTACGGTACGGAGGTCTACCGCGACGACCAGAACGGTGCGGCCGGGGACGGCGAGCGCGACGGCGTGCCCGACGCCGAGGCGTTCTTCACCGGTGTCTTCGGGCAGGCGGAGTTCAATCTGGCGGAGCCCTTCGGACTGCCCGGCGACCTCTTGATTCTGCCCGGTCTACGCTTCGACCGCTACGAAGCCTCCAGCGATCTTGCCGATGACGAGACCACCGAGAGCCGGCTTTCACCGCGCATCGGCGTGAGCTACCTGCCGCAGGAGTGGCTTCTGTTCTTCGCAAACTATGCGGAAGCCTTCCGCGCTCCGACGTTCGACGAGCTCTATCTGACGGGGACGCATTTCCGACTTGGTCCGAGTATCACCAATCGCTTTGTTCCCAACCCGGACCTCAAGCCGCAAACGACCCAGACCGTCGAGTTCGGAGCTGGGCTGACCTTCGACGAGATTGCCTTTCCCCGAGACACCTTCAGCATCAAGGCAACCCACTTCCGCATCTGGGGCGAGGACTTCATCGATCAAAGCGTCAATCAGCCGACGCCAGGCGTCGATTGTATCCCCGCTATCCCCGGCGACTGCGACGGCACAACCAGGGCGACCAACGTGCCGGAAGCCGAGCTCTGGGGGAGCGAAGTAGAGGCAAGCTACGAGAACGACCGGATCCTTCTCGGTTTCGGGTTTTCCATGATCGACGGCGAGAACGAAGACACCGGTGAGAAGCTGAATACGCTCACACCCAACACCTACACCTTCAATACCGGGATCAAGCTTCCCGAGATCGACTCCCTGATCGGCTGGCGCGCAGTCATAGCGCAGGAGTTCGACGAGGTGAATGACGAGTCGGAGCGGCGTCAGCCCTACGACGTCCACGATTTCTATTTCGCCTATCAGCCGTCGGATGGATTGCTCGAGGGGTTCCGTCTCGATCTCGGTATCGATAACGCCTTCGACGAAGAATACGCGCGGGTCTTCACGAACGCGAACGAAGCCGGACGGAACTTCAAGGCCGCCGTGAGCTACAGCCTGAACTGGTGAGACGATACGCATGAGACATACGAAGACTTGGATGCTCGCCCTCTTGATTTCCGGCGGCATCGCGGTTCCGGCTGCCGCTCAGGAGGCCCAACGCGTGATCTCCGTCGGCGGCTCCATTACGGAGATCGTCTATGAACTGGGCGCGGGCGACAGGCTAGTCGCCGTCGATACGACGAGCAGCTACCCGCCACAGGCCGACGATTTGCCGGACGTCGGCTACATGCGCCAGCTCTCCGCCGAACCCATCCTGGCCTTGGAGCCGGATCTCTTGCTTCTGGTCGAAGATGCCGGACCGCCGGCGACGATCGAGCAACTGCGCGCCGCCGGAGTCGCCATCGTCACCCTACCCGATCAGCCGACGCTCGACGGTGTGCGGCAGAAGGTTCGACAAGTGGCGGCCGCGCTGGACTTGGTCGAAGACGGCGAAGGGTTGGTGACCGGGATCGAGGCGGCGCAGCAAGATGTGGCGGCGAAACTGGCAGATCTGCCGGATCGGCCGAGCGTGCTGTTCCTGCTGTCGGTCGGCACGGGCGCACCCCTGGCCGCCGGGAGGGAAACCTCGGCAGCCGGTATCATCGAGATGGCCGGCGGCCGAAATGCCCTGGCGGATTTCTCCGGCTTCCGGCCGCTCTCACCGGAAGCGGCCGCCGCGACCCGCGCAGAGGTCGTGCTGGTCACCGAGCGAACCCTCGAGCGGTTCGGCGGTCGCGACGCCCTGCTGGCTCGGCCCGAGCTCGCCGCCAGCCCTGCGGCCACCACCGGTCGTCTCGTAGCGATGGACGGCCTGCTGCTGCTCGGCTTCGGGCCCCGAACGCCGCAAGCCGTCGCGGAACTGGCAGAAGCGCTGCACCCAGAGATCGGGGAGGTTCGCTAGGCCCATGGCCGTTACGGCCGTCCGCGAAACCGCCGGCTTTCTGCACAGCCAGGCCGCCAAAGCCCGCCTTGCGCTGGTTCTTCTGGCCTGCGGTTTGGGTGTCGCCTTCCTGCTGTCGGTCGGTATTGGCGCCGTCGCGATCTCGCCGCTGCAGGTCTTCTCGATCTTCCTGGACCGCCTAGGCCTCGACTGGCTATCGGCCCACGAAACGATGCAGGAGACGGTCCTGCTGGCGATCCGGTTGCCACGGGCCTGTCTGGCGGTTCTGGTCGGGGCCGCCCTCGCGGTTGCCGGCGCGACGTTGCAGGGGCTCTTTCGCAACCCCCTGGCCGATCCGGGCCTGATCGGCGTGTCCACCGGGGCCGCTTTGGGCGCAGCCGGTGTGATCGTGCTCGGCGGTAGTTTGTCACTCGGCCTGTCCGCCGGTTTGCTGGACCTTCTCTTGCCTCTGGCGGCTTTCGCCGGAGGACTCTGCACCACCCTCCTGGTCTACCGTATCGCCAGCCGCGAAGGCCGGACCGAAGTCGCGACCATGCTTTTGGCCGGCATTGCGCTGAACGCCATGGCCGCCGCCGCCATCGGTCTGCTGATCTTCATCAGCGACGACCAGGCGCTGCGCGACCTGAATTTCTGGCTACTGGGAAGCTTGGGCGGCGTAACTTGGGACCGACTGCTGATCGCCGCCCCTCTCATGCTGGCGCCGGCGATGGCCTTGCCGCTGCTGGCGCGTCCCCTCAATGGGCTGCTGCTGGGCGAGACGGAAGCCCTGCATCTCGGTTTCGACATCGAGCGCGTGAAACGCGTCGCCATCCTGCTGACGGCTCTGGCCGTCGGCGCTTCGGTGGCCTTGACGGGCGTCATCGGCTTCATCGGCCTCGTCGTTCCGCACCTCGTACGGCTCACGCTTGGACCGGATCACCGCTTGCTGCTGCCCGCCTCGGCCCTGCTCGGGGCCACCCTGCTTCTGTTGGCCGACCTGCTCGCGCGAACCCTCGTGCTTCCGGCCGAGCTTCCGATCGGCATCCTGACCAGTTGCGTCGGCGGTCCCTTCTTTCTTTGGCTGCTGCTGCGCCGGCGCGGCCTGGGTCTCTGGTGATGCTGCATGCCACCGGCCTGCACTTCGCCCGCCAGGGCAACCCGATCCTTCGCGGCGTCGACCTCGCACTGGAGCCGGCTCGGGTCACGGCCCTGATCGGTCCGAACGGAGCCGGAAAGTCGACGCTGCTGCATCTCTTGTCCGGAGCGCTGGCGCCCGACGGCGGGACGGTGACGCTGGACGGGCGTCCTCTCGCCGACTGGTCACGCGCCGGCCTCGCCCGACGCCGGGCCGTGTTGCCGCAATCCTCCGAACTGACGTTTCCCTTCCGCGTCTTGGAAGTCGTCATGATGGGCCGCAGCGCCCATAACGGCCGCTCCAGCCTGACCCGCGATCTGGATGTCGCAGCGGCCACGCTCGACGAAGTGGACGCCGCCCATCTGGCGCAGCGGATCTACCCGACTCTGTCGGGCGGCGAGCGCCAGCGGGTCCAACTCGCCCGCGTCATGGCGCAGATTTGGCCGGACACAGATAACGACCGGCCACGCTTCCTGCTACTCGACGAGCCGACCAACAATCTTGATCTCACGCATCAGCACCGCTTGCTCGCCTTCGCGCGCCGCTTGGCGGAACGGGGGCTAGGTGTTTTCGCCGTCCTGCACGACCCCAATCTGGCAGCGCTCTACGCGGACAGACTGGTGCTGTTGTCCGAAGGGCGGGTCCAATCCGCCGGCACGGTGGACAGCGTGCTGACGGAGCCCCAAATCGAGAGAGCGTTCAAACTTAAAGTCGCGATCCAACGTCACCCGACGCGCGGCTGCCCACAGCTGATTCCACTTTGACCAGAGCTATCGTCGACAACCGGAAAAGGACGAATTGAATGTTCATCGCCATGAATCGCTTCCGTGTCGTTAAGGGTCGCGAGGAAGACTTCGAAACCGTCTGGCGCGGCCGTGACAGTCGCCTCAAGGGTCTGCCCGGCTTCGTCGAGTTTCACCTGCTCAAGGGACCGGACGGCGAGGATCATACGCTTTACGCGAGCCACACGATCTGGCGGACGCGCGCCGACTTCGAGGCCTGGACCCAGTCCGACGCCTTCCGGCAAGCGCACAAGGGCGCCGGCGAGACCAAGGGCATGTACCTGGGCGGCCCGCAATTCGAGGGCTTCGACGTTGTCCTCGAGCTCACCGAAGCGGCCGAGTGAGGCACAAGGCGAAGCCTACTCGGGCGGCACATACAGTTCGGCGTCGCGCAGGTAGCCGGCCCAGGCGAACCAGTAGGCGACGTGGCCGGCTTCGCGTTGAAGACTGCGGCCGTCGTCGGCCAGCAGCGCCTCTTCGGTCACGGTCCAGGTCGTGCCGCCGCCCGTCAGACGGTCGAGACGGTCGTCCTGAGCCGCGAGCACGATGCCGTCGCGCCGATAGGCACGAACCGTGCGGGTCGCCTCGTCGCCCACCAACACCACGTCGACCAGTCCGGCGCGGTCGTTGATGACCGCACCACCGGCAAAAGCGCTGAGGGGCCAGGCCTTCGCGCCGCCCGGCAGACGCAAACCGAAGACGAAATCCTTGGCGGCCAGCGCATCGTCATGCAGTACCGCGGGAAACATCAGCTCCGGGCTTGCGAAGTACTCCGTATAGGCTGCGCCGGAGCCGTAGTCGCGGCGGAACCCGGTGTCGAGCGACAGCACCCGAGTGTCGGGGTTCCTGTCCCGCCAGTTCGCCCAAGACGTGATGGCAACAGGACGAATCGGCAGCTCGATCCCCGATCCGACCAGCGGCCCGACCACCGGACGGCCGGTGAACTGGTTCCAGAGGCTACGGGTGGCGGTGTCGTACATCAGCTTGTTCGAGCGGTAGAGAAAGCCAGAGGAGCCGAACACGAAAGCTGCGTCCTGGCCTTCGACCATCGTGTCGAACAGGATACCGGCACCGCAGAGGGTGCAATAGGCGAGCGATACCGGCACTCCGCCAACGACGTCGTTGAACATCTCATGCCAATTAAGAATGCGCAGCGGATAGGCACGGGCATCGCCGTTGATCTCGACCCCGAAGACCAGATCGTCATCGCGCAGATAGTCCGCGTCCGCCGCGGCAAGGAAGTCTGGATTGGTGAGCGCCGGGATCCCGTCCACCCGGACACCGCCCCAGGCGATCTCCTCCAGCCGGATTTCGTGCTTCACACCAGTCGGCAGAAACTCCAGGAAACGGGGATCGATACGGGAGAGCAACTGGCGCTGAAACTCGGCGAAGCTGGGGTGCGGAGCCAGGTCGGGCGTCTCTTCACGCCAGAGCATCCATTCGAACCAACCCTCGGGAACGTCGTCGTTATCCAGTTGCTCGGCAGCCAGCCTCTCGCTCGCCATAGCCGCCAAAGCCTCCTGCGTCGCCTCCTGCGGTAGCGGCGCGTAGCGCATGGCGGTGATGACCGTGAAGGCCAAGCGCGGATCCTCCTCTGCCGCCAGTATCTCAAGCGACTGTAAAGCCTCCGAGCGGTCACCGAAGACGAGATCGAGGCTGTGCGAGAGGATTTCGTCATCGCTGAGTTGCGCCACAGCCGGGCCCGATAATCCGACGGCCAGACTCACGGCCGCCGCCTGGACGATACGTCTTACCGACCTTGCGGCTACGGGCTGGTAGCGCGGAAACCGGACCATGAGCACTCCCCGAACTCGTGAAGACTGCTCGAGAAGATGTGACCAAGCGAGACGAAGCACCAGCAGCGTTCACGCATTCGTTGCGAAACGTGAGCGGACGCTATCTCCCAGAGCCCGGCGGTGTCTCGGACTCCTCCTCGGCCCGCAACTCGCGTTCGAAGGTCGAGATGAGCTTGTGCTTGAGGATCTTACCCGTTGCGGCCGCCGGTAGCTTTTCCGCAACCACGATCCGTTCGGGCCGCTTGTAGCCGGACAGGAGCTTTGCCACATGCGCCTTCAGACCGGCCTCGTCGACACGACCTGGAGCGCTGATCTGCACGAAAGCCAGAACTTCTTCGTCACCGCCCTCCAGATTGCGGCCGATCACGGCGGCTTGCACGACCGCGGGATGATCGTTCAATGCGGCTTCCACCTCTTGCGGGTAGACGTTGAACCCGCCGCGGATGATCAATTCCTTGGCCCGACCGACGATATGGAGGCGATCCTCGCCATCGAGGCGACCCAGGTCGCCGGTGTGGAGCCAACCGTCGGCATCCAGTATCCTGGCCGTCTCCTCCGGGTTTCGATAGTAACCCTTCATCACATGCGGCCCGCGAGTCAGCACTTCGCCGACGCCCTTTCCACCACCTGCGGCGGTCTCGTCGATCCGGATCTCGATCCCCGGCAGCGGCCTGCCGACGGAGATATCCGGGTCGCCGATCGCATTCACCGTAGCGCAGACGCCTGCGGTGCTTTCCGTCATGCCGTAGCCGTTCTGCAAGGGAATGCCGTAGAAGGCTTCCGCCTTTCGTTTCCACACCGGATCGAGCGGAGCGGCGCCGGAAGAGACATAGCGTAGCGCACCGTTCTCAAGCGTCTCATGGCCCTGGGCATGGGTGTACTGCATCAAAAGGGCATGCATCTGCGGGACGGCGGGCAGGATCGTCACACCCTCCGTCAGGGCCCGATGCAATGCCTCGGGGCTGAAGCGCGACTCCAGCTTGATCGAGGCGCCGGCGTGGGTGGCGGCCATGATCATGGAGGCCAATCCGAAGACATGGGTCATCGGCAGCACGCCATAGACGATATCGCCTGGCTGCATGCCCCTCAGCTCCGCCGAGGCACGACCCGCGAAACGCAGGTTGTCGTGGGTTAACATCACACCCTTCGGCTGCCCCGTCGTCCCGGTGGTCAAAAGCATGACCGCCACATCCTCCTCAGGCTCCGGGGCACTTGGATAGGGTGTCGCAAGCGCAATGGAACCGAAGGCACCATCCCGTGGTTGCGCCTTCAGCCGTTCGGCATGAGAAGCCGCATCCGGAGAGACTCCGACCGTCAAGACGGCCGCACGCGGGGTTGCGTAGGCGAGAATGCGGTCGACCTCGGGCGCCGCCAATCGCGCATTGACCGGCAGCGACCAGACGCCCAGGCGGGACGCCGCGAAAATGAAAGCCACCGCGGCGGCGCAGTTCTCCGCCAGGACGAGAAGTCGGTCGCCCGGCATGACGCCTTTGGACTGCAACAGGCGGGCGGCGTCCTCCGACGCGGTCTTGAGCGAGTGGTAGCTGAAACGCGTGCCGTCGGCGTCGATGATGGCCACCGCCTCGCCCTGCGCCTCCGCTTGCCGATCGAGAACTTCGTGGATTCGCGTCATGCCTTCTGCTCCGCCGGAACGCGCTTGAACACACCGGTCGCCGTCGCAAGCAGACGCTCGCCCTCGTCCTCCAGGATGCCCTCGACGTACAGCAAACTGCGGCCGCCGCCGATGAGACGCCCCGTAGCGGTCACTCGCCCTGCGCGCGCCGCCGCCACGAACTGCGTGGTCAGGGAGATCGTCAGGAAAGGAACGCGCCCCGTCGCGTCCACGGTCAGACTGGCGGTCGCACCGCACACGCTGTCGAGCAGCGTCGTCGCGATCCCACCGTGCAGCACACCATGACGATTGAGATGGCGAGGATCCAGATCGAGCCAACCGCGTGCGCGCCTATCAGCCTGACCGACATCCAGCAGATAGCCGATGAGACGTTGCGGGCCGGTCTCGTCGCGAATCAGGTTCGGAGTACCGGACGCAATATCCGACGAATCCTCAGACATGGCTGAAGGCAATAAAACGTTCCATGTGATGATCGGTATCGCCGAGCCGGTGGTCGAGCATGACGATGCGTTTGGCGATATGGGCCAACTCGTACTCTTGCGACATGGCAATGCCGCCGTGCATCTGAATGCTTTCCTCCGCCACCAGCCGGCCCACACGACCGATCAGGTTCTTTGCGGCGCTCACATGACGTTCCCGGCTGCAGCGCTCGTCGGCCATATGCCCGGCCGCCAGGATCACAGCGGATCGGGCCTGCTCCAGCTCGATCATCAAATCGGCCATCCGGTGCTGAAGGGCCTGGAACGTGCCGATCGGCCGGCCGAACTGTTTGCGCGTCCCGAGGTAGGCGACCGTCAGCGCCTTCGCGGTCTCCATGGCGCCAAGCGCCTCGGCAGACAGGGCGACGTTCGCCATGGCGACCCGCCGCTCGATGGCCGAATAGACGTCTCCTGCTGGACCCAAACGGGCGGCTTCGGGAACATGAACCGTCTCCAGTGTCACCTCGGCGGCGCGCGCGCCGCCCATCAGCGGGTAGCCGCGCAGACTGAGACCCGGCGTCCCGCCGGGAACCAGAAAGAGGGACAGGCCTTCCGGATCGTCGGGCTCTCCGCTTTCCCGTGCCGTAACGACGAGCGCTTCGGCGGCCTCGGCGTTCACGACCACCGACTTGCGGCCATTCAACTCGATTCCGCCGTCAAGGGATCGTGCCGTCGTCTCCACATGGCTTAGGTCGTAGCGGCTGGTCGGTTCACCATGCGCCCAAGCCAGCTGCGCCTCACCGCCGACAACCCGCTCTAGCACCGCTCGCTGGGCCTCGCTGCCGAGATCGGCCACCAATCCCCCCGCCAGAACGGCGGTGTCCAGAAAGGGCTCCACGACGCCGGCGCGCCCAAGCTCCTCGAAAACCGTGACGATGTCGAACCCCAGGCCACCGAATCCGCCCTGGTCCTCGGTAAAGAGCGCCGCGACGATTCCCAAGTCCGCCAGTTCACGCCAGATCTCGGCGCTCATACCCGCATCGCTCTCGATGATACGGTTACGCACCTCCGTCGTGTAGCGATCACCGAGGTAGCGCCGCAGCGTGTCCTGCAGCATCTGCCGCTCGCTGGTCAGTTCGAAATTCATCGTTCAGAGCTCTAACAGGGTTTTGGCAATGATCTGACGCTGCACCTCGTTGGAGCCGCCGTAGATCGAGAGCTTTCGATTGTTGAAGTACTGAGCGGCCACGGGTCCGGCGTAGTCTGGACCGACAGGAGGCTCGTTCGCACCCTCCAAGGCCTCACTGACGAAGGGCATGGCATAGGGTCCGACCGCACGCCGGGTCAGATCGTTGATCTCCTGCCGGATGACCGTCCCCTTGACCTTCAACATGGAGCTTTCGACACCAGGCGCCTGACCCTCGGCGGCCCTGGAGATCACACGAAGGTTGGTCGTCGCCATGGCCATCAGATCAATCTCCACCTTCGCCAGGCGCGCGGCGAAGTGGGGATTCTCGATCAGGGGGCGTCCACCCGAGCGTTCGATCCGCGCGATATGCTTCAGGCGTTCGAGGCCGGCGATCGAGAAGCCGACCCCCGCAATGTTCGTGCGTTCATGAGTCAGCAGATACTTCGCGTAGGTCCAGCCCTTATTCTCTTCGCCCACCAGGTTTTCGACGGGAACTCTCACATCGGTAAACCAAACCTCGTTCACCTCCGCCGTACCGTCGAGCAGGAGAATAGGCCGCACCTCGACCCCCGGTGCCGTCATGTCGATCAGCAGGAAGCTGATGCCTTCCTGCGCCTTCGCAGCCGGATCGGTCCGGACGAGGCAGAAGATCATGTTGGCGTGCTGGCCCAGGGTGGTCCAGGTCTTCTGCCCGTTGACGAGGTAGTGATCGCCGTCCCGCACGGCACGGGTCTTGAGGGAGGCCAGATCGCTACCCGCCCCAGGTTCCGAATAGCCCTGACACCACCAGTCCGCGCCACTCAGGATACGGGGCAGCCAATAGTCCTTCTGCGCCGGCGAACCAAAAGCCTGCAACACCGGTCCCAGCATCGCGAGACCGAAGGGCAGGATGCGCGGTGCGTAGGCAAGGGCGCATTCTTCTTCAAAAATGTGGCGTTCGACCGCATTCCAGCCGGCGCCGCCGTATTCCTTGGGCCAGCTTCCCGCCAACCAGCCTTTCGTATTCAGCATCGCATGCCAGGCCTCGTGATCTTCCTTACTCAGGCTTTTCCCGGCGCGCACACGATCGGACAGGCGTGCGGGCAGATGCGCTGACAGAAAGGCCCGCACTTCTTCGCGAAAGGCCAGCTCTTCGGGAGTGTCGCTCAAGTCCACGGTCCCTCTCCTTCAGTAGATTTCGAACAGACCCGCGGCGCCCATGCCACCGCCGACGCACATCGTCACGACCCCGAGCTTGGCGCCACGCCGCCGGCCCTCGCGCAGCAAATGTCCCACCATCCTCGCACCGGTCGTCCCGAAGGGATGACCGATGGCAATAGAGCCGCCGTTGACGTTGCAGAGCTCGTCGTCGATCCCCAGCCGGTCCCGGCAATAGAGCGCCTGAGAGGCAAAGGCCTCATTCAATTCCCAGAGGTCGATATCGGCGATGGAGCGGCCCGCGCGCTCCAGCAGACGGGGCACGGCATAAACCGGGCCGATCCCCATCTCGTCGGGTTCGCAACCAGCCACCGTAAAACCAAGAAACGCGCCTAGCGGTTCGATTCCGGCCTTCGCAGCCTCCTGCGCTTCCATTAGAACCAGAGCCGCGGCACCATCGGAAAGTTGACTCGCGTTGCCGGCCGTGACGAAGCAACCCTCACCGCGTACTGGGTTAAGCGCCGCCAGGCCTTCTCCGGTCGTGTCGGGCCGGTTGCACTCGTCACCGATCAGCGTCACCGTCTCTTCGCTGATCTCTCCGCTCTGGCGGTCTTTCTTCGTCATGACCGTCTCGAAGGGAACGATCTCCTCGTCGAACAGCCCGGCAGCCTGTGCGGCAGCGATTCTCTGCTGGCTGCGAAGCCCGTAATCGTCTTGAGCCTCGCGGCTCACACCATAGCGCTCGGCAACGATATCCGCGGTTTCGATCATCGGCAGATAAAGCTGAGGCTTATGCTCCTGGATCCAATCTTCCGGCACGTTAACCGGCGGCGGCTGAGTCAAGGAAATGCTCTCCACCCCGCCTGCAACCATCGCCCGCGCGCCTTCGCCGGTAATGGCATGAGCCGCCAGAGCGATAGCCTGCAAACCCGAGGCGCAAAAACGGTTCACGGTCATTCCGGCCGTACCGACCGGCAAACCCGCACGGATGGCACTTTGCCGTGCGACGTTGCGGCCCGTGGCACCCTCCGGGTAACCGCACCCCAGCACACAGTCCTCGACTGTCTCCGGGACCACCCCCGCACGCTCGACGGCCGCACGGATCACATGACCGGCCATGGTCGCGCCGTGCGTCCGGTTCAGGGATCCGCGATGCGCCTTGGCGAGACCGGTGCGCGCCGTCGAGACGATGACAGCCTGTCTCATACTTTCGCCTGCTTATTCAGTTCGTCGAAGGTTCGGCCGTCGTCGGCAAGGCGCCGCAACAGAGGCGCGGCCTGCCAGAAGAAGGCGTCGTCCTTGGCGAAGGCCTCGATGTCCCGCAGAAGATCGTTCAGGCCAACCATATCCGCCCACTTCATCGGCCCGCCCCGCCAACGGGGGAAGCCGTAGCCGTAGAGCAGGGTCACGTCGACATCCAGCGGACGGCGCGCAATGCCTTCCTCCACGACCCGCGCGCCTTCGTTGACCATCGCGGTCATGTAGCGGCGTTGAATCTCCTCGTCCGTAAAATCGCGCGGGGTGATACCCAAAGCGTCTCGCTCCGCAGCAATGATTGCCTCGACCTCCGGATCCTCGATCCCCGCACGCCGCCCCTCGCTATAGAGATAGTAGCCGCGACCGGTTTTCTGGCCGTAACGACCCATCTCGTAGAGACGGTCGGCATAGCTCGGCACGCGCTCGCGCGGGTCTCGCGTCGCCGCCTTGCGCTTGCGCGTCGCATAACCGATGTCGAGCCCCGCGAGATCGGAGACCGCAAAGGGGCCCATCGCGAATCCGAAGGCCACAAGAGCCCGGTCGATCTGATAGGGGCTGGCGCCATCCAGCACCATATGGTCCGCCGCAGCGCGATAGGTCGAAAGGATGCGGTTGCCGATGAAACCGTCGCAAACGCCGGCACGCACCGCGACCTTGCCAAGCCGTTTCGCCAGCGTAAAGCCAGTCGCCACGACCTCCGGTGCGGTCGCGTCGGCGACCACGATTTCCAGAAGTTTCATGACATGGGCCGGTGAAAAAAAGTGCAGTCCGATCACGTCGGCAGGCCGCGCTGTCACCGCCGCGATCTCGTTGACATCGAGATAGGAGGTGTTGGTCGCCAGGATCGCACCGGGCTTCGCCACCGGATCGAGCTGGCGGAAAACCTCCCGCTTCACCTCCATATCCTCGAACACGGCCTCGATCACCAGATCGGCGTTGGCCAGGGCGGCAAAGTCCGTCACGACCGTGAAGCGCTGCGCCTTGATCTCGGCGAAGGCCGGCTCGCCCAGCTTTCCGCGCTTGACCGCAGTGCCCAGCAGTGTCTCCACCGTGCCGCGCGCCTTCTCGACCGCGGCGTCATCTCGCTCGACCAGCGCGACGGTCAGGCCCGAGAGGAGTGCGGAGGCGGCAATACCCGCTCCCATGGTACCGCCGCCGATTACGCCGACAGTCCCGACAGGACGCGCCGCAACCTCCTTCAATTCCGGTAGTTTCGCGACCGCCCGTTCGGCGAAGAAGGCGTGAATCAAACCTTCGCGCTGGGGCGACGCCATCAAGCCGGAAAACAGCTCCCGCTCGCGGGCTAGTCCCTCCGCGAAGGGCAGTTCGCCGGCCGCCTGCACCGCGCGAACGGCCGTGGCGGGGGCAATCTGGCCCTTGCCCGCTTTCAAAGCCTTGTCATGCCAAGCGTCGAAATCCACCGGCGCCGGACTAGCCATCTTGGAAACCGGTCGCGGACCATGCCCCTGCTCGATCAATTGCCGCGCGTAGGTAAGACCGATCGCCTCCGGCTCGCCGTCGGCGATCTCATCGATAATCCCAAGCGTCCGGGCTTCCGCCGCCGGCACATGCCGGCCGGAGGTGATCATCTCCAGGGCTGCTTCCGCCCCCGTCAGACGGGGAAGGCGCTGCGTGCCACCCGCGCCCGGCAGAATACCAAGATTGACTTCCGGCAGCCCGACTTTCGCCGCCGGCACCGCGATTCGATAATGGGCAGCCAGTGCGACCTCGAGGCCACCGCCAAGGGCCGTGCCGTGGAGGCTGGCCACAACAGGAATCGGACTCGCCTCGATTCGGTTGCAGACCTCGGGCAACCAAGGGTCCCGGGGCGGCTTTCCGAACTCGCTGATATCCGCACCGGCGATGAACGTACGACCGCTACCAACGATCAAAACGGCCCGGGCCTTCTGCTCCGCCCAGACGATTCCATCCATCAAGCCTTGTCGGACAGCTTGGCTCAGGGCGTTCACCGGCGGATTCTGAATACGCAAAACCGCCACGTCGCCCTGCAAATCACAAACCACAACGTCGTTCATTTCATCCCCTTCTCAGCCGCGCCTTACCAGCGCCGGTCCTCGGCTCACCATCCGTTCCAACTCACGTACGGCCGCGCTCAGTGCGGGGCCGACCTCCTGCTGCATCCGCGTCTCGGTCAAGACATCGGGCAGCGCACCGCAGCTAAAAGCCACGGGCTCGCCGTACTCCTGCGCATAGAAGGGCACGCTGACGGCGTTGATCGTCGTCGCAAAACGAATCTCGGCAGAGGCAATCGTGAAGCCCCACGCGATCAGCTGCGCATAGCCTTGTTGCCGAAAGGCGCGCATCTCGTCGCTCGGTTTGCCCGC
Organism: Algihabitans albus; assembly: GCF_003572205.1. Classification (NCBI taxonomy): domain Bacteria; kingdom Pseudomonadati; phylum Pseudomonadota; class Alphaproteobacteria; order Rhodospirillales; family Rhodovibrionaceae; genus Algihabitans; species Algihabitans albus. The sequence continues at coordinate 237,508 of NZ_QXNY01000003.1, forward strand.
CTCGAAACGTGCGTCGTCCAAGGTGGCGGCAATCGCCTGGCCAGAGGACGACCCGTAAACCGGAATCCGGTGGCCCGGTTCCAGCCAGATCGAGGCCTTGCCGACGGGCCGCCAAGTCTTCGCCAGCATGAGCTTACGGTCGTCGCGAACCGCCAGGACCACCAGTGTACCTGTCTTATCCGCCAGCTCCTGCATGATACCCGAGGCCGTATCGACGAAGGAGATCGAGGCGGTCGCAATGTTTCCCAACGCCAAGGCCGCGGGACCGAGCCGATAGCGGTCGTTGCGATAGGAATGGCTGAGGTAGCCCGTCTCGCAGAGCGTGAAGGCGAGGCGGGACAAGGTGCTTTTCGGCAAGCCGGTGCGCGCTGCCAGTTCCATGTGGCTCAAGCCGTCGTCGCTGGCACGGAACGCGCGTAGCACGCTCAGCCCCCGCGCCAGCGTGTTCAAGAATCGTTTGTCCGGGTTGCTCTGGCCGCTCATCGCATTCCCATGGGCAAGAGCAGGGACATCACCGGGAAGGCGATGATAAGGATCAGCACGATGATGTCGACGCTTAAAAAACGTGCAATGCCGGCGAAGATCTTGTCGATTGGCGCCTCGCGCCCCACCACGTTGGCGATGACGAAGACGTTCAGACCGACAGGCGGTGTAATCAAGCCGATTTCAAGCAGCTTGATGACGACGACGCCGAACCATATCAGGTCCCAACCGTAGCTCTCCACCAGGGGCACCATGAGCGGCAGCGTCAGAACCATGATTCCGATGGGATCGAGGAACATTCCGAGCAAGAGATAGATCGCTGCGATACAGATCAGCAGCACGACGACCGAGATTTCCGCCTGCGTTACGGTCTCCACGATCGCGGGAGCGATGCCGGTCAAGGCGATGAAGGCGACGAAGATCTTGGCGCCCGCCGCGATGAAGAAGATGGCGGCGGTCTGGACGCAGGTCTCCTTCACGCTTTCCCATAGGTCGGCCAGCGTCAGCTTGCCTTGCGCGAAGCCGATCAATGTCGCGGCACAGACGCAGACCGCCGCTGCCTCGGTCGCCGTGAAGATGCCACCGTAGATGCCGCCGATGATGACGAAGAACAACAAGAGTGCGGGCCAAGCCGCAAACATCGCCCGAAAACGCTCACGCCGGCCTATGATCTCTCCGCCCGCCGGAGCAATTTCCGGATTGCGGTTGACCCAGACGGCGATGACCAGAACGAAACCGGCCAGTGTCAAGAGTCCCGGCAAGACGCCCGCAAGGAAAAGTTGGCTGATCGAGGTTTCGGTGAAGATGCCGTAGATGATGAAGAGAACGGAGGGCGGGATAAGCGAGCCCAGCGTTCCGCCCGCCGCGACGCTTGCGGTTGCCAAGCGCGGATCGTAGCCCATGCGCAGCATTTCCGGCGTACAGATTCGCCCCATGGTCGAGGCGCAGGCGATGGACGACCCGGTGATCGCGGAGAAGCCGCCGCAGCCGACGACGGAGGCCATGGCGACACCGCCCGGCAGACGCGTCAGCCAGACCTTGGCGGCGTGATAGATTTTCGTGGTGATGTCCGCGCGGTAGGCAATATGACCGAGCGCCACGAACAAGGGGATCATGCTCAAATCGTAGGAGTGAATGAGGTCGAAGGAGTTGGAGTAGACCATCGACGTGGTGGCGCGGACGGCCCGTTCGAAGAGGAAGTCGCCGGTTCGGAAGGCAAAGATGATGAAGGACGCAACCGTCGCGACGCCGGCAAGCGCGAAGGCAATGGGAACCCGCAGCGCCAGCAGCACCAAGACTGCGGCGAAGGCCACAACTCCGATCGTTGTCGGGTCGATCATTCCGCCTCGGTTATCTTATGCTTGGGGTCCACCGCTTCGCCCCTGGCGATGCTTCGCAGATCGCGGATCGCGAGCTCCGCCAGCCGCAGCCAACAGGCTCCGATTCCCACGACGAAGAGCAGACGGCCGGGCCATCTGGGCAGATTCAGGTCACCGTAAAAGAAAGCACCCGAGGTCCAGTCTCGAACCAGTTCCTGCCAGCCTGCGTAAATCAACGGCGAGAGGGCCAGCATCCCGGCCACCGAACCCAGCACGATCAGCCAGGAGCGCACACGCGGCCCCATGCGGTCGCTGACGAACTCGACGGAGACATGGGCACGTGCCGCGGTGGCGGCGGCCAGCGGCAAGAGGATGGCCGCCACCATCAGCTCCCGAACCAGGGTCACGTTGTCGGGCAGCGCGGTGTCGAAGACCGCCCGCGCCACAACGTTGGCGGTGATCAGCACACCAAGTGCGATCACCGCGACAACGCCGAGGCCCAGCAGAAGGCTTTCCAGACGTCTCAGCATTGCCGCGCCGGTTCGCTAGTTTCGCTGCCAGGGGTAGCCCTGAGTATCGCGCTCCTCGGTATAGTCGGCGATCAGACTGCGGTAATCGGTCAGAAGGTCATCGCCCGGCAGGCCAACACGGCTGGCGGTATCGACCCACTCATCGATAAAGGGTTCGCCGGCCGCAACCAGCTTCGCGCGCTCTTCCTCCGACAGCTTGATGACCTCCACGCCCTGACCCCGCATCGCCTCGACGGCGGCATCGTTCGCTGCCGTGATCAACCGCCCGAACTCGTCGGCCATGTCGGAACCGACTTCGGCAAGAAGAGCCTGCTCTTCTGCACTCAGGCTTTCATGGACATCGAGGTTCATGAAGATACCGACACCCCCGACCTGTCCCCAATCGAGCAAGGTGTAACTGTCCATCACCTCCGCCTGCTTCAGCGCGGTGACGGCATAGCTGTAGCCCTGCGAGCAGTCGAGCAACCCCGTGTCGAGCCCCTGATAGGCGTCGTAGATCGACATGTTGACCATATTCGCACCGAACTCACCGAAGACCTTGCCATAGGCGCCGGTGCCACGGACCTTCAGACCATCGATGTCGTCCGTCGTATTGATGGCCGTATCGGCACAGCCGATGTGCACGGCCGAGGTCGTGAAAGTTCCGATGTAGACCAAGTTCTTGTCGGCGAGGTTCTGTGCAATGGCATCCGACTTTCGCATCAGAGCGTCCGTCGCCCGCATGCCGACCCAGGCGTCCGGATTGTCCAGGGGCAGATCAGAAATGCCGTAACCCGCCATCTCCTGAGGATAGTAGACGGCAATCACCGTACCCGTGTCGGCAACACCATTGCCGACTGACTGCATGGCGGCATTGGCTTTGAACAACGCACCGCCCCATTGGATGTCGATCCGCATCTCGCCGTCCGAGCGTTCGGCGATCTGATCGGCGAACCACTGAAGCGCTTCGGCGCGGGCGCCTCGGTTCGGTCCCGCCTCGCCATGGATCAGAACGGTCTCTGCCGCAGCCGTGGCCGCGACGCCGCTCAACGCCAGCGCGATCGCAAGCGTTTTGATGTGACTGGTCATGCCGTCTTCCCTTAAGTATAAATTCTACTATGTGGAACTCAGTTCCATTTTTTGTCAGGCTAAGTGTAAAGCGCCTCAAGATCAATGGTCCAACGGAGGCTTTCGCGGGTGCGGCGCAAGCTTCTATGATCTCTAGAAAGTCCTTCCCCTAGCGGGATGATCGGAGGTTGCGACGGGCGAGCTTCGCAAGCCCGGTTTCGCGCCATTTTCATCGACGCAAGGACCGCAGTCGGCGCATCGGCATTGTCCAACCCCCCATTTTCTGGTCCGCTCCCGCAAGGCTTAGGCGACTCGCGTAGGGCCTCGAACTTTCAACGCCATTTCGGACCCTCCATATGAGCGATTCTTCGCCCCCACTTCTGGTCACCGGCGCCACCGGTTTCATCGGACAGCATGTCATGGCGAACGCCGGCGCTCGGGCGGTCGCTCTTTCGCTGCGTGCCGGAGATCCGGTCAGTGACCGGCTGGACAGAGCGCTGGCCGGCCGGCCTGGAGCCGCCGTGATCCACCTGGCGGGGCGCGCTCACGCTAGCGATCCCGTGGCGCCGGAGACCTATCGACACGATAACCGCGATCTCCCTCTGGCCTTGGCGAAGGCGGCGCTGGCGCGTGGCGTCAACCGGTTCGTCTTCGTCTCGACGATCGCCGTCCATGGAGCGTCGAGCGGTGCCGGAGCCTTCCACGCAGGAGACCGACCGAATCCGCAGTCCGCCTACGCCCGGGCCAAGCTGGAGGCGGAAGAGGCCCTGACCGGACTGGTGGACCAAGGCTTAGAACTGGTCATCGTGCGCCCCCCCCTGGTCTACGGCGCCGGCGCCAAAGCCAACCTGGCCCGCTTGGCCGACGCGGTCGCGCGCGGACTGCCGCTCCCACTGGGCGCGGTGCGCAACAGACGCTCCCTGGTCAACGCGAAGGACCTGGCCGACCTGCTGCTGCTTGCGGCATCGCATCCTCAAGCGCCGGGAGGCATCTTCCTGCCGGCCGACCGTACCCCGGTATCGACGGCTGAGCTCATCCGCGCTCTCGGCGAAGCGCTCGGCAAGCCGGCACGCCTGCTGCCGATTCCGGTCGCCCTCCTGCGGCTGGCCGGACGATTGACCCGTCAGACGCGAACCATCGGGCAATTGGTCGACTCCCTGGAGGTCGCGCCCAGCCCGGCGATCGAGCGGCTGGCCTGGGTACCGCGCAGAGGTCTCGCGGAAGGGTTGGCCGCCTTCGCCGCAGCACGGCGAGGGACGGTTCGGACCGAGTAAGACAGAGCGAAGCCGCCGCCCGGTCACGGGGTCACGTGGCTGAAGACCATCGGCTTTGAACGTTGTCTGACTCTAAGCTCCTCGTGTATGCGATCGCCTGCCGATGCCAAAAGGCGAGCGTTCACTTCACTGCCGCACTGCCCGCGAGGACGAAGGAGTTTCGATGAACGAGAAAATTGCGGTGATCGGACTCGGCTATGTGGGCTTGCCCGTCGCGCTCGCCTTCGCCGGCCGTATGCCCGGCACGGTCGGCTTCGACATCGACCCGCAACGGATTGCCGATCTGCGGGCCGGCCGCGACGCGACCGGTGAAGTCGACGCTCAAAACCTGCGCGACACCGCCCTCCAGGTGAGCGACCGTCCCGAGGACCTGGCCGGCGTGACCTTCTTCGTTGTGACCGTTCCAACACCGGTTACCGACAACAAACAGCCGGATTTGCGGCCGCTCGAGAGCGCCTGTCGGACGATCGCGCCATATCTTACGCCTGGCTGCATCGTGGTGTTCGAGTCCACGGTTTATCCCGGTGTGACCGAGGAGGTCTGTGGCCCCCTGCTGGCCGAGGTTTCGGGCCTGACTTTGGGCCGAGACTTCACACTCGGCTATTCGCCGGAGCGCATCAATCCCGGCGACCGGGTCCACACCTTCGAAGCGATCGTCAAGGTGGTCTCCGGCCAGGACGAAGCCACGCTGGAGCGCGTCGCCAAGGCCTACGAAACGGTTGTCGCGGCTGGCGTGTACCGTGCCGCCAGCATCAAGGTCGCCGAAGCCGCCAAGGTCATCGAGAACACCCAGCGCGACATCAACATCGCGCTGATGAACGAGCTGTCGATCATCTTCGATCGCCTGGGTATCCGCGCGGCCGACGTCCTGGCCGCAGCCCGCACCAAATGGAACTTCTTGCCCTTCTCCCCAGGTCTGGTCGGCGGCCACTGTATCGGGGTCGACCCCTACTACCTGACGGCCAAGGCTCAAGCGGTGGGCTACAACCCGGAAGTCATCCTGTCGGGACGCCGGATCAACGATCAGATGGGCCGCTTCATCGCCGAGCGGACGATCAAGCAGATTGCCGCCGCCGGCATGGAGATTCGTGGCGCGCGGGTCGGCGTTCTGGGATTGACCTTCAAGGAGGACGTGCCCGACCTACGCAACAGCCGCGTGCCCGACATCATCGAAGAGCTGACGGCTTACGGCGCGATACCGTTGGCGCACGATCCCTTGGCCGATCCGGAACAGGCGCGCCACGAGTACGGCTGCGACCTCGTCGGTTTCGAGGCGCTCAACGACCTCTCGGGTATCGTGGTGGCCGTGGCGCATCGACAGTTCAAGTCGGCGCCGCAAGCCGACCTGTTGGCCGGTCTGCGCCCCGGCGGGGCCGTTGTCGACGTGAAGTCGATGCTCGACCCGGCGGCGCTGCCGGCAGGCGCACACTACTGGAGCCTCTAGACCGGATGGCGACCGAAGCTGCCTCTCCCAGCCACCGGATCCAGGCCGGACTTGGCACATGATGCGCTGACGAGGCATCACCGTCCAACTCAGGGCTAGACACCGCCAGCTTCGAGGCGGCATACGACTTGTGAATTTGGAAAGCGGTCAGCAGGCCTGCCGGAGGCCTTCCTCCGCTCTGCCGTCCGAGGCCGAGCCCGCTTCCCGACCATCCGCCTCGCAAGCAGGTCGGTGCGGCCTGACTCGTCGAAGGAGACCCGTATGACCGTCCTCGTCACTGGAGCAGCCGGTTTCATTGGCATGCAGGTTTCGCATGCGCTGATGGATCGCGGCGAGACGGTGGTCGGTTTGGACAACCTCAACGACTACTACGACCCGGCTCTGAAGCAGGCGCGCCTTGAGACACTGCAGCGGCGCGAGGCTTTCAGCTTCCACAAGGTCGAGCTAGCCGAACGCGAGGAGGTCTTCGCCGCGTTCGAGGCGCATCCGAAGATCGACCGGGTGATCCATCTAGCGGCTCAAGCCGGTGTTCGGCACTCACTTACAGATCCCTATGTCTATGTGCGCTCGAACGTCATGGGACATCTGGTGATGATGGAGGCTTGCCGCGCGCGCGCCGGACTGAAGCACTTCGTTTACGCCAGCTCTTCGTCCGTCTACGGCGGCAATACGGAGCTGCCTTTCTCCGTCGAGGATCGCGTCGACGCTCCGGTGTCGCTCTATGCCGCGACCAAGCGTGCCGACGAGCTGATGAGCTCCTGTTACGCCCACCTCTACGATATTCCAGCCACCGGTCTGCGCTTCTTCACGGTCTACGGGCCATGGGGACGTCCCGATATGTCGCTCTGGCTGTTCACCAAGGCGATCCTGACGGGTCAGCCGGTTCATGTATTCAACCATGGGGAGATGCGCCGGGACTTCACCTACGTCGACGACATCGTGAAAGGCGTCATCTCCGCGTTGGACCGGCCGCCCAGCGGCGCCGAGGGGCGCCCTCACAAGGTCTACAACCTCGGCAACCACCGCTGCGAGGAACTCCTGCATTTCATCGAGGTGATTGAGCAGGCTTGCGGGCGCAAGGCTGAGAAACGTCTCGAAGAGATGCAGCCAGGCGACGTGACGGCGACCTGGGCGGACATCGAAGCGTCGCAACGCGATCTGGGTTTCGAGCCGACGACCAGCATCGAGAGGGGAATCCCGCGGTTCGTCGAGTGGTTTCGCGGTTACACCGGACTCTAGGCTGAGAGGCTTTCTACCCTCGACTAGTTGCTCTTCGGCGGGTCGAAGGCGATACGCGACCGGCAGAACTCGAGTAGCTCGGCAACACCGTCTTCGATCGAGAGCGCGTTGGTATCGACCACGAAATCCGGGTTGCTTGGAGGATCGTAAGGAGCGCTGACGCCAGTGAAGTCGGCGATCTCGCCGGCACGGGCTTTCTTATAGAGGCCCTTGGGATCGCGCTGCTCGCAGGTCGCCAGGTCGGCGGCCACGTGAATCTCGTGGAACCCGCCAGGCACAAGGCGTTCGGTCGCGGCACGGGCGCGGTCGCGGTCGCTCTGGTAAGGCGAGATGAAGGCGGTGATACAGACCGCTCCGGAATCGGCGAAAAGAGCAGCCGCCTCACCGACGCGGCGAATGTTTTCCGCCCGGTCCTTTGGCGAGAAGCCGAGGTTGGCATTGAGGCCGCGCCGCACGTTGTCGCCATCCAGCACGTAGACCTGATACCCGCGTTCGAACAGCAGGCGCTCCAGCGCCATCGCCAAGGTCGACTTGCCGGCGCCGGACAAGCCGGTCAGCCAAATCACCCCGCCCTTATGGCCGCTGCGCGCCCAGCGTTCCTCGCGCGACACGCCATGTTCGACCGAGAATACGTTGGAGGCACGAACCTGCATGACACTGCGCTGGTCCGGGTAGCCCTCCATCGAAATCAGGCCCCCACCGACCAGATCCAAGCCATCCAGCAGCACGAAACGTCCGCTATGCGGCAAGGTCTGTGCCTCATCGACCACCATGAGCGCGCGACTGCGCAGCACCGCCTCGCCGATACCGTTACGCTGCAGGGCTTCGCCGCTGCGCCGCTCGAGGCTATCGGTATCGATGGTTTGCTCGATCGCCACGACCTCGACCGCGTAGCGTGCGGTCCCGAGCTTCGCCGTCAGCTTCTGGCCGGGCTCCAACGCGCCATGGCCGAGCCAGAACAGCGTCGTCTTGAAGACGTTGGTAAGTTGCGGAGGGCGCTCCTCATGGCTCATCACCTCGCCACGCTCGAGGAAGAGTTGTTCCTCCAAGGTCAGACCGACCGAATGGCCGGCATGAGCCTCGAGCGGAGGTTCGGCGTTCCAGGCCTCGAGGCTGCGCACCCGGGCCGTCTTGTTCGACGGGCTGAACAGCACCGTGTCGCCGGCGCGCAGCACGCCGCTCTCGACCCGGCCGACCAGAATGCGCCGCTCGTCGAAATGATAGACATCCTGGATCGGCAGGCGCAGGGGCTGCAGGCTGGGCCGCGTGACGCTCTGAAAACGATCCAGCATGTCGAGCAAACTGGGGCCATTGAACCAGGCGAGCTCCGGGCTGGATGCCGCGACATTGGCGCCCTCGCGCGCAGCGATGGGCAGAATGGCAGCCGGCTCGACCCCGATCCCTGCGAGATAGTCCGTAACCTCTTGCGCCACTTCGGCAAATCGGGACTGGTCGTGGTCGACCAGATCCATCTTGTTGACCACGACGGCCACCTGCCGAACACCGAGCAGATGCAGAAGGTAGCCGTGTCGCCGCGATTGCTCACGCACGCCCTCGGCCGCGTCGATCACCAGAATCGCAGCATCGGCCTCGGCGGCGCCGCTGACCATGTTCTTCAGGAATTCGCGGTGCCCAGGCGCGTCGATGATCACGTAGTCGCGCCTGTCGGTCTTGAAGCGGATCTGGGTGGTGTCGATGGTCACCGCCTGATCACGCTCGGCCTGAAAGGAGTCCAACACGAAGGACCACTCCAGCGCCATGCCGCGCTTCGCCGATACGGCTTGCAGTTCCTCGAGTTTACCCTCGGGCAGGGCGTCGGTGTCGTAGAGCAGCCGGCCGACCAGAGTAGACTTGCCATGGTCGACGTGGCCGACGACGACGAGCTTGAGCAGTTCCCGCGGCGCGGGATTAAGGGAAGTATGAGTCATTTCCTGGGGAACTCGATCACATATAGCCGCTGGCGCGCAGACGTTCGAAGGCGTCTTCGCTGTCATGGTCCATGGTACGGCCGGCCCGCTCGGGCTGCCGGGTCGTCTCCAGCTCGGCGATGATTTCCTCGATGGTGCCGGCCTGCGATCGGATCGGCCGGGTGATATCCTTTTCGCCGAGCGAGCGATAGCGCCAGCCGTCGCGCGCGAAATAGAGCGGTACCACGGGAATGCGCTCACGCTGGATGTAGCGCCAAATGTCGACCTCGGTCCAGGCGAGGAGAGGATGGATGCGCAGATGCGCGCCCGGCCGGATCTCCGTCTTGTACTGATCCCAGAACTCCGCCGGCTGGTCCTTGTAGTCCCAGGTGCCGGACTCGTCACGCGGACTGAAGACCCGTTCCTTGCCGCGCACCGCCTGTTCGTCGCGGCGAATGCCAAGAAAGATCCCGCGAAACCCCTGATCGGCGATGATTCGCTTCAACCCCAACGTTTTGCGCGCCGCGTGGCGTGAATTGAGCGGCAGCGTCGGATCGGTCTCTTCCAGCGCCGGACAATCGGCATTGATGTAGCTGAGGCCCCACGTCTCCACGTATTCGTCACGGAAGGCATAGACCTCATCCAGCTCATTGCCGGTGTCGAGCAGCACGACGGGAAAGGGGACGCGCCCGAAGAAAGCCTTCCGTGCCAACCAGACCATGACGTTGGAGTCCTTGCCCAGCGACCAGAGCATCGAGAGAGGCTCCAGGCGAGCGTAGGCCTCGCGCAGAATGAAAAGCGATTGCGATTCCAGTTGATCCAAGCGGTCCATCACGGCCCTTATCGAGGGTTTAAAGTCAGACTTTCGGTTGCAGCCCCTTTAGCGACTGTCCGTATCGCCTGTCATAGAAAGATGACTTATCGTTTCGCAAGTGGCGATTTCGTGGCCCTCTGACTTGCATTCGAGCAGCAAGCGTGGCCTAACGGCTGGATGAAGTCCCTCGACCGCTACGTTTTGCTGCAATTGCTGGGGACGACCTTTGCCACCAGCCTAGCCTTGACCTTCACGGTTTGGCTCACCCAGTCGCTGCGGCTATTCGACTACATCATCAATCGTGGCTTGCCGGCGGAGAAATTTGTGATCTTCGCCGCTCTGCTGATGCCGAGCTTTCTAACGATCGTGATGCCGATCGCGACTTTCGTATCGGTCGTCTTCGTCTACAACAAACTGGCCACAGACAACGAATTGATCGTCATGCGGGCCTGCGGGCTGAGCCAGGTACAGGTGGCCAGACCGGCCCTCTTGCTGGGGGTCGTGGTGACCTTGCTGATGTTCCTGATCACTCTTTATGTGCTGCCGTTGTCCTTCAGGAGTTTCAAGGACCTGCAGCACGACATTCGAACCAACTACTCTGCGGTTCTGCTGCAAGAGGGGATCTTCACGGAAATCGACGAAAACGTCGTGATCTATGTCGGCCAACGCACAGCGGAGGGCCAGTTGCTGGACGTCCTGGTCCACGACACTCGCGAACCGGCAAATCCCATCACAATCATGTCCGAGGTCAGCGAGATCACGAGCGGAGAGTTGGGGCCCGTCCTCATTCTCTACCGCGGCCAGAGGCAGCAGTTCGACCGAAGCACCCAAGAGCTTTCAAATCTCAGCTTCGATCGCTATGCGCTGGAATTGGCGGACGAAGGCGGAGAGGAGCAGCGCAGTTGGCGGGAACCGCCGGAGCGCTACCTCCACGAGATTTTCCGTCCGCCACAGAACTTCCTCGACGAACGCCACCGCGGAGAACTTCTCGCGAACGGTCATCAGCGCCTCGCTTTACCCCTCTACACGCCGGCTCTCGTCCTGTTGGGCGTGGCGCCCTTCCTGGCAGGAGAGTTCAGCCGGCGCGGCTACTGGAAACGAATCCTGCTCGCCGTAGTGATCGTTGCCTTGATTCAGGTTCAGGTTCTCGCGGTGGAGGATATGGTTGCCAACGATCTCAGTCTGTTACCCTTGATCTATGCGAGTATGATTCTGCCGAATCTCCTGATGGTTTGGATGATTTTTTGGGCCAAACCGGAACGCTGGATCGGCCGCCGCTCAGCGGTGGCGGCGCAAATCTCGACCTCGAAGTGATGGTCGCAGGGCCGTATTGCGCGACTGATTTCTATTCTGGTGTTAAAAAAGTTTCGTCACCGCAACTTCACTTCAATCCGTAGAAATCCATGAGAAAATTCTTGGCCTCAATCTACTTCCGCCGTGCGAGTCTGGCGCTTTTGCACGACGTTCTGATGGCCGTCACCGCGTTCGTGTTGGCTCTCCTGCTGCGGCTCGGTTTCCAAAGAGCCGAAGACTTGACCCAGTGGGATCTCTGGATTTCCGCGGTGATCTTCGGCGTCGTCTCCGGCGCCGTTTTCCTGACGACGGGCCTTTACAGGGGCATCTGGCGCTACGCATCGCTGAACGACATGCTCGGTATTGTGAGAGCGGCAACGCTCGCCGTGTTGGTGTTCCTGCCGATCACGTTCATGGTCACCCGTCTCGACACCCTGCCCCGCAGCTCTCTGATCGTCACCTGGCTGCTGCTGATAGCGTTGCTCAGCGGCCCACGCCTGCTCTACCGGTTGCTGAAGGACGGTGGTCTGAACCACGTTCTGGAGCGCGATACACATCTAAGGGTTCCGGTACTGCTGATCGGTGCTGGCGACTCCGCCGAACTCTTCATCTCGTCGCTGAAACGCGACGCGAACTACGAGGTTCTGGCAGTCGTGGACGAGAAGGGCCGCCGCGTTGGCCGACGGATCCGCGGCATACCCGTGGTCGGCGATCTCGGAAAACTTCCGGAGATCCTTGCCCAGATGACGTCCCAGAGCGGGCGCAGACCTCAGCGCATCATTCTGACGAAGGAACTGCGGCGCGAGCAGATGAACATGCTGCTCGCTCTCGCCGAAGACCACGGCGTCACGCTCGACCGATTGCCGCAGTTGACCGACTTCAAGCGTTCGCAAGGCAGCGAGCCCTTGTTACCGCAACCGGTCGCGATCGAAGATCTGCTGCGCCGCCCGCAGATCGTGTTGGATCCCGAACCGGTCCGGCAGATGGTGATCGGCCGCCGAGTTCTAGTGACAGGCGCCGGTGGCTCGATCGGCAGCGAATTGGTCCGTCAGCTCGCCGCACAGGACCCATCGGAAATCAGTCTCGTGGAGTCCAGCGAGTTCAATCTCTATCGCATGGATCGCGAATTGAGTCGGGATTGGGTATCGCTGCCACGCATCGCGCACCTCTGTGACGTGCGCGATGCGGCGGCCCTCGAGCGGGTTTTCGCGGACGTGCGCCCCGAACTGGTATTTCACGCGGCCGCGCTGAAGCATGTTCCGATCGTCGAGGCCCAGCCGGTCGAGGGCGTACTGACGAACGTCTCCGGGACCCGCAACGTCGCCGACGCCTGCAACAGGCATGGCGTCGCCATCATGGTCCTGATTTCGACAGACAAGGCAGTCAACCCCAGCAATGTCATGGGCGCAAGCAAACGTCTGTCCGAAAGTTACTGCCAGGCCCTGGACCTTGAAGCCCGGCGCAGAGGAAGCGGGCCACGCTACGTGACAGTGCGCTTCGGCAATGTGCTGGGCTCGACCGGCTCGGTCGTCCCGCTGTTTCAGGATCAACTGATGCGCGGCGGACCCTTGACCGTGACCCATCCGGACATGACCCGCTATTTCATGACGGTCGGCGAAGCCGTGCGCCTGGTGCTCCAGTCGGCTGCGGTCGGGGCCCACCGCCAGTCCGAAGAAGCCGGCAAGATCTACGTCTTGGACATGGGGCGGCCGGTCAAGATCGTGGAACTGGCGGAGCAGATCATCCGCCTGTCGGGCAAGCGACCCTACCGCGACGTTGATATCGTCTTCAGCGGCTTGCGGGCCGGTGAAAAGCTTTACGAGGAGTTGTTTCACGACCAGGAAACGCTCGTCGCGACGGACCAACCAGGCCTGCTGCTCGCCGCTCCGCGAACACTCGATCTAGCGGCGCTCATCAGCGGACTCGACGATCTGCTCGCAGCGGCGCGAGCTCAAGACGACGCCCAGGTGCAACGGCTCCTGGCGAAACTCGTCCCCGAATGGCATCACAGCGCGGAGATCGTCGAACTACCGCGAAAGGTGCGCTGAAGCCGGCACCAAACAGGATAGCGAGCGAATCTTCTCGCTAGCTGAGATGGTGGACCGGCCCCATGCCCCAGACAGCGATCGGGAGGGCCGCTTGACGCGCCTTAAGCTGTAGCGCCAGAAACTGCGAGTAGTGCCGCGACTGGTGCAGGTTGCCGCCATGGAACCATAACCCCTCTTGCTGAGTCGGTTTCCACATGTTGCGCTCCTCTCCCTCCCAGGGGCCGGGGTCCTTCGTAGTGCCGGAACCCAGGCCCCAGCATTTGCCGACCCTGTCCGCAACCTCCTGGCTGATCAGGTCGGCCGCCCAGCCGTTCATGGAGCCGTAGCCGGTGGCGTAGACCACGAGATCGGCCGGCAGTTCCGTACCGTCCTGCAGGACCACAGAGTCCTCGGTCAGACAAGCGACGTCAGAGCCCGCCTTCAGATGGATCTTGCCGTCGATGATCAGCTGACTGGCACCCACGTCGATGTAGTAACCGGAGCCGCGGCGGAGGTACTTCATGAAAAGTCCGCTGCCGTCATCGCCCCAATCCAGCATGAAGCCTACCTTCTCGAGACCGGCATAGAAGTCCGCGTCGAGCTCGCGAATGGTGTCGTAGATCGGTTTCTGGAAATCGGGCAGCAGCCGGTAGGGGATGGAGGCGAAGATCAGATCGGCCTTCTCCGTGGTGATTCCGTTGGCCAAGGCCTGCTCGGAGTAGAGCGCCCCGAGTCCGTGCTCCATCAGCGGCTCCGAACGGACGATGTGAGTGGAGGAACGCTGGACCATGGTGACGTCGGCACCCGCCTCCCACAGGGCGGCACAGATGTCGTGCGCCGAATTGTTGGATCCGATCACCACCACCTTCTTGTCCTTGTAGGCATCCGGTCCCGGATGCTGCGAGGAGTGCTGCTGTTCGCCCTTGAAGACGTCCTGACCCGGGAAGGCCGGGAGGTTCGGCTTGCCGGACATGCCGGTGGCCAGAACAAGCTGTTTTGGGCGTAGAAGGATATCTTCGCCATTGCGGCGAACCCGGACCTCCCACTCCTTGCTCGCCTCATTCCAGCTGGCCTGCTCGGCGACGGTGCCGCCCCAGTAGTTTAGTTCCATCACCCGTGTGTACATCTCCAGCCAGTCGCCGATCTTGTCCTTGGGCGAGAAAACCGGCCAGTTCTCCGGGAAGGGAATGTAGGGGAGGTGGTCGTACCAGACCGGATCGTGCAGACAGAGCGACTTGTAGCGTTTCCGCCAGCTGTCCCCCGGACGCTCGTTCTTCTCGATGATGATCGTCGGCACGTTGAGCTGGCGCAGCCGGGCGCCCAGCGCGATGCCGCCCTGGCCCCCGCCGACGATCACCACATAGGGCTGGGTCTCGCGGCCGAGCTTTGCGTCCTCCTCGGCGCGCTGCTCCGCCCAGCTCTTGCGCGCCCTGTCGGCGCCGTGCGCGACGCCCTTGGGGCGCGAAGGGCCGCGCCGTTCCTCGTAACCCTTAAGCTCCTTAAGGGTGGTCAGCAGCGTCCAGATCTTACCGTCGCGGATCCGAATATGACCGTGGCCGCGTCCCGTTCCCGTCTCGAAGTCGATCCAGGCCTGTAGGAATCCACCCCCGTCCTCGGCATCCTCGCCCGGCGTCATGCTCCAGCCGCGTGGTACGATGTCGGCCAGTTGCGCGCGCAGCATCTCTGCGATTTCCTCACGTCCCTGAAGGGTTCGAACGTTCCAGGTGAAGGCCACCAGGTCGCGCCAGTAGCCTTGGGGTTCGAACAGCGCCGCGGCAGCCTCGACATCGCCCTCAGTCAGCGCCGCATCGAGATCGCCAAGCACTTTGTTCACGGCCAGATTCGGCGTTGTATCCAGCATTCGTTCCTCCCGTTTATTCGGTCCGAGGGCGCTTATGCCGCGCCTACTCCCGTAATTGAGGCAAGCCCGCCGTCCCTTGTCCAGCAACCTCTCGGGAACCGCCTTCGTATGGAGCAAGTCCGAACCCCAGCCCCTCCCCGCCCTCGACGGTCAGGAGCGCAAGCAGATCGGAAGGCTCCACGAGGTCGTGCGCGACCCCGGTTCCGTCGTGCGCCAGCCCGATCTTTGGCAAAGACCAGAACTCATAGCAGCGGCCACCCTTTCCCTCCGCTCTACTGCCGGGAGGCCAAGAGATGTCTCAGCCGCCTTTCGCCTGCCGTATGGCGCGCCATACCACCTCAGGCGTCGCCGGCATGTCGATACTCTCGAGGCCCAGCGAGCTAAGAGCATCGATGACGGCGTTGATCACCGCCGCCGGAGCGCCGGTCGCGCCGGCCTCGCCGGCCCCCTTCACACCGATCGGGTTATGCGGACAGGGAACTTCGTTGAGCGCCGTGTCGAAGTTTGGAAGATCATCGGCACGCGGCAGGCAATAGTCCATATAGGAGGCTGTCAACAGCTGGCCGTCGTCGTCGAAGGCGACGCGCTCCAGCAGAGTCTGACCGACTGCCTGGGCGACGCCGCCGTGCAACTGCCCGTCGACGATCATCGGATTGATGCAACGGCCGACATCATGCACGCCGACCAGCCGATCGACCCTGGTCTTCCCGGTATCCGGATCGATCTCGACCTCGCAGACGAAGACACCATTGGGAAAGGTGAAATTCGGCGGATCGTAGAAGGTCGTCTCCTCGATGCAGGGCTCCATGGCGTCGAGCGGATAGTTGGCCGGAATGTGAGCGGCCAGCGCCATTTCGACCCAGCCCAGTTCCCTGTCGGTGCCAGCAACCTTGAAGCTGGCATCCTCGAAGAGGATGTCCTCCTCCGCCGCCTCCAGAAGGTGCGAGGCGATCCGCTTGCCCTTCTCGATCACCTTGTCGGCGGTTAGCGACAGCGCACCACCGCCCACTGCCATGGAGCGAGACCCGTAGGTGCCCATTCCGAAGGGCACCTGCGCCGTATCCCCGTGCACGACGTCCACCTGGTCGACCGAAAGTCCGAACTTCTCCGCCACCACCTGAGCGAAGGTGGTCTCGTGCCCTTGGCCGTGGCTGTGCGCACCGGTGAAGACGGTGACGCCCCCCGTGGGATGGACGCGAACCTTTGCCGCTTCGAATAAACCGGCCCGGCAGCCGAGGGCCGTGACCGCCGCCGAAGGCGCCGCCCCGGAGGACTCGATCCAACAGGCCAGACCGCGTCCGCGCAACCTCCCAGTCGCTTCGCTGGACTTGCGGCGCGCTTCGAAGCCGCTCCAGTCAGCCAGTTTCAGGGTCATGTCCAGGCCCCGTTCGAAGGCGCCGCTGTCGTAGACCACCCCGACCGGGGAATGGAACGGAAAGCCGTCCTCGGGAATGAAGTTGCGCCGCCGGATTTCGGCCGGGTCCAGGCGCATGACGCGGGCCGCCTGGTCGACCACGCGCTCGAGCGCGTACATGCATTCGGATCGGCCAGCACCGCGATAGGCATCGACCACGGTCGTGTGGGTGAAGACTCCCTGCACGCGCGCGTGAATCGCAGGGGTCCTGTACTGACCCGAGAACATCAGTGCATAGAAGTAGGTGGGAATCGAGGGGGCGAAGGTCGAGAGATAGGCGCCGAGATTGGCAACGGTATCGACCCGCAGCGCCAGAAAGGTACCGGCTTCGTCGAGAGCCAGTTCCGCCGTGGTGACATGGTCACGACCATGCGCATCGGTCAGAAAGGCCTCCGTACGCTCCGACGTCCATTTCACCGGTCGGCGGAGTTGCCTAGACGCCCAAGTGACGAGTGCCTCTTCGGCATAGTGATAGATTTTCGAGCCGAAACCGCCGCCCACGTCCGGCGCCACGATCCGCAACTTGTGCTCCGGGATCTGCAGTACGAAAGCGCCCATCAGAAGCCGGATCACGTGGGGATTCTGGCTGGTCATGTAGAGCGTATAGGAGTCGCTGTTGCCGTCGTAGACCGCGTTGGCCGCGCGCGGCTCCATTGGATTGGGGACGACGCGGTTGTTGATCAGTTCGACCTTGGCGGTCTTGTGAGCTTGAGCAAAGGCCGCTTGGACCGCCTGCGCATCGCCGATCTCCCAGTCGTAGCAGAGGTTGGACTCGAACTCCTCGTGGACCTTCACTGCGCCCTCGGCGAGGGCAGCAATCGGAGCGCTGACTGCCGGCAGAGGTTCGTAGTCGACCTCGATCGCATCGAGCGCCGCTCGCACCTCCGCCAAGCTTCCGCCCACGACCATGGCCACACTGTCGCCGACATGACGCACCTTGTCCTTGACCAGTAGAGGGTGAAGAGGCTCGCGCATCGGCTGGCCGTGCCGGTCGGTGACGCCCCAGCCGCATGGCAGCCCACCCACGCCAGCCGCGGCGATATCCTCCCCCGTGAAAACCGCCAGGATGCCCGGCATGGCCCGGGCGACCTCCGCATCCAGCGAGACGATCCGCGCATGCGCAATCGGTGAGCGCAGAATCATGGCATAGCTCTGGCGCGGTAGGACGATATCGTCCGTGTAGCGTCCTTCGCCACGCAGGAAGCGCTCGTCCTCTTTCCGCTTGACCGATACTCCGATGGCTCCTTCCGGCATTGCCTTCGCCTCCCGAGGTCACAAAGAAAAAGGGCGGAACCGCATGGTCCCGCCCCTCAAGGATTCATCAGGTTCCGGCATCCCGCCGTAACCGTGTCCAGACAAAGGGCAGCAGGGCCGTCACCAAGGCGATCTTCAGCACCTCCCCCGCCAGGAAAGGCAAGAGGCCGACAGAGATTGCCTGTTCGACACCGATCAAAGCCGCCAGATAGCCGACACCGCAGAGAAAGAGCAGGCTGTTGCCGAGCAGCATGGCGGCGAAGCTGCCGAGCAGGCTGCGGTCCCAGCCGCGCTCCGCGAGCCGGCCGACGACCAGCGCGGCGACGAGAAAGCCCAAGAGATAGCCGCCGGTCGGTCCCGTCATGTAAGCGAAGCCGGCTCCGCCAGCGAACACCGGCAGTCCCACGGCCCCTTGGAGCAGGTAAGTCAGCACGCCGGCACCCGCCAACCGCCAACCCAGCGCGGCGCCTAGAGCCAAAACGACCCCAGTCTGAAGCGTCATGGGAACCGGCCAGAACGGCACCTGGATCTTGGCGCTGATGGTCAACAGCAGCGACCCGGCAAGCACGAGTAAGATGCTCCGCAAGAACCGATTGCCGCCCGTCACCGGCCAGACGGTACCGACGACCGTAGAAGGGTTTCGTATTATGGAATCACGCAAAAGCGTCATGACGTCATGTCTCCAGTCGCTCTATCCGTCACGGGGTCACGCCAGTTCAGCGCGCAGTCGCTCGACCAGCCGTTGCCGATCGTGACGGGCCGTCAGCGCGGCGTCCATGTCCACCTTCAGGAAGCGCGTCGGCATGTTCGGCTGCATCTGCCCGATCAGGTCCATGTCGGCCGAGATCACCGTCCCGAGCATGAAGTAGCCACCGCCCGAGACGGCATCGCGATGCAGGATGATCGGCTCGGTTCCACCAGGCACCTGGATCGACCCATAGGGATAACAGGCATCGGTGATGTTGGAGGGATCGGACCCGGCACCGAAAGGCTGATCGCGTTCGACGAAGTCCAGCGCAGTGCCTCCGCGGAAGCGATAGCCCATGCGGTCGCACTCCGGCGCCACCGTCCAGGTGTCGTCGAAGAAGGACTTTTGGCTCGTCTCCTGAATACGGTGCCAATAGAGTCCCGGAATGACCCGCAACTCCACCGGGCTGCCGGGACCGCGGCGCAGCGCCTTCGGAACGCTTAAGCCTTCTTTTCCGCCGCCTTCGCCGACCGGCAGGTCATCGCCCGGCTGAATCGCACGCCCCTCGATGCCGCCCAGAGCACCGATCGCATAGGTCGAGCGGCTGCCCAGCATCGGCGGCGTATCGATACCACCTGCCACCGCGATGTAAGCGCGCGCACCGGACCGGAGATAGTCGAAGGCAAGCGTCTGACCAGCCTTCACCGGGAAGGAGGTCCAGGTCGGTCGCGGATCGCCATCGAGCTTGGGGGGTAGCTCCGCACCGGTCACGGCGACGATGGCATCGCGTGTAAACTGCAATTGCGGGCCGAGAAAAACAGCCTCCAAACAGGCAGCGCCCTCCTCATTTCCAACAAGCAGGTTGGCGCTCATCAGAGACAGACGGTCCATGGCGCCGGACATGGGAATTCCAAGATGGTAGTAACCCGGCCGGCCAAGATCCTGGATCGTCGTCGCGAGGCCCGGGTGGATCACTTTGATCGTCACTGCAGGGCCCCCTCGAGCTTGGCGTTGTAGGCGTCGATGTCCGCGTTGAACTCGTTCAGATCGAAGGTTACCTCCGCCATCCGCGGCGCGAAGCGGCCCGCTTCGACGTCAGCGACGGCCGCATCATAGGTCTCGCGATCGATCGGCTTCCACTTGACGATATCCCCCGGGCGGAAGAACACCATGAAGTCCTGCAGATAGCCGATCTCCTGTTTCGGGTCGAAAATCGGCATCGGCGTGATGCCGAACATCTGGTAGCCGCCGGCGCCACGGACCGAATAGACACAGGAAAAGCAGCCACCATAGCCGACCGTCAGCTTGGGCGTGTCGGTGCGCGGCCGCAGATACTTGGGCACCTGAATCTGGCGCGCACGCTCGACCATCTGATAGAGAAAGGGCAATCCTGAGACGAAGCCGACCATCGAGACGAACCAGGGCGCCCCCGAGTGGGCCGCAATGAAGGCCTCGACCGAGTCGTAACCATTGATGCTGGCCGCGTACTCGATATCGGTCGCGTTGGGGTCCTGGTGACGGTCGCGAAACCGCATCAGCGTCTCGTGCGTCCAGGGATCCTGATAGTACACCGGGATCTCGACGATACGGGTCTGCAACCGCGCTTCGGCAGTGTCGGCGGCGGACTCGAGCTGCTTCAGCTCAGTGACCAGGTCGTCCGGCGCGATCTGGTCCGGATCGAACTTGATCTGGAACGAGGCGTTAGCCGGACAGATTTCGGTCACGCCCTTGATGTCGGCCGCGCGCACGGCGGTCGTGATCGAGAGACTCTTGAAGAAAGCCTCCAGCGACATGGCCTCGTCGACCTCGACGAAGACATGTTCATCTCCGCCGAAGCTGTATCTCATCGTCATGACCTCTCCCCTCCTTGGTCAGGCGAGTTTAGCCGCGTTGGTCTCGAGCCAATGTTCCAGCCATCGCGTATGCACGTTGCCCTCTCGGACGCTCTCCTCATCCACGAGCGCGCGAAACAAGGGTGCGGTCGTCGCGATCCCGGCAATCTCCAGTTCGGCGAGCGCCGACTTCATACGGTCGATGGCGTGGAGGCGGTCCTCCCCCCACACGATCAACTTGCCGAGCAAGGAGTCGTAGAAGGGCGGGATGCTACAGCCGGAGTAGAGCAGCGAGTCGAAGCGGACGCCGGGGCCGCCGGGGAGCCTCAGATCGCTGATCGTTCCGGGGCCCGGCAGGAAATTCCTGGCGGGGTCCTCGGCATTGAGACGAACCTGGATGGCATGGCCGCGCAGAGTGATCTCGTCCTGCCGAAAACGCAGCGGCGCGCCGCCTGCGATCCGCAACATCTCCCCGACCAGATCAATGCCGGTGATCCACTCTGTAACCGGATGTTCGACCTGGATACGGGTATTCATCTCGATGAAATAGAAGGCGCCGGTCGCATCGTCGTAGAGGTACTCGAGGGTGCCCGCACCGGAGTAGCGGACCGAGGCCGACAGCTTCACCGCGGACTCGCAGAGCGCAAGGCGAACATCCTGGGACAGCGCCGCGGAAGGCGCCTCCTCCCACACCTTCTGCCGGCGTCGCTGCAGGGAGCACTCACGCTCGAAGCAGTGGATCACCCGCTCGCCGTCGCCCAGCACCTGCACTTCGACATGGCGGGCACGCTCGATCACCTTTTCGATGTAGAGCGCGCCGTCGCCGAAGGCGGCCTGAGCCTCGGCACTCGCCTGCGGGAACAAGCGCTCGAACTCGGCCATGTCCTGCGCGATCCGAATTCCGCGCCCCCCACCCCCTGCGGCGGCTTTGATCATGGCCGGAAAACCGATGTCCGCCACGGCGGCCTTAGCAGCCTCGAGATCGGCGACGAGGCCGTCACTCCCCGGCACGGTCGGCACGCCGGCCTCCATCGCCACCTTGCGTGCAGCCACCTTGTCGCCCATCAGACGGATGGTGTCGCCGGAGGGGCCGACGAAGATCATCCCCGCAGCCGCAACGCGATCGGCAAAAGCGGCGTTCTCGGCCAGGAAACCGTAGCCGGGGTGCAGGGCATCGGCCCCGCTCCGCTGCGCCGCCGCCAGGATCGCGTCGACATTGAGGTAGGACTTCGCAGCCGGAGCCGGCCCAATCTCGACGGCGTCATCAGCCAGCTGCACCGCGAGCGAGTCCGCATCGGCGGCACTGTGAACCTGAACGGTGGCGATGCCCTGCTCGCGCGCCGCACGGATGATCCGCACGGCGATCTCACCTCTGTTGGCGATTAATAATTTTTGGATCGACATGGTTTGGAGTCTACCGCTTGCGCCACTCTTACTCGGACAGTTCGGCGAGCGGCTGCCCGGCCATCACAGGGTCCTCGTTCTCGACGAGAAACTTCACCAGCTTGCCGGCGCTGTCCGCTTGGACTTCGTGGAAGGTCTTCATCACCTCGATCAAGCCGATCGTGTCGCCGACCGCCACGGGATCACCATCCGACTTGTACGGCGGCTGATCGGGCGACGGTTGGCGATAGAACACGCCCGGGAGGTGTGACAGAATCTGCTTGGTCGCCATGGCTGTGCGTTTCCCCTGTTACTTCGTCGGCGAGCAGTAGTGGTGCATCTCAGGCCACATCGAGCCAAGGCCCCACCGCTTCCTTCACGGCGCGCGCAACCTCGACCGCGTTGGGTGTATCGGAATGCACGCAGATCGAGTCGGCCCGGACCTTTACGTCCTTGCCGTTGATCGACCGCGTCAGACCCTCCTTGACCGCGCGGACACAGCGCTTCGCCGCAACAGCGGGATCGGTCGTTCCGTGCTCGCGCGTGATGATCAAGAAACCATCGTCGCCATAGTCCAGATCCGCGTAGTACTCGGCGACCATCGCGTGGCCGCGCACGGGATAGACGCGCTCGTGCAGGGTGTCGATCATACCCAGCAGCGGCACCTTGAAGACGTCCGCCGCGTCGCAGACAGCCTGCGCCGCCTCTTCGTTACGAGCCGCCATACCGTAGAGGGCGCCATGTGGCTTGATGTGATTGAGCGGCATTCCCTCGGCTTCGAGGAACCCCTTTAGAGCACCGATCTGGTAGATGATGCAGTTCGCCAGCTCTTCCCGCCCGATCTTCATCTCCCGACGGCCGAACCCCTGAAGATCGGGCAGCGACGGGTGAGCGCCGACGCTCACGCCATAGGCCTTGGCAAGACGAACCGTGCGACGCATGTGGTTGAAGTCCGAGGCATGGAAACCGCAAGCGACGTTGGCAACGGAGACGTGGGGCATCAAACCCTCGTCGTCACCCATGGTGTAGAGGCCGAAACTCTCGCCCATATCGCAGTTGATTGCCGTCATGCCGTTCCTCCACAGCTTGCCTTGCGCAGTTGCGCGCTGTCTCAGGATCTCGCGCCATCCCGTTGGCTCAACCCTGTATCGCGCTCTTCCACTTGTTCATCTGCCGGGCGTAGCGGCAGCCTCGCGGGGCGCCTACGCCAAACCGGAGTGTTGCGTATCCAAGGCGATATGCGAAATAGAAAATATTGCGCATAGGTATCTGATTTTCTAATACTGCATCGATCACGCATGAGGCTGGCTCCCTCGCGCGGACGCGCTATCCGACAGTTTTAAGGGCACCGAGGGATGAGCGTTTCCTTCCGACATATCCGCTACTTCCTGGCCGCCGCCGAAGCAGGGCAGATCTCGCGCGCCGCCATAGATCTCGGTGTTTCCCAATCGGCTGTGACGGCTGCGGTGAAGGACCTTGAGCAACGGGTGGGTACGAAGCTGTTCGAGCGCCACGCCCAAGGTGTGTCGCTGACCCTCGAAGGCAGCCGTTTCGTCGGCCACGCGCGCAACATCGTCACCTCGGTCAACGAAGCGCTCCGGCTCGAGAAAGACTCAGCACGTGAGGTCACGGGCAAGGTTCGTGTCGGAGTCACCTATACGGTTGCCGGCTACTTCCTGCCGCAACAGCTCGCGCGCTTCTCGCGCAGCTTCCCGGGCGTGACCGTCGAACTCCGCGAAGCACCGCGCGCGTCCATCGAGGAAGACCTCGTCGCAGGTCGGCTGGATACGGCCGTACTTCTCACGTCGAACATCGAAACTCGGGATCGCCTGGATAAGGAAACCTTGATCCGGTCGCGCCGACGCCTTTGGCTTCCTCTCGACCATCCGCTGCAGCAGGCGGAGCAAATCGACCTCGCGGACCTGGTCGAGGAGCCCTACGTGATGCTGACGGTCGACGAAGCCGCACAGACGGCCGGGCGCTACTGGGAGCGCGCGAATCTCACACCCCGCGTGATCTTCGAGACCTCCTCTGTCGAGGCGGTGCGCAGCCTCGTCGCCAACGGCATGGGCATCACTATCCTGTCGGACATGGTGTACCGGCCCTGGTCCCTCGAGGGGCAACGTATCGAAACACGCCAGGTGACGGAGCCGATACCCAGCATGGACGTGGGTCTCGCCTGGGCGCGCGGCGCCGACCTGTCCCCGGCCACGCGCGCTTTCCGCGACCACCTGAGCCTGACCTTCAACGGGGCCGGCCATTCTCTGGCCACCTGAGCGAAACCGGCCACCTTGAATCCAAGGTCAATCGGCGGTCCAACCTCCGTCGACCATCAAGGCCGTTCCGGTGACCAGCGCGGCCGCATCGGAAGCCAGGTAGACCACGCCACCCATGACGTCGGACACCTCGCCGACCCGGCCGAGCTTGATCTTATCTTCGATCCAGCGAACCCGGTTGGGATCGTCGAAGGTCGGTTGGGTCAAAGGCGTGCGAACGAAGGTCGGGCAGAGCGTATTCACCCGGATGCCGTGGCCGCCCCATTCGATCGCCATGGCCTTGGTAAAACCCTCGACGGCGAACTTCGAGGCACAGTAGACCGCGCGATCGACACCGCCCACATGCCCCATCTGGCTTGAGAGAGTGATCAGAGAGCCCGGCTTTCCGGCGGCGATCAATCCCCGAGCGACAGCCTGCGTGAGGAAGTAGGCCCCCCGCAGGTTCAGATCGACGACAGCGTCGAAGTCAGCCGTCTCCGTCTCCGCGGCCGGCCCGTGTCGCGCGAGACCAGCGCTGTTGACCAGCACGTCGAAGGGTCCCCTTTCGGAGACGGCGCGGGCCGTGGCGGCGACATCGGCGACATCGAGCGCCAAGGCATCGGCCAACCAGCCTCGCTCTCTAAAGGCAGTGGTCAATGCCTCGAGTCTGGGCAGGTTTCTTGCCGCCAGCACCACACGGGCGCCGGCATCGGCCAAGGCGACAGCGCAACCCAGTCCTATGCCGGACGAGGCACCCGCGACCAGCGCCGTCCTGCCGTCCAGACGGAAGCTCGGGGGGCTCGGAAGCTCTATCGTCGAGGGATCGGTCATAGGAGTCTTTTCCTCCCGCTCCAGAAGTAGATCGTCAGGCGGGCTCGGCCGACCGCAACCGGCACGACGGGCACCGAACCGGCAAGGACCGCCAAGGCTTACTCCGCCGCCGCACCGTAGGGAACGTTCTTACCCCCGTAGCGCCGGACCCGCACATTGGCCTGTTCGGCATGAGCGACAAAGCCCTCCAGCATGCTCAAACGCGAGCAGTAGGAGCCGATGAGAGCGGCCGCCTCGTCGGTCGTGACTCTCTGATAGCTATGCGTCTTGAGATACTTGCCGACCCAGAGACCGCCGGTGTAGCGCCCTGCCTTCTTGGTCGGCAGGGTATGGTTGGTTCCGATCACCTTGTCGCCGTTGGCCACGTTGGTGCGTGCGCCGAGAAAAAGAGCGCCGTAGCAGGTCATATGCTCGAGGAACCAGTCGTCACGGTCGGTCATGACCTGCACGTGCTCGGACGCGATCTCCTCGCTGGCCCGGAGCATCTCCTCGTAGGTTTCGCAGAGAATCACCTCGCCGTAGTCGCGCCAGGAGACCGACGCGGTGTCGGCCGTCGGCAGGATCTCCAGCAGCCGCTCGATTTCAAGCATCGTCTGTTCGGCCAGGCGGCGCGAGTTCGTGACCAGAACGGCAGGCGAGTTGTAGCCATGCTCGGCTTGGCCCAGCAGGTCGGTTGCGCAGATCTCGGCGTCGACCGTCTCGTCGGCGATGACCATGGTCTCCGTCGGTCCGGCGAAGAGGTCGATACCGACGCGTCCGAAGAGCTGCCGCTTCGCCTCGGCCACATAGGCGTTGCCCGGCCCGACCAGCATGTGGACCGGATCGATCGTTTCTGTCCCCAGCGCCATGGCACCGACGGCCTGAATTCCACCGAGCACATAGATCTCATGAGCGCCACCGAGATGCATGGCCGCGATCACGGCCGGGTTCGGTTCGCCCTTGAACGGCGGCGTCGCGGCCACGATCCGTGGCACGCCGGCGACCGCGGCCGTCAGCACGGACATGTGGGCGGAGGCCACCATCGGAAACTTCCCGGCGGGGACATAACAGCCCACCGACTGGACCGGGATGTTCTTATGACCGAGCACGACACCAGGCATGGTCTCGATCTCGACATCCTGCATCGAAGCGCGCTGCGCTTCGGCAAAGGTGCGCACCTGAGTCTGAGCGAAAGCGATATCTTCCATGTCACGCGCCGAGACCCGGTTAAGCAGCGCTTCGATTTCAGAGGCCGACAGACGGAAGGCTGCCGGACTGTAACCGTCGAACTTCTCGCTCAACTCCCGCACCGCGCTGTCGCCCCGCGTTTCGATGAGCTGCAGCGTCTGCTCGACCACTTGACGCACCTTGGCGTCATCAGCGGCGCGCGCCTCTTCCTGCTTCCCTCGTTTCAGATACTCGATCATGACATCCTCGTCTGTTGCGAAATCGGTTTCTCCACCGGCCCGGGCGCGGCATGGCAATCTGGCAGGGCTGCATATCGCTGGCTCACGGGCCCGCACCGAACGCAGGACGGCGCTCCAGCGCGCGCGTCCCGAATTCCAGGGTCGCATAGGCGGCCAGAGCCGCGAGTGTCGCCGACCATTCGGGCATAAGCGCCAGACCGGCCGGCAGCAGCCACGCCACGGCCGAGTAACCGCCTTGACCCAGCACCGCCCGGCCGGCGAGCAGGCTGGCAGCCGACAGGCAGAAGATGACACCGGTCGCGGCGGCCATGGCGATCTCTTCCAATCCGCCTTGGGCCAGCATTCCCGGATAGATCAGGAACAGCATCGGCAGGACGTAGACCGTGGCGGCAAGGCGCACTGCCTGTCCCGCGACCCTTGCCCAGGGCGACTGTGCGATGGCCGCGGCGACGAACACCCCGACGCAGACCGGCGGCGTGATCACCGAGAGTGTCGCATAGTAGAGGACGAAGAAGTGCACCACCAAGGGATCGAGCCCTTGCTGGATCAGCGCAGGTGCGAAAACCGCAGCGACCAGCACGTAGGCGGCCGAGGTCGGAAGTCCCATACCGGCGATCAGGCAGACCACAGCCATGATCGCTGCCACGGCAAAGGTCTGCCCGCCGGCCCCTTGCAGAATCATGCTGGTCGCGGCAACGCCGAACCCGGTCAGATTCAGAACACCCACGAAGACCTGCGCGGCGACCAGCAAGACACCGACCGTCACCACGCCGCGGCCGCCATCGACCAGCGAACGCCAGAGCGTTCCGACCGCTCCGCGCCAGCCCTCACCCCCAAGAACTTGGAGCGTGATGCTGGTGCCCATCATGCCGATCATGCCGTAGCAGGCGGTCAAAGCGATCGAGCGGCCCTGGGCAATGCCGACCCCGAGCCCGATCACCGCGGCGATAATGGGGGCCATCCGGCGCCAGTTCAGCGCCGTGCGCCAATCCGGCAAATCCTCGGTATCCACCCGTCCAAGGTTCTTGCGCTTGGCGACGTAGTGCACCGTCGTCAGGACACTGAGGTAGAAGAGAAATGCTGGCAGAACGGCAGCCAGAGCGATTTCCCAGTAGTTGATGTTGACCAACTCGGCCATCACGAAGGCGGCCGTGCCCATGATCGGTGGCGCCAACTGACCGCCGGTCGAAGCCACGGCCTCGACCGCGCCGGCGAAGCTCTTCGGGTAGCCCAAGCGTTTCATCAGCGGAATGGTGAAGTTGCCGGTAGTAGCCACGTTGGCGACGGTCGAGCCATTGATCGAACCGAACAGGCCGGAGGCGATGGTCGCGATCTTGGCAGCCCCGCCGGTGGCTTTGCCGCCGGCGCGCGCCGAAAGATCGAAGAAAGTCTGGCCGGCGCCGGTGTGCAGCAACATCGCCCCGAACAAGACGAAAGCCGCCAGCGTCGTCGAGGCGACATTGACCAGAAGCCCCCAGAGCCCCCGGTCCGACAGGTAAACCACCTCGGTCAGATAGGCCACATCGAAACCGCGATGACCGAAGTCGCCGGGAATCAAATGCCCGAAAAGAGCGTAAGCGAGCGACAACAGCACGATTGCCGGAAACAGCAGGCTGCCGGTGACCCGTCGGGATAGCTCGAGCACGACGAGCACCGCACTCGCTGCCAAGGCCATCTCGTGCGGCTGAGCCCAGGGAAGCTCCGTCATGATGCGCTCGAAATTCATCACGACGTAGACGCTGGAGACAACCAGGGCGCCCGCCAGCACGATATCGAACGTCAATCCCCAACGGCGCCACGTCTTGCCAGCGCCAAGAGGAAACATCACGAACCCCAGAACGCCGATCACGGAAACGAAGACCGCGCGCTGAATCAGAGATTCGAAGGCGCCGAAGAAGGAGGTGTAGAGGACGAAGAGGCCGAGGGCGCCAGCCAACGCCAAAGTCAGCTTGTCCCTGACCGTCCCCAACTCCCTTTTACTTTCGCTCATGATAAGCTGCGACCTCCGTACGCCCAGCGCTCATGTGACCGATGGCGGGAGAGCGGATCAGTAGGGCGGCGGTCCGAAGACCGCCGCCTCTGTCGTCGAGAGAAACCGCGAGGACGCCTAGCGAAGGTGGTCCGGCACGTTGTAGCCGGCCTCTTCGTAGTAGCGAATGGCTCCGGCGTGGAGCGGTGTGGTGGCGTAGTCCAAGGTGAGTTGGATCAGGTCGCTGTCCCCGATCGCCGGAAAACCGGCGCGCTGGGCCTCCACGTCTTCCATGACCGCCTTGACGATGTCGTAAGCCGTCTGTTCGTCCATGTCCGGCTGTGCCGAAACGGCGATCATGAAACCCCAGGTCTGGTAGGGTCCGGTGTTCTCCATCTCGCCGCCGGGCATGTCGACCAGCGACAGTTCCGGCAGCTCTTCGGCGATCTTTGCGCGCTGTTCGTCGCTGATGCCCAAGACCTGAACCGGCGTGAAGGTGGCAATGTCGGTGGTCAAGGCATCGAACTTCGTTCCAACGGCGGACTTGATGAAACCGATCGCCCGCCGATCCTTGATCGCATCGGCGAGTTCACCATTGGTGCCGCGCACCCAGTCGGGTTCGACGCCCAGCAGTTCCATCACTTGAAGCGACGTGGCTTCGGTCGAGGATCCCCGCTGGCCGGGACCGAAGTTCTGCCCGGCGAGATCCGCAATGTCGGTCACACCCGAATCCTGCCGAACGATCACATTCTGAGGCGCCAGGGAATAGGCCCAGAGCAGTTTCGATTCCACCGGCTCACCGTCGAAGCCCTTCACCCCGTAGTAGGCGTGGTAGAGCGTGGAGGTCGTGACGAGACCGATGTCCAGCTGGCCGCGCGACATCCGCTTCAGATTGTCGACCGTCGCGCCCGTCTCGACCACCGATGCCTGATAGCCGTCCTGGCCGGAAACGATGTTCGCCAAGGCCGCGAAGTAAGCGTAGTGCGCCGATTGAGCGTTGGTTGCGCCGAAAGCGAGACGGGTCTGCGCTTCCGCGACACCGCCAAAGGCAGGTAACGCCACGGCCGCAACAGCGGCAAGCCGCAAGCAAGATTTCAACATGATCCGCATAACCTCCCATGGTTTGTTTTCTTGATTGGCGATAAATCGCCTTTCTCCTGCTTATCGCTGCCGAAACAAAATTGCAAACGCTTTCAAATTCAACTCTAAACCCGTGATCGAGAAGTGAGAAAGTGACGCTCGCATCGCGCGTTTCAAAGCACCAACCGAAGATCGCGAAAGTCATCCGATCTAAAAATATCCAGTATTTTCATAGAGATAAGCATTTCACCACAAACTGCGACCAGCTGCGACCTCGATCGACTGTTCTCTTGCAAAACATGACATTCGTTTGCATCCCCAGATGCCAAAGGGCAAGGTAGAAGCCTCGGGCCACACGATTCGACCTCCGTCGTGCCACCGCATCGCAGCCTCCGGTCCAGACTTTGCGTAGGATCCTGCCGTCGACCGAGTCCGGAGCCGGAATGCCCAGCGAACCGAAACACCGATCCTCTCTCAAATCCAACGTGGCCCGCACAACGGCGGCCGACGTTGCGCGGGCCGCTGGGGTTTCGATCAGTGCCGTGTCACGGGCCTTCACGGCCAACGCGAGCATCGCCAAAGGCACCAAGACACGGGTGCTGAAAGCGGCCGACGCCCTAGGATATCAACCCAATCCCTTGGCACGCGGGCTGATTACCCGACGCTCCGGCATGATCGCGCTTCTCATGACCGAGGTGACCAACCCCTTCTACCCCACCGTGCTGGAAACTTTCGCCCGGGCGCTGTCGAAGCGTGGAAAACACGTCATGCTTTTTACCCCAGCCGAAGACGAACCTCTGGAAGCGCTGCTACCGCGGGCCTTCGGCTACGGAGTGGAGGGCGTGGTCATCACGTCGGCCAAACCGACATCGGAGATGATGGCCGCCTGCGAAAGTGCCCCGGTGCCTGTCGTTCTGTTCAATCGGACGGTGGAGAGTTCCGCGATCAGCGCCGTCTGCTGCGACAACGAAGCCGGAGGGCGCACCATCGCCCGTTTCCTGGCTGAAGGGGGGCGCCGCCGCGCCGCCTTCGTCGCCGGCCTGGCCGGTGCCTCGACCAGCCTCTATCGCGAGCGGGGCTTCGCGGCGGGCCTGATCGAAGCCGGACTTTCCGCGCCGTTGCGGGCCGAAGGCCACTTCACCTTCGACGGCGGCCTGAAGGCTGCGGAGCACCTGTTGGCCTTAGAGGCACGGCCTGACGCCATCTTCGCGGCGAATGACATCATGGCGCTCGGCGTTCTCGACGGGCTCCGTCGCGTCGGCGGCCTGCGGGTTCCGGAAGACATATGGGTAGTCGGCTTCGACGATATCGCGACGGCTGCTTGGCCCAGTTTCGGGCTGACAACCTTCCGCCAGCCGATCAACCGCATGGTTGCGGAAACCTTGCGTATTCTGGACTTGGCCGAGACAGGTGCACCCGGATCGCCGAGCACCGTGCTCGTACCGGGTCGCCTGATCGAGCGTGGGTCGACCGGAGCCCTTCAGCCGCGCTCGTGAGTTTCGCTACGCCTCGGACGCGTCGCTCAAGGACTTGATGCCCGCCGCCGTTTCCTTGGCTCCCTTTAGCATCCAGGCATGCTCGGAGGCGACGAAGAATAGCGAAAATCCGAAGCGACGCCATTCCTGTGCCTTTGCCACGTTCGGAACGAAAGTCGCGAAGGCCTTGCCGGCGGCCTTTGCGGAGGCGGCCACCTGTTCGATCTGAGCCATCAGCTCCGGCGACGCCTGGTCGGTCTTACCTAAGGCAACCGAAAGATCCGCCGGTCCGACAAACAAACCGTCGATGCCCGCGGTGGCCGCAATCTCGGCACTCGCGGCAACGCCCTCCGGCTCCTCGATCTGCGCAAGAACGACCGTTTCCTCCCGACTACGCGCCAGAACCTCGCCCATCGACTGAGTCGCATAGCCCGCCCAGCGGGTCGAACCCGCGAAGCCTCGCCCGCCATGGCCGAAATGGGCGGCTTTGGCGATCGCCGCTGCCTTCTCGGCGCTGTCGACATGCGGTACGACCACACCAGTCGCACCGGCATCGAGCGCCTGCAGGACAGCAACCGGAGTGGCTTCGGGCACACGGACCAGACAGGGCAGTCCGAGCGCCCCCCCCATAGCGAGGCAAGCGTCGATCCGGCCACGGTCGAAAGGCGCATGCTCGCCATCCAGGCACAAGAAGTCGAGACCCGACAGAGCCAGAACTTCGACCATCTCGATAGCGGGCGTCTTTACAAAAGTGCCGGCAAGCATCTCCCCAGCCGCCATCCGCGCCTTGAACTGTCCCACGTTTTCTCCTTTCGATACTCTCCGATCGCTAGCGGTTCACCGCAGGCGACAGCTGATTGGCTGCAAGATGACGGGGTTGAAAGGCCGTCATTTCAGGCAGAAGCGCGCCGGACAGAAAGTCCACCGCGTTCTGCGCAGAGCGTTCCGACATGCGTCGCGCTGCTTCTTTGGTCATGGCCGCGGAATGCGGTGTGAGGATGACGTCGGGTCGGTTGAGCAGCGGATCGTCTGACGCCGGCGGCTCCGAAGCCAGAACGTCCGTTGCATAGATCGCCGGTCGTTTGTCGTTGAGGGCTGTCAGCAGCGCAGCTTCATCGACAATGCCGCCACGCGCCGTGTTGACGAGAATCGAGCCGAGCCGCATCTGCGCCAGCCGCCCCGCATCCAGGAGATTCACGGACTCGCTGGTATTGGGCAGATGGAGGCTGACGATATCCGCCTGGTCGAGGCCCTCTTCCAAAGTATCGACACGCGACATTCCGGAGGTGAGGACGCTGTCCGGACTCAAGAAGGGGTCGTAAACCAAGCAGGCGGCCCCAAACGCTTCGACTCGCGACGCGAAGGCACGCCCGATGCGCCCGAACCCGACGATGAGCACCTTCGAGCCCTGAAGCTCCCGCGCCCCCAGGTGATCACGCAGAGACCAGTTCGCACTGCGGACCGCTTCATCGGCAACGGGCAAACGCTTGAGGCTGGCCAACACAAGCGTCATGGCATGTTCCGCAACCGAGACATAGTTGCTGTCCGCCGCCACCGCGACCGTGACGCCCATCTGCTGCATCAGGTCGAAATCGATATTGTCGCATCCGACCCCATGGCGTGAGACGAGCCGCAGACGCCCAGCTCGTTCGAAAACCTGTCGAGGAAGCTTGCGGCTACGAAGCACCAGAACCTCGGCGTTCGCCAGATGAGCGGCGATCTCAGGCTCGGTCGGATCGGGAAGATGCACGCACTCGATTTCTGGGACTTCATGTAGAATCTTCAGACCGGCTTCGTGAATAGGGTCGAGCACCA
This sequence comes from Algihabitans albus, assembly GCF_003572205.1. Lineage (NCBI taxonomy): Bacteria > Pseudomonadati > Pseudomonadota > Alphaproteobacteria > Rhodospirillales > Rhodovibrionaceae > Algihabitans > Algihabitans albus. The sequence continues at coordinate 270,148 of NZ_QXNY01000003.1, forward strand.
GGACCTTCGCCATCGTTACACACTCCTCGCTTGCGGCCGGCTGGACTTCGTCACGCGATCTTCTCGCCACTCGAGATCGAGTTCCGCGGCAACCTTTAGGATTGCTGTCAGGACAGGGCGCGGAACCGGGAGTCCCTGTTTGAGACGCTCGGCTCGGGTTCGTCTCTCCTTGTCGCCCGGAATCAAAACAGACTCAATTCCTTGCGCCGGTGCACGGCCTCGAACGAAATCGATGTAATGCGCCACTTCACCGCCGAACATGCCGAGATCATCGAAACGCGCCGGATCCAGAAAAACCGCGAGCATGCCGTTTCCGAACTCGCAGTCGCTCCGACCGTTCGTGCCGTTTCCGGTCAGTGCGCCTCCAAGGAGTTCACAGGCCAGCATGAGACCCGACCCCTTGTGATCCCCAAAGGCCCTGAGCGCTCCGGGACCGGCTTGCGGGTTTGGCGTACGCTCTCTCAAGCTTTCACCGTAGAGCGCTTCGGGGTCGTCGGTCGGCAGCCCGTCGGCCGCCATCAAGGCATCGTGGGGAAGCCGGGTACCTCCGCGCGCGGCCACGAGAGCCTTACCTTCTGCAACCTTCGAGGTCGCGAAGTCCAGAATGAAGTCGTCGCCCTCCCGGTTGGGAATACCGATCGTGACCGGCGCCGTCGATCCTGCCCGCTGTGCGGTTCCGAAGGGGGCTACCAAACGAGAGCCCCCGACATTGACGAAGAAGAGACTGATGTAACCGGCCTCGGCCGCTTGTTCGGCATAGGCGCCGACCCTGCCAACGTGACCGGCCCGCCGCAGCACGATCACGCCTATGCCCTGCTCGCTGGCCAGGGCGATCCCCTCCGCCGTCGCCTCGCGTGCCAACCACTGCCCCATGCCCGATCCGCCGTCGAACTGGCGAGCCGCTCCGAACGTGGCGATCGTGGATAAAGATTGCCTTGCCCTGATCCGCCCCGTGCCCAACCAACTATGATACCGGGGGAGGCGAATCACACCATGGCTATCGTGCCCGCACAGACTGGCATCGACCAGATGAGCGGCCACACAGGTCGCCTCGTCGGAACTGCAGCCGTCCGCCAGCAGCACGTCGCCGATGAGCGACGTCAGCTGGTCAGGATCCGTGAGAACATCGTCCGTCATCTTGGCTTCTGTCGAAACACGACAGACAGGTACATCGAGCTCTCCATCAGCAGGTCGCGCCTGAAGCTAGGGCGGGAGTCGGTCCGGCCGTCGGGCGGAGGATTCACAATCCCCCGCCCAGGGCCGACTCAGTTCGCCGCAACTTCCTTGAAGAAACGAGCAGATCCGGGATGCTGAGGAATACCGACGTCCTGCGCCAGCATGTCCGGGGTGGTCGAACGGAGAGCCGCGACGGCGATTCCGAGATCTTCCAGACGCTCGTGAATCGCACGCGTGACGCTGTAGATGGTCTCCTCGTCGACGTCGCAGTCGGCGATCACATGGGTCCCGAAACTGACCGACTGCACGGGGCCGTCCATGTTGGAGTAAGCATCGGCAGGGATCGTGATCTGCGAGAAACCCGCATTCACTTCGAGCATCTGCTCGAACATGGCGTCGGTAATCGGCAGGAGCTTGAGGTCACGGGATGCACCCACGTCCATGATCACGCCAGCCGGGATGCCGGTCGCTTGAAAGAAGCCGTCCACTTGGCCGTCCTTCATCATGTTGACCTGGTCCGACATCGACGCAAAGTTCACCTGCTCGAGATCGTCATAGCTCAGCCCGACGGTCGAAAGCGTGAGACGTGCCAGTTGCTCGGCGGTGTTGCCGCGCGGCGTCACCGCAAGACGATGTCCGGCAAGTTCCTCGAACGACGTGATCTCTGGATTGACGACGGCTGCCTGAATTACCTGCGGATAGAGGTAAGCGACATTGCAGATATCGGTGGTCGGCTCCGTGAAGGGTTCGCGGCCGAGCGTCGCATCGACGGCCGAGATGTTGTTCGACATTCCAAGTTGAGCCAGACCCTGGGACACGGCCTGGATATTCGCAAGGCCACCACCCGGCCTCACCTGGATTGAAATATCGTCGAACAGCTCCTCGACCGCAGCCTTGATCGCGCCCCCGGTCGGATACCAGGAACCGCCAGGCGATCCGGTTACGAAAATCAGATTCTCATCCGCCATCGCAGGTCCCGCAGCCAGCACGGCAACCAGACTTACAGTCAGTTTCAGTCTCTTGAGCATTGTTATCCTCCCATAGTTTCAGATGCAGGTTTTTGTCGCTAGTCGATGCTGGCCGAAACCTTCTCTACGGCAAGGTTTCGGCGTTGCAGAAGGAACGCTAGGCACGCCAAGGCCAAGCCGACTGCGTCGGTGAGGAGGCCTTGGTAAATGAGAAGGAACGCGGCGGCGACGAGCAGGAGGCGTTCCGGCATCTTCAGATGGCGCGTCAGATAGGCGTGCAGCCCGGCCGACAGAAATGTCACGCCGAGAATGGCGGAGAGCGAAGCGAAGAGGATTTCGCCAAAGCTGCCCTGCATGATGAGCGCCGGCGAGTAGACGAACATGAAGGGGACGATGTAGCCGGTCAGTCCCAGCTTCGCCGCCGCAATACTGGATTCCCAGAGTTTGGCGCCGGAGATCGAGTTGGCCGCGAAGAGACCGATCGCTACGGGCGGCGTTATCGTGGACATGATCGCGTAGTAGAGTGCGAAGAGGTGGGCGGCCTCCAGCGGCGTTCCAAGACGAACAAGAGCCGGAATGAGCAACGCGGTCTGAAGGATGTAGGCAGGTGTCGTCGGCAAGCCCATGCCGATAACGATCCCGGCGAGGGCGGTCAGAATCAGCGCCACAAGCATAGAGTCCTGAGAGATGCCGCGAATGAAGCTGGAGAATTCCAGGCCGAGTCCGGAATGAACAATCACGCCAACCACGATACCTGCACAGGCACAGGCCATGGCGACCTGCACCGCATTGCGGACGCCATTCTCCAGCCCCTCCAACAGCAGAGCGAAGCTGAACTCGGCGCGCGTCTGCTTGCGCAGTAAAGTCGTGGGAAGGATCGAGAGAATTCCATAGAGCGCCGCGAATGCCGGCGAGAAACCGGCAAAGAGCGTGCCCATGATCACGATCAGGGGAATGATCTGGTGCCCACGCTCGCGCAGGACCTTCCAGATTTCGGGAATCTGGTCTTCCGGCAGACCGGAAAGCCCCTGGCGCTTTGCTTCGAAATGGATCGCGACAAAAACCGACACGAAGAAAAGCGTCGCCGGGATAAGCGCGATCAACATGATGTTCAGGTAGCTGACCCCCATGATCTCGGCCATCACGAAGGCGGCGGCGCCCATCACCGGAGGCATGATCTGCCCGCCCGTCGATGCCACGGCTTCGACGCTGCCCGCGAAGGCGCGATTGTAGCCGAGCCGCTTCATCAGCGGGATGGTGTAGCTGCCGGTGGTCATGATGTTCGCCACCGCGCTGCCCGAGATCGATCCGAAGAACGCGGAGGACAGGCTCGCCACCTTTGCCGGCCCACCGGTGGTGCGGCCCGCGATTGCGGTGGAGAACTCGATAAAGAAGCGCCCTGTCCCCAAGCGCTCGGCCAATGCCCCGAAGAGTACGAAGAGAAACAGGAAGGTCGCCGAGACATTGAGCGGAATGCCAAAGATACCTTCGGTGGTCAGGTAGTTGACATCGACGATATAGCCAGCGGTGAGCTGCCCCGTGACGAGCGCGTAGCCGACGAACGCCAAGGCGGTGATCGGCAACGCCGGACCCAAGGTGCGTCGGCAGCCTTCCAGCACGAGAAAGATCAGCCCCCATCCGAGCCAGAACTGCTCGCTTGCCGGCGGCGTGACGAACTGGAAGCGCATGTAGAGCGCTTCCTGATTCACGATGAGATAGCCGACCGTTGCCAAAGAGCCCGCTATGAAGGCGATATCGAGCCCGACGGCGAGCGGCGTGGTGCGCCGGGCCTGTGGAAAGAGAAGGAACACCAGCACCAAGGCCAAGGCCAGGTGCGTGCCGCGGAAGGTGAAAGGTTGGGGCGCGCCGAAGAGAACGACGTCGAAATGGAACAGGATCATGCCCGCCATGAGCGCGAGCGTAAGAGAGCGGAGCCAGAACCGCTGCTTGATCACAGGGCGGGCCTTACGGGCCGGCCGATATCCCGGGTCATTTCAACTCTCCCGCCAACCCCGTTACAGATGCGGGATTGGACCACTATCGCCGACAGCCCTGCCAGGAGAGTGCAAGCGTTTCCTCGACCTACTCACTGTTTCTTCTGTTCTTGCCGCCTAAGGTCATTTCTGTCGACGAAATTGTCAACAATTTCATCTACGATCTTAGCGGCGCAGCGTTCTTTTCACATCTGGCGGGTAAAGAGGCGTTGGCCGGAACGCGTGTAGGTTCTGTTGAACCGCGCTTACTCAGTTTTGAACAGCCACGACATCCAGCAAGCGAAGCCGCGGGAAGGGTCACCCTGCGTTCGACGCCAGACGATGGCGGTGCCGGTAAAGGGCATCGTAGCGATCGACCTGGTTTAGATTGAAATGACCGACCACCAGAGAGACCAGGACTTGCCGGTCGCGCCCCTCCATAGCCGCGATAAGTTCGTAGTGCTGTGCCTCGGTCCGCGCCATGATCGCATCATCGAAGTACTTCATCGCCGCAATGAGATGCGTGCGCGCGGCGTATTCCTCGATCGCGGACGTCAGCGTCCTATTCTCGCAAGCGGAGTAGAGCGTACGGTGAAACTCGTTGTTCAAATGAAGGACCGTCCGAAAGTCCTTCACTTTCAAAGCCGCGGAGTAAGCGGCCTGGACCTCACGCATGGCCCGCGTGACGGCTTTGGGCGCAGGCAAGGGAATGCAGGCGGCCGCGTGAGATTCGATCAGGACGCGAAAGTCGTAGAGCTCCCGAATTTCACGCGGGCTCGGCTCATGCACGAGAACGCCGCGATTCGGCACGCGAACGACGAACATCATCTCTTCGAGCTGGGCGAAAGCTTCGCGCAGAACATGCCGCTTGACGTCATAGCGCTGCACCAGCGGCTCCTCCACGAGGCGAGAGCCAAGCGGAAAGACTCCCAGCACAATGTCCTCGTAGAGGGCCTTGACCACACGCGAAACGGCCTCGGACACTTTGCTATCTCTTCCTCGTTGCACCAGACGCAAGGATAAAAAACCCGATCGGGCGGGCTAAAGTACTATTCCTTCGCCTCCGGACCCGACCGTTCCATCGGGCCGAACGCCCGGCACCGGCCCTGCTGCCGCAGCCGCCATCTCTGGCTCCGGATTGCCGATTCGGCAAAGACCACAGCCTTGCCAGCATTGAAGATCTGCCGGTCGGGGTCAACGCTGCCCAGGTCGAGGCAGAGGTTCACGGGCCCGAAGAGCTTTGCGGATGAAACGATCGGGGGCTGGCGACCGAAGCGCGGAGCGGGCTATCTGAAGACCGCTCTATCCATCCAACCTCAAAACGACACGACCGCGGATTTCTCGCCGTTCCAGGCTTCTCAGTGCCTCGGTGCAGTTAGACCAGGGCCGTTCTTCAATCGGGATCGGCGGAACACGTCCGGAGGCCACCAGCTGCATCAACTCGCCGAAGAGGGCGCGATTGCCGATGTAGGAACCTTCGATACGCAACACACGAATGGGCAAACTGGGCAGTGGCAAGTGCAAAGCGCCCCCGAACAGCCCGACCAAGACGTAGGCGCCACCCTTGCGCAGCAGGTCGAGAGCCAACCCCGAGGTGGCTTCGTTCCCGACAAAGTCCACGATGGTAGCCGGCGCGCCGCCGGCCGCCCGTTTGACGGAGTCAATCGGATCATCGCTCGCCATCGAATTGACCGTCGCAGGTGCGCCGAGCGCCCTCGCCGCAGCCAGCGCCGCATCGTCAATATCGACAACCGTGAAGCTCTTCAGACCTTGTGCGACCAGCAGAGCGATGGCGGTCAAACCGACCCCACCTGCACCGATCAGCACCAGCGGTGTATCCGTTCCGAAAGGCTCCGCCTTGCGCAAAGCGGCAAAGGCGGTCAATCCGGAACAGGCGTAGGTAGCCGCGAGCGCAGGCTCCACACCGGGGGCCGGGACCAGATAGCGAGAATCGGGCAGCAGGACGTGATCGCCGTAGCCTCCAGGCGTGAACACCCCTAGATAGCGAGGCGCAACGCAGAGGTGTTCGTCCTCGGCCGCACAGGCTGGGCAGGCCCCGCAGCCGGTCCAGGGAAAGACCACTCCCTGCCGACCGATCGCACCTTGATCGCCTTCCGGTCCGACGGCAACGACCTCCCCGAAGATCTCGTGGCCGAGGGTCGCCGGCAAAGTCACGCCACGCGATGCCAGCTCCAGCTTCTTGCCTCCGCCGATATCGTAGTACCCCTGCCAGAGATGCAGGTCCGTATGGCATACGCCACAATGACTGACCCGAACGAGGACTTGTGTCGCCGCCGGTTGCGGTGTTTCTCGTTCAAGTCGCTCGAGAGGCGCCCCAAACTCCGTAACGCTCCAAGCTTTCATGGCGTCTCTCCTAGACCGTCATATCGGTTGCGAAAGCGAGGCGGATAGAGCGGCGATTTACCTGCGGCCGTTTCTCTCATCGCCAAGACGCAGATCGGGCCGCTACTCGAGTTCGGCGATCAGGTCGCGTGCTCGCGCAAGCAGTGCCTCGCCATCGACGCCTTCTCCCTCCACATCGGCGATCCAGTCGTCGACGACACTGGCCGTCCGCGCCTCCATGATCTCCCGGACCGAGGGATCGAGGTCGATAACGGTGTAACCGTCCATCTCCGCGAAGCGCTGCTTGTCCTTCAGTTCCTGTCGGTCGAGACCGGCGCCGATTCCGCTTGAGAAGGCAAGACCGGCGTGGTCGTCGATGACCGCCTTGAGGTCGTCCGGCAGAGCCTCGTAGCGCGCCTTGTTCATGATCACCATGAAGCGAGGCGCGGCGATCCGTGCATCGGTCAGGGCCGTCAGTTCATCTTGTAGGCCGAAGAGGTCGATCGCTTCCCAGGGAAAAACGGAGCTGTCGATGGTCCCCAGGCGCAAGGCCTCCGCCATCTCGGTCACCTGCATACCGACCGGCGTACCACCGAGAATCGTGAGAGCTTGGCCGACGATCGCAGAGGGCGTACGGACCTTGAGACCCTCCAGGTCTTCAGCCTGCCGAACCTCGGGGCCAGTCGTGAAGAGTCCGTAAGGCCGATGCGTATAGAGCGCAAGCGGCTTGACCGTTGCGTAGTCGCGGTCGAAATGCCCCTCTTCGTACATCGTCCAGAGCAGGGTCGAACCGGTCTCCGCCTTGTCGAACAAAAAGGGCAACTCGACCACTCCGGACTGCGGGAAGCGGCCGCTGGTGTACCCCTGAACCGTCCAGGCCATGTCGACGATGCCAGCTTCGACCAGTTCGTAGAGCTTGTTGGGTGCCCCGAACACACCGACCGGCTGCAGGTCGATTTCGATCCGGCCACCGCTGTCGTCCTCGACGGCTTCCACGAAGGGACGTAGATGCTTCTCGTGAATGTAGCCGCCTTCCGGAGTCAGGCTGGCGAAACGAAAACTATGCTCCTGGGCGGACGCTGTACCGATAAACATGACATTTATCGCTGCAACCGCGATCAGTGCGAACAAGCCGAGTCTCATTTGCGTTTCCTCCCATCGAGTTTCTATTGGCAAGCACGTTCTTCTGGCGTCCTTCGCGCCATCCGCTAAAGCATGAAAGGGATGTAGAGGCACAAAGCCGGAAACAGGATCAGTAAGGTCAGGCGTAGGATGTCGGCAATCCAGAAAGGCACGACACCCCGGTAGATCGTGCCGAGACTGACATCACGGACGGCGCCTTTGATGATGAAGACGTTGAGACCGAAGGGCGGCGTCAGCAGTCCGATCTCGATCACGATGATTGCAAAGATACCGAACCAGACGGCGGCTTCCGCGGTGGTCATCCCGAGATCCGGCGCCAAGCCTTGGATCAGCGGCAACAGAACCGGCACGGTCAGGATCATCATGCCGATGGAGTCCATGAAACAGCCGAGAACCAGATAAAGCAGCATGATCGCAAAGGCGATCATCAAGGGCGAGAATCCGAGATCAAGGATCGAAGCGGCGAAGACGCGCGGCAAGCCGGAAAACGACATGAACATCGAGAAAAGACCGGCTCCGATGACGATCAAGAAGATCATGGCGGTAGTGCCGGCCGTCTCGAGTAGAGCACCCTTCAGATTGGCCCAGTCGAAGCCGCGGCGGAGAAGGAAGTAAACCAGTGTTCCGCTCGCGCCGACCGCTGCCGCCTCGGTGGGTGTGAAGACACCGCCGTAGATGCCGCCGATCACGGCAACGAAGAGCAGGGCCACTCCACCCGCGTCGCGCAGACCATGCAGCCTCGCGGTCCAGTTGGCGCGTTCGGCACGGGGCCCCGCGTCCGGATCGAGGCCCGTGACCACGGCAATTGCCACCATGTAGAACAGCACCGCCATTGCGCCCGGCACGAGCGCAGCCATGAAAAGATCGCCGAGCGGCGTCTCCGTGATGATCGAGTAGAGCACCAGCATGATCGACGGCGGGATCAGAATTCCGAGCGTGCCACCCGCCGCGATACTGCCGGTCGCCAGTGCATCCTTGTACCCATGGCGTCGCATCTCCGGCAGAGCGACCTTGGACATGGTCGCGGCAGTCGCCAAGGATGAACCGCAGATGGCGCCAAAGCCGGCCGAAGCGGCGATATTGGCCATGGTCAAGCCGCCACGAATGTGTCCGACGAAGGCATTTGCGGCGCGAAACAGCTCGCCGGAAAGGCCAGCCTGGCCCGCGAAGAGGCCCATCAGCACGAAGAGAGGTACGACGGAGAGATTCGCGTTGACCAGATCGCCCGGCCCGATGATACCGAGCGCGTTAAGCGCGCCCGAGGGACCTATGAGCAGCCACAGGCCGCCGAAGCCGACGATGCCCATTGCAAGGCCGATCGGAATGCTGACACCGACCAGAGCGAGCAGAACCGCGAAGCCGTAGAGCCCGATCCAGGCCTGATCGGTCATGGCTCAGCCTCCCGCTTGCGGCTTGGAGACGTCTTCTCCGGCGCTCTGCGAGACCGCCGGCCCCGGTCCGAGGGCCGCATCGGCCGCGGCAAGAAGAGTCATGACAGCCAAGGAAAGAACGGCCAGAGAGAAAAAGGACGCCATGGCGTACCAGATCGGCCAGACCTCGATCTGAAGAATCCACATGCGGTCGCCGACGGTCCGGCGCTCCAGGGCATAAACCCAGATGCGCTGAGTCAGCACAGCCATACAAGCTGTCGACACGAGGCAGACGAAGGCCTCTACCGCCAAGCGCCCACGCCCCCGGGCAAGGCCGGGAAGCAGATCGACCGAAACGTGATCTCTGTTGACGAAACCGTAGGGCATGACCGCCGCAACGGCAAAACCGAGGCCGTAGGCGACCACGTCGACGGCGCCTGGCAGCGGTGCGTTGAACAGATACCGTAGAGCGACGTCAGAGACCGAGTAGAGCATGATGCCGAGAATCGCCACCATGCCGCAGAGGGCGGCGATCTCTGCAGAGCGGCGCATCCAAATCTGCAGACGACAGCGCAACGGGGCGCCGCCGGCCGCTCGATCGAGCCCGTCTGACCGGGTCGCCTTCATCGGCGCCCTCCCATCGCTCCACCGCGCAGTCCTTCGCCGCCCGGCTGCTTTCTTGGCGCTCTACAACGCTAAAAATATGAAACACTGTTTCGCCTGGCGAATGCAAGTCTTGCAGACTCACCGGAGCAGGCGTCAGGCTCCGGCAGGGACCGGGGTCTCCAGCCGATCCAGAGACTGCCGCAGGGCCGTCACCAAATGCTCCGACTCGATCCCGGCGAACTCGACATCCTGACGGGCCAGGAAGGCGCGAACCTTGACCTCCAATGCCCCGACTTCCGCGGCACAGCCGACCAAATCACGCTCGAGCCATTCGATGCTTTCCGTCGGGCGGGGGTGCCAGTCGCCATTGACGATCGCAGCTTCGACGGCCTGGTCGCGGACTTTCAGCGCCGTCCAGATCAAACCGCCCGGTGCCTTGACCCGGCCTCGCCCGATGCGGGCACCGGCAAGCTCACCAAATCGAACGGCCTCGGTCTTGCCGTAGAGCCAGTCGTCGCTGGACAGCCTTTCCCGCAGCTCGGCCGCGTAAGTGCGTTCGATCTCCGACAGCTCCTGTCGGTCCAAATCGCTGACGCCAAAGGCATCTTCGGCGACTTCCCGCGTCAACTGCTCGAGTTCGGCCTCGGAAAAACTGCGCCCACTTTCGCGTTGCAGGTCAGTATAGCGGCTGGCCATATCCTTATGAACCTTGTCCTTGACCTTCTCGGGCGGCAAGGGGATGGCCTTCGCGGCGACATCGATGTTGATCGGCGCGGTGTTGATCAGGATACGCATGGTCATGACGCCGTCCTCGATCTTGAGAGACGTCGGCATCAGCTTGCGGCCCTCGACCTCGACGTCGTTCAGCGGTCGATAGGCGGCCGGTACGTCGTAGCGGCGACGCAGCGTTTCGGCGACTGCACCCAACACTTGCGGGAAAGCTTCGCGTGAAGTCTGCGGTACGCCAGGCAGATCGGTCGGCAGGTAGAAACAGATGAAGATCGAACCGGCGCCGGCATAGATCGCACCGCCACCGTTGACGCGCCGCCTCACCTCGACGCCCGCGCTGCGGCAGAATTCAAGATCGAGAACCTGAGTCGGATCTTCGTTGACACCGATGGTGATGCTGTCGCGGTCGAAAATATCCAGAAAGACGGTCGGCGGCGCCTCACCGCTTGCCACCGCACGCTCAACGGCTGGCGACACCGAGATCGAGAAGTCCGTATAGGCGTTGCGATCGACGACAAGACGCCAAGGTCTGCCTTCAGCCGATGTACTCTTACTCATGGATTCTTCCTCCTCGGATATCTCCGCAGATAGTTCTCAAGTCCGCTCATCGAGCATGACCGGCCCCTCGGGCAGACTCTCGACGGTCTCCAGTGAGTCGAGAGACAGCAGGGTCTGGCTCTTGAAAGACCGGCGAACCGTCTCGCGCGCCACCTCGTCGAGCAGACCTTCGACGATCAGGGTCAAGCGGTCGCCGCCATTCAGGCTGTCGATCAGCAATCGATGCGAACCGCTGGTACCGGGCAGGCCCAGTAACACGGTGCGCAGTTCGGACGGATAGAGCTTGACCCCCTTGACCTTCACCATGTCGTCGGTACGGCCGAACACCACGCGCGGCAGATTCACCCTACGGCCGTGCAGCGGCGCCGTGTGCTGCAGTAGGGTCAGGTCACCGGTACGATAGCGCACAAGCGGCTGCGCCTCTTTTCCAAGGTGCGTGAGGACGAGCTCGCCCCGCTCGCCCTCCGCGACGGGAGCCTCGGTTTCGGGATCCATCACTTCCGCATAGAGCAGTTCGTCGAAGACGTGCACCCCTTCGCCACCCGGGAAAGTGCGTGCGACCGGCAAGACTTCCGACAGCGAGAAGGAGTCGATCAGTTGCGTCTCCGGCATGGCCTGCCGTACCGCGTCGTACAGCGTTCGATTGCCGGTGAAGGGTTCGCCGCCGGCAAAGAAAACCCGTGGGGCCGGCATACCGGCCTCGAGCAGGCGCAGGGCGAAGCTGGGATTGCCCGCCAGTACCGTCACGCCCGCATCGCGGCAGAGCGCCGCCGTCCGATCCGCCTCGCCGGGCCCGGCCGGAACACAGGTCACGCCATGCGCCTCCATTTGCGACTGGTAGAACAGTCCGGCGACGAAGAGATGATAGCCAAAGGTCACGGCGCAGACGTCGTCGGGCCCTATGCCGCAGGCCGAGAGTTGGCTGCCCGCAGCCGCATTGATGCGCGCCAAGTCGGCCTTCGTATGTAGGATCGGCACCAGGCCGCCCCCCATCGGAGAGAAGTTCATGCGCACCGCCTGTGGACAGGCGAAGGCACCGAAGCCCGGCTTGCGCATCTCGCCGACCAGATCGTTACGGCGCATCGGAGGGACTCGCGCCGCAAACTCATCGGCGCAGGTAACCTGACGAGGCAGACGGCCGGCATAGAACGGGTGCCGGCTCAGACGGTCGAGGGTCGCGTTGATCGCGTCGAGCGGAAAAGTCATGTCCGTCGAATCTTTCCTAAACGGTCAGAGGGCATGGGGTTTGCGAGCCAGCAGCAGGCGTTCGCCGTAGACCAGCGTCAAGGCCACAAGGCCGATGAGATCGCTGCGATGCTCCGGCACCATCAAGGCAAAACCGCCGATCAGCATGACGAGGGCGTGCCAGAGTCGCAGCGGTCCGACAAAGTAGAGGTAGCGTTCGAACGCGGAGGAGAGCATCCACACGGCCGCGAGCGCCGTTGTGACGGCTAGAGCCACGTCGATCAGGGAACCCTTCAGGATCAGCGCCGGGTTGTAGACGAACATGAAGGGCAGGAGGAAGAGCACCAGCCCGAGCCGCATCGCCATCATCCCGGTGACCATGGCGGGCGCCTTGGCGATTCCGGCGGCTGCCACCGCCGCCAGCGCGACCGGCGGCGTGATGTAGGAGAGCATGCCCCAATAGAGGATGAAAAGGTGACTGGCCATCGTGTCCAGCCCCGACTGTACCAAGGCCGGCGCCAGCACGATCGCCAGAAATATGTAGCAGGCGCTGACTGTCATCCCCATGCCGAGGATGAAGCTGGTTGCCGCGCCGAGTACCAGCAGAAGAACGACGCTGTCGCCCGCGTACTGCACGAGTTCGCGGGAGAAGGCGTTGCCCACGCCGGTGATCGAGAGCGCCCCCACGATCAGGCCGATACCCGCCAGAATTCCGATCAGATGCGCAATGTTGATGCCGGTCTGGACCAGGAAATCGAGGAGGACCTGCAGCCGTCCGGCCCCGCGCCGCAGGAACACCGCCGTCACGATCAAGACTGCGGCGGCGTAGAAGGGGGCCATGCTCTCGATATTCTCGACCAGCAGCAGATAGACCAGCAAAGCCAGGCTGAAGAGATAGACCCAGCCGTCGCGCAAGGTCCCCAACAGGGATGGCAACTCGCCGCGCGGCAAACCCCGCAAACCGACGCGCGCCGCGTAACCGTCCGCCTGCAGTAAAAGAACGGCATAGAAGAGCAACGCCGGCACGGCTGCAGCCGTCATAACCTCGACGTAGGGAACGTTGAGAAAACTCGCCATGATGAAGGCGACGGCCCCCATGACCGGCGGCATGAGCGCACCGCCGGTCGAGGCGCAGGCCTCGACCGCCCCGGCATAGGCCGGCGGATACCCGCAACGCTTCATGGTCGGAATGGTCATGGAACCGGTCGAGAGAACGTTGGAGATCACACTGCCAGACAGACTCCCGAAGAAACCGCTAGAGAGGATCGCCACCTTGGCCGGTCCGCCGCGCGACCCGCCCAGCAGGGCGGTTGCCAGCTTCATAAAGAAATCGCCGCCGCCGGAGACGGTCAGGGCGACGCCAAAGACGAGAAATCCGATCAGCAGGTCGGAGACGACCCGCATGGGAATGCCGATGATGCTCTCGACACCCATGGCATGGGCCCGCGCCGTCTCCGGCAGAGTATACTGGCTACCCCAGAGGAAGCCGGGCATCGATCCGGCGAACAGCGGATAGACCGCAAAGACGGCGCAGATAGCGAGTAGCGCAGCGCCGCCGCAGCGGCGCACACCCTCCAGCGCGAGCAGCACCAGCAAACCCGAGATCGCCGTGGGCATCGGCGGTGCCAGAAGGTCCCAGCCCATGCTGAGAATGTTGCGGGCATTGGCGGAGAGGTAGAGGCCAGCCGCCATTACGGCGGCGGCCAACAGCCAGTCGTACCAGCCCACCCGCACCGCGTCGCTGGCTCGCGCGGGAAAGGCCAGAAAGACGATCGGCAGGAAGAATGCAATCAGCAGGTAGTAGTAGCCCGTGCTGATCGGCGCAAAGCCGAGGATCTGGAGGTTGAAGATCTGATTCACGGCCGAGGTGAGTCCGACCGCCGACAAGACGAGACAGGCAAACCACGCCGGTCCGGAGACGCGGCCTGACCGTTGCCACCCCCAGTCAGCCGGAACAGGCGTGTCGCGTTCGCTCATGAAAGCTCGATTCCGCTGGCTGGTCGGCATCCCTTGGGTGCTGGACGCGATGAAGAAGACAGGCGGGCCGTTCCGGTCGAACGGCCCGCCTGCAAGGGAGCCGCGTTCCGCTACTGTAGGTTCTGGTTGCGATAGTCCGACCAGAACGCCGGCCAGTCCTTACCGGCAATCTGCTGGTCCAGCGCGAGCTCTTGGGCCGCATCCCAAGCTGCCTGCACGGCGGTCATGCGTTGCAGACGGTTCTGGTTCCAAGCCTCGTGCTCATCGCTCCAGACGCCCAGTTCCTTCAAGGCACGTACGGCCCCGGGATGGAACGGCGCGTCGGCCGGCGGCTGGCCCGCAGTCTCAAAGTTCCAACGCGGCATGACCGCGTTGACGTCCTTGTACATATCGAAGGTTTCGACCATCGCCATGACCAGACTGTAGGCCTGCTCCTCGGATGTCTCGGCGTAGGTCGTGATCATCGGGTACCTGTAGGCGATCAGGTAACCGGGATTGGAATCCGACAGGCCTGCGCCCACGGTCTCGACGGCCGGCGAGAAGAAAGGTGCCACACCGCGCAACCGGGTCCAGCCTTCGTCGTTGTCGGCCGGAAGCGGCGGCCAAGAGATTCCGCGACTGGAGGCTTCCAGTTCGCGGAAGATCCCGGCGGTCGGCACGCCGCCGGCACAATCGTTGGCGCCTTCGACAACACCTCGCAGGGCTGCGCCGTAGGAGGGAACGTCGACAACCTCGACATCATCCCAACTCAGGCCGGCAAAGGCCAAGATCGCCTCGACCTTGATGTTCACCGAGGGATTGGCCTGAATGCGCGAGACTCGCAGGCCTTTGATGTCGGCAATCGATTCGATCTCGGCATCGGCGGCGCAGCCGAGGCCGAAACCGGCCGGCCGGCCAAGCAGGACACGAAGGTCCTGAGGCCCCCATTCGCGCGCCGCGAAATCGTAGATCGCCTCCGTGGCGAAATAGACCTCATTCGCCAACCAGCCGTACTGCACGCGGCCGGTCTTCAGGGGGAGCAGTCGGCCGATCGACGTGCCCGACGGCATGATACGGATTCGGGTGCCGTACTCCTTGATCATGGCGTCGGCCACGGCCGATGCTTCCGTGTAGCCGCTGGAGCCGACGTCGTAGGCGCTCCACATCATAGTGTCGGGCAGCATGATGTCCTCCGCCGCGGCCGGACCGCCCGCCAGCAGGGCGGCGCCGAACGCACCAAAGGCCCACCTCCGGCTATACCCACTCATCATTGGTCACATCCTCCCTCTCGTTGATTTCGCTGCCTGTCTGAGCAGCTTGTTCACGTCCGCCTATCTTCTGCGCATTTATCCAATTCAGATCCCGACCAGAGGAGGCCGTATAGCAGACTCGCGAGGATTACTTTTTGTTGTTTTTCAATGCCTCACGCGGTCCAATTTCGATCTTTGGAACAGCGTTTTACATTTGCTAGCGTGACTCTCCCGGCATTTGGATGCAAGAGTTCAGTGCCTGCCGCGGGTCTATCGCCAGCAGCAGAGAGACTGTCGAAGCCCGGCCAAGGGCCATCGGTCATCCTGCGTTCCGACAGATCGTCCGGGGCGCCGACGGTGGGAGGAACCGTCATGTACGAGACTCAACACCGCCTACCGGGCGGCGCGGCGCAAGTCGTCGGTCTTGATCACCTGATTTCGGAGATCGAAGACGGCTGCCGGCTGGCGTTACCTCCGGACTACGGAGGGGTGGCCGTGGCGGCGACCTTGCGGATCATCGAGCGGGCTCCACGAAGCCTGCACCTGATCTGCCTGCCAAGCAGCGGCCTGCAGGCGGACATGCTGATCGCAAGCGGCTGCGTCGGCACAGTGGAGACCGCCGCCATCACGCTCGGCGAAGCCGGCCTGGCGCCGGCCTTCACGCAAGCCGTCAAAGCCGGGCGGCTGCGCATGCTGGATGCGACCTGTCCAGCGCTACACGCCGGCTTTCAGGCGGCCGAGAAGGGTGTTCCCTTCATGCCGCTGCGCGGCATCATCGGCTCCGACATCTTGCACCGTCGCCTCGACTGGCAGGTGATCGACAATCCCTTCCCCGAGACGGACGCGGATCTGCGCATCGTCACCGTACCGGCGATCCGGCCCGACGTTGCCCTCTTTCATGCGCCACGCGCCGATCGCTCGGGCAACGTCTGGATCGGTCGACGCCGAGAACTGGCCAGCCTGGCCCATGCGGCGCGGAGAACCCTGGTAACGGTTGAAGAGATCGTCGATGACGATCTGCTGGCCGAGGAGGCAAGCGCAGCCGGTGTGCTGCCGTCTCTCTACGTTTCGTCTTTGGCCGTGGCGCCGGGCGGCGCCCGTCCGCTGGGTTTGCAGGATCTCTACGAGCCGGAACCGGAGACCGTGGCCAACTGGACCCAGGCCGGCGGTCAAGGAGATTGGGCCGGCGCCTTCGCGGCCCTGCGCCGAGCCCTCGCTGGCGAGACGGCGGCATGAGCCAGGGCATCCACGTCCGCGAAGTCGTGATCCAAGCTATCGCTGATCTGCTGTCCGGCTGTCGCAACGTAGCGGTCGGTGCCCTGTCGCCGATCCCGGGCAGCGCCACCCTGCTGGCCCGCGCGCTGTCGGGAGACGAAATGCGGGTCACTCTGTTGGGCAGTCGCCGCCACAACTACTTCACCGACGGCGGGCGCGAACTCTTCGACGCGGCAGGGCAAGGCAGGATCGACGCTTTCTTTCTGAGCGGCGCCCAAATCGACGGGGCCGCCAACATCAACTTGACCTGCATCGGTGATCCGGACCGCCCCAAGGCCCGTTTCGCCGGTGCCTTCGGCTCCGCATATCTCTACTTCGTCGTCCCCCGAGTCATCTTGTTCCGCGAACAGCACGATCGGAAGGTCTTCGTCCGCAAAGTGGACTACATCTCCGCGCCGGGCATCTCCGAGCCGGGCGTCTACCGCAGAGGCGGACCCTACGCACTGGTCACCGGGCTCTGCGTCATGCGTTTCGACAGCACGCGCGGCCGCTTCCGTCTTGCCTCCGTTCATCCAGGACACAGTGTCGAAGAGGTGTGCGACAAAACCGGCTTCGACTTCGATATACCGGAGTCGATACCCATCACGCCGCTTCCATCGCAACACCAGCTTGCAACGCTTCGAACCCGGGTCGCGGCGGAGGTCGCGGAGACCTATCCGCGTTTCGCAACAGACCTCTTCACTGCCTCTGTCGCCGGCTTGCCGCCGGTCAAGGCCAAACTGGAGTCCGCCGACCGATGACCGACCCTGTCTCTGCCTCAGGCGCTCTAGCCGGAACAACGGTGATCGATCTCACCAGAGTGCTGGGGGGTCCCTACTGCACCCAGATCCTGGCCGACCAGGGCGCCGAGGTCATCAAGATCGAGCCACCGACCGGCGACGAGACCCGCGGTTGGGGCCCGCCCTTCCGCGACGGCCTGTCCGCCTACTTCTCGGGCGCCAACCGGAACAAGGCGTTCTTGTCGCTGGACCTCTCCAAGGCCGAGGGGCGAGAGGTGCTGTTCCGCCTGCTCGAGACCGCGGACGTGCTGATTCACAACTTCAAGACCGGCACACTGGAGAAGTGGGGGATCAGTTGGGAAGATGTCCTGCAGCAGCGCTTTCCACGTCTCGTCTACTGCCATATCACCGGTTTCGGCGACGACGGTCCGATGGGCGGCCTACCAGGTTATGACGCTGTAATTCAGGCACTTTCCGGAACGATGAGCGTCAACGGCACACCGGACACAGGCCCGCTGCGCATGGGGACGCCGATCGTGGATCTCGGCACCGGGATGACGGCGGCCATCGGAATCCTTGCAGCCTTGCTGGAGCGCGAGCGCAGCGGCAAAGGCCAGAAGCTGGACGTACCGCTCTACGACAGCGCCGTCGCTTTGCTGCATCCTCAGGCTGCCAATGCGCTGATGACCGGCAGACCAGCGCAACGGATCGGCAATGCCCACCCTAACATCTCGCCCTACGACCTGTTTCCGACCAAAACCAAGCCGGTCTTTCTCGCCATCGGCAACAACCGCCAATTCGCGATGCTCTGCAGGTTCCTGGGAAAGCCGGAACTCGCCGAGGACCTGCGCTTTCTCGACAACGCGGCGCGCGTCGAGCAACGCGATGCGCTGCGCGCCGAACTCGCGGCACTGCTCGCCGATCACGAGGCAGAGAGCCTGACGGAAGCACTGCTCAAGACCGGCGTGCCGGCAGGTGCCGTGCGCGAGATCACCGAGGTCCTCGACCACCCTCACACGCGGCATCGCAAAATGGTGGTCGAGTTGGACGGCTACCGCGGTACCGGTATCCCGATGAAGATGTCCCGCACGCCGGGCAAGGTCCACAGCAAGCCCGGCAGGCTCGGTCAGGACAGCCGGGCCGTTCTGCGCGCGCGCGGCTGGTCGGAGCGGCAAATCGCGGACCTCGAGGAGGCCGGTGTCCTGATCGCGGACGAGGCTTCGGAAGAGGCCGGACTGGAAGCCGCAGGATGAGCCAGGTTGGACGAGCGGGAATCGTCACGGGGCACGAGAACTCGGCAAACCGGAGCTTGACCGAAACCCCGTCGCAACCCGATACGGAAGGGCTCGATCTCTGGGAGAAGGACCGCTCGCTTCAGCAGCTTCTCGATCTCTACCTGCCGGCCGATCTCTACGCTCATCTGCGGCCGCATCTGGCCCGCTTGGGTGCGATGGTTACGACGCGGCTCGACGCGCTGTCACATACAGCGGACAGACATCCGCCGGTCCTACACGCCCGCGACCGTCAGGGCCGCGACGCGGCCCGGATCGAGAAGCATCCGGCCTACCGGGAGCTGGAAGAGATCGCCTTCGGGCAATACGGTCTGGCGGCGATGTCACACCGGGGCGGCGTGCTGGGCTGGCCGGACCCGATCCCGCCGGCAGCCAAGTACGCGCTGACCTATCTGTTCGTGCAGTCGGAGTTCGGCCTTTGCTGCCCGATCAGCATGACCGACGCCCTGACCCGCACGCTAAGACGCTTCGGCGATCCGGCCTTGGTCGAACGCGCCCTATCGGAACTGACCACGACCGATGTCGACGCGCTTGCTCAAGGGGCGATGTTCATCACCGAGCAAGGCGCGGGCTCGGACGTGGGAGCCGGCACGGTGACGGCGCAGACCGACGAAGCTGGCCAATGGAGACTTCATGGCGACAAGTGGTTCTGTTCCAATCCCGACGCCGCCTGGGCCATGGTGCTTGCACGGCCCGAAGGGGCACCCTCGGGCACGCGCGGGCTCGGCCTTTTTCTGATGCCGCGAACGCTAAGCGACGGAAGCGGCGGTGAGCAGCCGAATGCCTATCGGATCGTGCGACTGAAAGACAAGCTGGGAACCCGTTCCCTGGCATCGGGTGAAATCCGGCTGGAGGGGGCTCTAGCTTATCCTGTCGGCCGGCTCGACCAGGGCTTCAAACAGATGGCGGAGATGATCAACGTCTCACGCTTGTCGAACGGCGTTCGCGCGGCAGGCCTGATGCGGCGGGCGCTCCACGAAGCACGGCATGTAGCGGAGAATCGCGCAGCCTTCGGACATCGCCTGACCGACATGCCCCTGATGCGGCGCCAGCTCCTGAAGCTCCTCGTCCCGACCGAGCAAGCGCTGTCGATGACACTGTTCACTGCAGACGTCATGGCTAGGTCCGACGATGGGGACAGCGAAGCCTCGATTTGGCTGCGTCTGCTGACACCGCTGATCAAGTTCCGGGCCTGCCGCGACGCGCGCAAGGTGACCGGCGACTCCATGGAGGTGCGCGGCGGCTCGGGTTATATCGAAGAATGGATCAGCCCGCGTCTGGTGCGCGATGCCCATCTCGGGTCGATCTGGGAAGGCACGAGCAATATCGTCGCCCTCGACGTTCTGCGCGCCATACGCAAGCAAGAGGCTCACAGGCCTGTCGTGGACGGGTTGTCCCAACGGCTCGCGGCGAGCGACACGATCTCTCCCGACTTCCGAGCCACTCTGACCCAGCGGCTCGCGATGGCTGCGCAGCTCGCCGAGAGGACTGGCGAGCAAGCCAGCGCCGGCGAGCACTCGGCGCGCCATGTGGCGAGTGCGCTCTACAATGCAACGACAGCCGCAATCCTGGCGCTCGAGGGTGCGGCTCTGGCGAAACGCCAGGGGGATGCCAAGCGTATCGTATTGGCGAAATTGGTGGTCGACCACAGACTGAGCTCCCGCGATCCGCTGGCGCCGGAACCTATGGAATGCGACCAAGCGGCCTGGCGATTGCTGATTGAGCAATCCGTTTGTACGGCGGTCGAGGCAACCGACTTCTGTGCGGCAGCGCGAAGCGCCTAGCCGACGAAATGCCCGACGGCCAGGAGCAACGAGCAGAGCAGCAGTGCGAGCAAGCTGTGAAGTCCGTTCCAATCCCGCCCGATGGCGCGCGCGGAGCAACCGGAGAGCCTGCCGATCATCATGGTTGCCGCCGCCGCCGGGGAGGAACCGACGGTCAGTCCCCATCCCATTACCAGGCCGAGGCCGAAGACGGTCGGCTCGACGCCGAAGCGCGCAGGATCACCGATCACGGCTGCCAGGACGGTCACGCTGATCAGCGGATTGGCGCCCAACTGACCAAAGACGACCACGAGCCAGGGCATGACCACGGCGATCAGCAGCGGCGGCAGCTGCGCCTGATCGAGTGCGGCTTCAGCACCGCTTTCGGACAGCAGGGCGGCGATGAGGGTTCCCAGAAAGGCGGCGTTGCCGAGCACGGCGATCTCCGCTCGCTGAGTCGGTACGGTTTCGCCGAGGTAGCTGCCCATCCGGCCGGTGCTGTGCCGCACCCCCTTGCCGAGGGCGAGCCACGACAGAGCGATGAGAGGCACGACCAAAATCACACCGTGGATCAGGGCGCCATCCGTCGTTTCATCGACCAGCAGCGACAAACCGAAAACCAGGCCGAGCAACCCGAACAGCGGCGCAAGCGCCTGCCAACGGAAAGGTTCGGCGGCAGCCGGGACGCGCGGTCTCGGCATGGTCAGGCGATCGATCGCCCAACCGAGTGTGAGGACGGAGATCGCTGCCAAGCCGCCGAACAGCATCAAACTGGGCCAGGCGGTCCCGGCCACGGTCGTGGTCACGATGGCGAAGGCGACCGTCAGGGGGCTCCAGAACATCAGGACGGAGAATCCGCGCAGGACGGCCAGGAGCATACGCCGCTCGCGGATGGCCTGGATGCGGCGGTCACCACCGGCAGACTGCAGCGTGTTGGCGTCCCGCACCATCCCGCCCAGCAATGCGACGGCGCCGAAGTTCAGGATGGTTCCGAAGAGAGTTCCACCCAAGGTCATGGCTGCGTAGCGACGACCGGGCGGTTGCCGCGCCAGCAGACGCCCAGCCGTCAGTACGGTATCGGAGCCGCGCGCGGCTTCGCGCAGTGCACCGAGCGCGGCGAAGAGCGCGGCGAGAAAGGCAGCGCGCCCCAGAGCCGCCATCACCGCTTCGCCTGGGTGTTCGAGCCACCAGAGGGAAAAGAGCGTGACGGCCGCACCGACCGTAAGATGCACCCAAGCTGTCCGCGGAAGCTGAGGCGCCTGCAGCAACAGATAGAGAGCCAGGGCCCCCAAAGTCGCCGGCGCAACGAACGCCAGTCCGGTGAGAGCCTGGATCAGAACGCCGACCCAGAGCACCAGAACCGCCGCGCCGGACAGCGGGTTCAACAGCCTGCGAACAGGCTGCTTCGGGCCCTCGTCTGGGCCGGTCTCTACGTTCGGCACGCAGGCATCCCCTCACCTTTAGAAATCCAACCAGCAAAGAAGAGACCGGAATCATGAGCGACCTTCCCCCCCAGGAGACGGAGCATCGCAAGACGGCTCTGGTGACCGGAGGTTCCGCGGGAATCGGACGCGCCATCGTCGAGGGCCTCGCGGCCGAAGGCTATCGCGTTTTGAACCTCGACCGAGATGCCTGGCCGAACGCACTCCCGAGCGTCACGACGCACAGGGTAGATTTCGCCGAGCCGGAAGCCGTCGAAGCGGCTCTGCGAAAGCTGACGACAGACCGGAGCTTCGGTGTCGTGGTCGCGAACGTCGGTCAGTGCATCAATGCCAGCTTGGCGGAAACGCGATGGCAGGACATGCGACACCTGGCCGATGTCAATCTGAACTCGGCAATCCTGGTCGCGCGCGCGGCACTGCCCGCGATGCGGCGGCACGGCTATGGGCGGATTGTCGGCCTCGCCAGCCGCGCCGCGCTGGGCAAACCCAATCGCACGGCCTACGCAGCAACCAAGGCCGGCATGATCGGTCTGATCCGCACCTGGGCGCAGGAACTTGCGCCCGATGGCATCACCTGTAACGCGGTCGCTCCGGGTCCGATCGAGACCGAACTGTTTCGCGCCAACAACCCGGCCGAGGCACCGCAGACGCGCAAGATCGTGGACTCCATTCCACTCGGTCGGCTCGGCAGCCCCGAGGACGTCGCCCGCGCGGCGGTCTTCTTCGCCGCGCCGGAGGCGGGTTTCGTTACGGGCCAGACGCTCTTCGTCTGCGGCGGTGCGTCCCTCGGCTCGCTTTTCTAACGGGAGATCGGCATGCGCTACATCGATATCGAGACCCCAGGAGGACCCGAGGGTCTCGTCCTTCGCCACGGCTCGCCACCCCAGGCCGGAACGGGCGAAGTGCTGATCGCGGTCGCCGCCTCGGGCGTCAACCGGCCCGATATACGTCAGCGCCAAGGCAGCTATCCGCCACCGCCTGGTGCCTCCCCGATCCCGGGTCTCGAAGTTTCCGGGACGGTCACCTCGGTCGGAAACGGCGTCACTTGGCCGGCCGTCGGCGACCAGGTTTGCGCCTTGACTCCAGGTGGCGGCTACGCCGAGATCTGCAAGGCACCCGCCGCGCACTGCCTGCCAAGACCGGAGGGGCTCGACCTGGAAACGGCGGCGGCGGTGCCGGAGACCTTCTTCACCGTCTGGTACAATCTCTTCATGCGCGCTGGTCTCAAGGCTGGGGAAACGGTCTTGATCCACGGCGGCACGTCGGGCATCGGGACGACGGCATTGCAACTCGCAGCCGCGCTCGGCGCGGTGCCCTATGCGACGGCGAGCGGCGAAAAGAAGTGCCAGGTCTGTCGAGATCTCGGCGCAGTCGCGACGATCGACCGAAGCTCTCAGGACTTCGAGCCTCTGCTGAAAGAGTTGACGGGCGAGCGTGGCATCGATGTCATTCTCGACATCGTCGGCGGCGACTACGTGGCCAAGAACCTGAGACTGCTGGCGTCTCACGGGCGCTTGGCGCAAGTCTCCTTCATCAAGGAAAGCAAAGTCACTATCGACGCCAGGCTGCTGATGAGCAAATGCCTCACTTGGACAGGCTCGACACTCAGGCCTCGCAGCGATGAGGAAAAGGCTGAGATTGCCCGGCAACTGCGCCGTGAGGTCTGGCCGCTGCTGTCGACCGGCCGGGTCAAGCCGCTGGTGCATGCACGCTTTCCTCTCGATCAGGCCGCAGCGGCCCACAGCCTGATGGAAAGCGGCGATCTGATCGGAAAGATCGTTCTGATTCCACCGACTTGAGAAGGAGAAGCGGGATCGCCGTCAGTCCGGCACCGGTACGAACTTGGTGCCGTAGCGAACGACGCCTTCCTGGTCGTAGAGCCGTCTGACCTCCGCGCGCACGGGCATCCCGATCGTCAGTGACTCCGGCTCGCTGTCGGCGATCTGCGCCATGATCCGCGGCCCTTCGCGCAACTCCACGACCCCCACCACAATCGATCCAGTCATGGTCTGCTGATCGTCGAATTCGGCCGGTGCGCCGCCACGCGCGATCACCGTGTAGGTATAGAGCTCACCCTCACCCGAAAGCGCTTCGATGTCGAATTCGCTAGCGCCACAGCCAGGACACTGCGGTCGTTGCGGATAGATCGGCGTTGCACAGGATCGGCAGCGCGCCGCCTCGAGCCGCAAGCGTTCTCCGATATTAGCGCCGAACATGGGCAGCGAGATGTAGGAGCTCATGCCGTGCCTCCAAAGCGACTGGACAGCATACGCTTGTGCCGCAGGTAGTCGAGATAGCCGACCTCCCGTCCGCCGGCTGCGGACTCCGTCAGCGTAAGTCCGGCGGCCGCGCCCTCGGCCGCCTTCAGGCTGAGGACTGTCGCTCCGCCGCCGAGGGCAACGGCCAGAATGGCCTCTCCCGCCTTGGCACGATCGAGCGCGTCGCACAGGGCCAAGCCAGCCAAGGCCGCGCCGCCGTCGCCGAGCTCCGACCAGGGTGCGCAGAGGGCAGCATCGCCGACCCCCAGCGCCTGTGGCGCGCGCCGGGCGGCTGCGGCGTCCCCACCGAGCGCAAGAAAGTCGACAGCCGTCGGAGCGCCAAACGACGCCCGCAGATCTCGCAACACAGGTCCGACGTCATCCGTGCGGAGTTCCAGATCTTGCAGGGTCGCAGCGCCCTGCCGGCGCATGCGACGGCCGAAAGTCTCCCGGCTAACAGCGCCGGACCGCTCGAAGGTTGCGACTGCGCCATCCGCACCGACGAGAAAAGCCGCAGCACCGGCACCCAAGGCGTGTTCGTAGGGCGCGTCAACCGGTGCCGCCGGTGCATCCGCGGCAATCGCCAAGGCCCGGCGCCCCGGTGCGGCGGCGCAAAACTCCCAGGCCGCGATCAAGGCCTGCAGACCGGCTTGCGTCGACCCCCCAATCTCCACGACCCGAAGATCGCGCCGTTCGGTCAAGGCGCTCAAGATCGTGGCGCCGCTCGGTTTCTCCTCGTAGGGCAGGCTAGTGGCGCCGAGAAAGATCGCGTCGAAGCGGTCAGAGTCCGGAACCCGATCGAGAACAGCACGAGCGGCGGCGATCGCCAGTGTCACCGCGTCTTCGTCGTAGGCGCAGAAGGCCTTGCGCTTCAAGCCGCGCGCCTGGCAACCACCCCAAGCCTCCCTATAGGCCGTCGCTGACAGCCGCAGCCTGGGGAGCGCGGGGGCGTAAGCCATGAGTCCGATGCTCGTCTGCGCCATGCGTACCTCCTAAGCCGCTGCTTTGAGAATGTGCACGGCGACGCTGCCGCCCGAACCGCCAACATTGTGGGCGAGGCCGTAGCGCGCATCGACGATCTGGCGGTCCGGCGCCTCGGCTGTTCCACGCAACTGGTTGACCAGCTCGTAGATCTGACCAGTGCCGGTCGCACCGATGGGATGGCCTTTACCGATCAAGCCGCCGGAACCGTTGACAGGGAGACGGCCATTGCGGGCGGTGACCCCCTCCTCCAGCCAACGGCCGGCCTCGGCCTCACTGCAGAAGCCGAGATCGGTGTAGGCCAGGATCTCGCCAATCGTGAAACAGTCATGCACCTCGGCAAGGTCGATCTCTTCCGGTTCGATGCCGGCTTGCGCATAGGCCTGGCGCGCCGCTTTTCGCGTCGCAGGCAACTGCGTGACGCTGGGGCGGTCGTGGATCGCCACGTAGTCGCTGCCGGCTCCGCTCCCGGCCACCTCGACGGCGCGGTCGGTCAAGTCGCCGGCAAGATCCCAGTCGCAGAGAATCACCATCGAAGCTCCGTCGGTGATACCGCAAGCGTCGGCGAGACAGAAGGGATCGGCGAGGTTGGGCGTCGCCAGCGCCTGTTCCAGCGTGATGGCCTTGCGGACCTGTGCCTTGGGGTTGGAGACGGCGTTCGACCGATTCTTCACGGCCACGCCCGTGATTTGAGCCTTGGTCGTACCGAACTCATGCATGTGGCGGCGTGCCATCATGGCGTAGATGCCGGGGAAATTCGTGCCCGCGAGCCGCTCCCACTCGACATCGCCGGAGACGCCCAGCCAAGATCGATTCCGCTCACGCGGCAGATCGCTCATCTTCTCGATCCCGCCTGCAACGGCGATCCGCACGGCGCCCGAGGCGACGGCATGAAAGGCATCGCGGAATGCGAAGCCGGAGGATGCACAGGCATTCTCGACATGCCGGCCGGCCACTCCGACCATCCCAGCGCTTTCCAGCATCAAGGGCGCGAAGTTTCCGAGCTGCGAACCGCCCGTGGAGAGGCTGCCGATAAAAGCCTCCTCAACCTCGCGCGGATCGAGTCCCTTGGGCACATCAGCAAAAGCCGCGGAGGCCG
The DNA here is from genome assembly GCF_003572205.1 of Algihabitans albus. Classification (NCBI taxonomy): domain Bacteria; kingdom Pseudomonadati; phylum Pseudomonadota; class Alphaproteobacteria; order Rhodospirillales; family Rhodovibrionaceae; genus Algihabitans; species Algihabitans albus. The sequence goes on from NZ_QXNY01000003.1 coordinate 296,234, forward strand.
CCTCGGCGAACAGCGACTTCAAGCTGCGCTCGGGCTCCAGGCCATAGGTCGTCTGACCGACACCGACGACGGCGACACGTTTCATGCGAAATCCTGTTTTACCATGCAAAACTAGGGTGCACGAAAGTGATGATGCCTTTCAAGCCTCACTGGGACGGAAGCTGTCATGCCGTGTGGGCAAGAGCCGTCAGCGCAGCCCTTGGCGCAGATAGTCGGCCTCGATCGCCCGACGCATGCCGACCAGACGCGGTCCCAGGTCTTGGCGCAGACGCTCTTCGCTGAGAACGAAGGCCGGACCGCCGAGATTGAAGGCATAGACAGTCTGACCGTCCGGCGCGAGAAAGGCCGTGCCGGCGCCGTTGATATCCGGGACCCAGCAGCCGATGCCCAAGCAAAATCCAGTGTCGGCGATCTCGCGCTCCGCTCTGGCGATATGCTTCTTCACCGACGTCCAGTCCTTGCCTTCCTGTTGCTTGAGGGCATCCATCACCTGACGGCGCACGGCCTCTGGCGCACTCTCCAGCCAAGCCCACCCCATGGCACTGCGCGCCAGGGGCAAGCGACTGCCGATATCCTGATGCAGAATCACGTGGCTGACGCTGCGCTGTAACTCGATGTAGACCATGCTGAGACGATCGCGGTCGCCCAACGCGACCGTGCCACGCGACGCGGTCGCCAGTTCCAGCATGTGCGGGCGCGCGAGATCGCGGATCGCCAGGCTCGCGAGGTAGGCTTGGTTGATGGCCAGCACGCCGGACCCCAGGCGGTAGCGCTCGAGCTTGGGAACGTACTTCAGATAGCCAAGCTTCGTGAGAGTATAGGTAATCCGCGACACGGTCGGCTTCGGCAGGCCGGTGCGAGAGGCGATCTCCTGGTTCCCGAGTAGCGGATCGGCGGCATCGAAGGCGCGCAGCACGTCGAACCCTCGGGATAGCGCGGTAATGAACTGCCGATCTTTCGATCCATCGGCCTCCACCCCTCCGGACTCGTCAAGATCCGACTCTAGCTGCCAATTCCGCCGTGTGCTCATGGCACGAAACTCCTCTAGCGCTGCGACTGGCGAGTCTAGCTCTTTGTTTCGCTCAGCGAAACTGCTCGAATTTTGCTCTGCAAAAATACGTTTTGCATTGGTTGATCCCAACGAGCCCCTTCCCTAGCATGGCGGACGAACCGGATTCCGGAGAAGATGACATGCCACTGGACGAAGGCCTGACGCTCGAGCTCGCGGAGACCGTGCGCCGCGTCGTCGAGGAACGCCTGATCCCCGCCGAGGAAAAGACCGTCGCCGAGGATCGGGTTCCGGACGAGATACGGGCGCTGCTGCGTGACCTCGGCTTGTTCGGCATCTCCGTACCGGACTCCTACGGCGGGCTTGGCCTGCCGCTTGAGGCCGAGGTCCGGCTCATGTTCGAACTTTGCCGCGCATCGGTCGCGTTCCGCTCAATGCTCGGGACCAATAACGGGATCGGCTCGCAGGGCATCGTCACAGATGGCACGGAAGCGCAGAAGCAGAAGTACCTCCCACGCATCGCCAGCGGGGACCTGATCGCGTCCTTCTGCCTGACCGAGCCAGACAGCGGGTCGGATGCCGCCTCCCTGCGTACGACCGCGCGGCCGGATGGAGAGGACTTTCTGCTCTCCGGCACCAAGCGCTACATCACCAACGCACCGGAGGCAGGGCTCTTCACGGTGATGGCGCGCAGCGAGCCGGACCAGCCGGGTGCGAGCGGACTTTCGGCCTTTCTCGTTGAAGCCGATACGCCAGGCATCACGGTCGGTCCTTGGGACCGCAAAATGGGGCAGCGTGGCGCGCATACGGCCGACGTCGTCTTCGACAACGTGAGAATTCCGGCTACTGCGATCATCGGTGGACCGGACAGACGCGGACAGGGCTTCAAGACGGCGATGAAGGTACTGGATCGAGGCCGCATCCATCTGGCCGCTGTCTGCGTCGGTGCGGCGCAACGGCTGCTCGACGAGAGCCTGAGCTACGCGGTGGAACGCCAGCAGTTCGGCCAGGCCATCGCACAGTTCCAATTGATCCAGGCAATGCTGGCCGACAGCCAGGCGGAGATCTATGCTGCCCGCTGTATGACCCTGGATGCCGCACGACGCGTCGATGCCGGCGAGAAGGTCCCGATGCTGGCATCCTGTTGCAAGATGTTCGCCAGCGAAATGGTTGGCCGGGTCGCCGACCGTGCGGTGCAGATTCACGGCGGCGCCGGGTACATGGCCGACTATCCCGTCGAGCGTCTCTACCGCGACGCCCGGCTGTTCCGCATCTACGAAGGCACAACCCAGATTCAGCAACTGGTCATCGCGCGCGCCCTTATCAGCGAAGCTTCCCAGGCACTGGGTCGCTGAGCCGCCCGAGGGCCGGCAGCGGAGAGGACGAAATCATGCCCGACACCACCATGCAGCTCCCCCCCGTGCTGTCCGAGCGTCGCGGCGCGATCGCCTTGCTGACACTGCACGATCCAACCCGGCGCAACGCGCTCTCGCTGCCGATGCGCGAAGCTCTGCATGACCTGCTGGAGCAGGCCATGACCGACGAAGCCGTGCGCGCAATCGTGATCACGGGGGCGGAGGGACGTTTCTGCGCCGGTGGGGATCTGCGTTCCATGGAGAACATCGCACCAACGGCGGCTCGTCTGCGCTTGCGCCGCGCCCACCGGCTGGTGCGGCTGATCGTGCGCGGAGAAAAGCCGGTGATCGCGGCCATCGAGGGCGACGCCGCCGGCGCGGGCCTTTCGCTGGCTGCCGCGTGCGATCTGGTGCTGACATCCGAAGATGCGCGTTTTATCGCCGCCTTCGACAGGGTGGGATTGATGCCCGACCTCGGGGCACTCTGGACCGTGCCGGCGCGGACCGGCAACAGTGCGGCACGGCGCCTCCTGCTGCTCGGCGAAGTCTTCGACGGACGCGAAGCGGCGCGCTGTGGTCTGGCTGACAAGGCCGTCGCCCCGGGACAGGCTCTGTCGGAAGCCCTTGCGGTCGCCGAACGACTCGCAGCTGGAGCGCCTCTCGCGATCGCCGCCGTCAAAGCCATGTTGGCCCGGGCACCTCAAGCTCTAGATGCCGTTCTCGACAGCGAAGCTGACAATCAGGCCGTTCTGTTCTCCAGTCGGGACTTCGCCGAAGGACGCCGAGCGTTCTTCGAAAAACAGAAACCCCAGTTCACAGGGTGCTGATCACAGGTCGCTAACGGCACGCGGACGGCGGATCGCCGCAGGCTCCGCCCGCAGACTCGCTTCGAAAGGATCGGCGGCATTGGCCGCGCCGGCCGCCAGATACTCTTCGGCCAAGCGCTCGACGAGATCGGCAACCGAAGGGATATCGTCAATCGAGCCAACGCCCTGACCGGCACCCCAGATGTCTTTCCAACGTTTCGGGCGCTTCTCGTGATTGCCGACGGCGACCTCACCCAACGGCGGCAAACTATCGGGATCGAGACCGTTACGCTCGATAGACTGCCTCAAATAGTTGCCGTGGATACCGGTGAAAGCAGGACTGTAGACAATGTCGGCCGCCGCAGACTCAACGATCATCTGCTTATAGCCGGAGACCGCATTGGCCTCCTGCGTGGCGATGAAGCGCGTTCCCAGATAGGCGAGATCGGCACCCATAACGCGTGCAGCCCGCACCGCTGCGCCGGAGCTGAGAGCGCCAGCCAGCACGATCAGACCATCGAACTCGGCGCGGACCTCCGGCAGCAGCGCGAAGGGATTGATCGTTCCCGCATGCCCGCCTGCCCCGGCTGAAACCAGGATCAGTCCATCGACGCCACTTTTGATGGCGCGCCGCGCATGGCGCAAATTGACGACGTCGTGGAAGACCAGACCGCCGTAATCATGCACGGCTTCGACGACGGCGTCGGGCGCACCGACGGACGTCACGACGAAGGGCACACGATGGGCGACCACCGTGGCAAGATCCTGTTCGAGGCGTGGGTTCGACCGGTGCACGATGAGATTGACACCGTAGGGGGCAGGCGCAAGCGCAGCGGGCCCGCGTCGAACTTCTTCCTCTCGCAGCGTCGTAGAAATTTGCTCCAGCCAGCTCTCAAGCGCTTCGGCCGGACGTGCGTTGAGCGCCGGAAAGGAGCCCGCGACCCCCGCGCAGCACTGCGCGATCACCAGATCGGGGGTCGAAACAAGGAACAGCGGCGCGCCGATCACGGGAAGGCGCAGCCGGCGGCCAAAGCTCTCTGCAAGAGACATGCATACCTCGAAACTGCTTAGCGAAGATCAGAAGATCATAGGCAACAGCGTTTCGCAATGCGGATTGCAATTTCACTTGTATGCAGTTCGATCAGCCCCGAGGTCGCGGCCGACCGCAGGCAACAGCTAGGCAGCCGTTGCCTCGCGCGGCAGCACGGCTGTCGCCTCAATCTCCACTTTCGCGCGATCCTCGATCAAACCGGCTACCTGGACCATTGCCATGGCGGGAAAGTTGCGGCCCATTACGGTGCGGTAAACCTCACCGACCTCCTGCAGCCGGTTCAAATAGTCGCGCTTGTCCGTGATGTACCAGGTCAGGCGAACAAGGTGCTCGGGACCGCCGCCGGCCTCCGCAAGCACCGCAACAACGTTCTCAAGCGCCTGACGCACCTGAGCGACGAAGTCGTCGGTCTCGAACTGCTGCTGACCGTTCCAACCGATGTGGCCACCCAGAAAGACCATAGGTCCCTCGGCAAGTACTCCGTTGGCATAGCCCTTTGCCGGTTTCCAGCCTGACGGGTGAAGAAAGTGATGCGGTGTTGCCGACATGCTTAGACCTCTAGTTGTTCTTGCAATTTGGCGCGCAGACCGTCCGGCCATTGGCGCGCCTTGCGGGTCTCCATGTTGATCGCCACGAGGACGATCTCCGCGCTTAGCCTCGTTTCAGCCAAGCACCGCCCTTCGACGGTGAAAGTGGCGCTGCTGCGACCGAGGCGGGTCAGGCGGAGATCGAAGTCGACCACGTCCTCGAGCCGGCTCATCGCGCGGAACTCCGTGTCGATGCGCACCGTCGGAACGGCGAGACGCTCTTGCACATGGAGTTGGCTGAAGCTGGCCCCCAAGCGCTCCTCGAAGAAACACTCGACGGTCAGGTTGAGCATCTCGAAGTAGCGCGGGTAGAAGACGATGCCGGCCGGGTCGCAATGCTGGAAGCGAATGGTTTGCGGCAAGGTGAACATTCAGGAGTCCCGCAGGCGAAAACGTTGCACCTTGCCGGTTGGCGTCTTCGGCAGCTCTTGAATGAACCGGACGGACCTCGGGTATTTGTAAGGTGCGATCGTCGCCTTCACGTGGTCCTGGAGACGCTTCACCGTCACCGCGTCCTGCGGCACTCCCTCATCCAGCACCACATGAGCCTGAACGATCTGGCCGCGCTCGGTATCGGCGGCCCCAATGACGCCGCATTCCACCACATCCGGATGCGAAAGCAAGGCCGCTTCGACTTCCGGTCCAGCGATATTGTAGCCGGACGATACGATCATATCGTCGTTGCGGGCGGCAAAACGGAAGTAGCCATCCTCGTCTTCTATGAAGGTATCGCCAGTGATGTTCCAGCCATCGCGGACATAGTCACGCTGGCGGTCGTCGGCGAGGTAACGGCAGCCGGTCGGGCCGCGCACAGCAAGCCGCCCCGGCGTACCGCGCGGCAGCTCGTTCATCGCCTCGTCGACCACCTTCGCCTGGTAACCGGTTACTGGGCGACCGGTATAGCCAGCCCGCGCATCCTCGAAACGGCTGGAGATGAAGATATGCAGCAACTCCGTCGCTCCGATGCCGTCGAGCATCGGCTTCCCGGTTTTCGCTCTCCATTCCTCGAAGACAGGTGCCGGCAGCGTTTCGCCAGCACTGACCGCGCAGCGGAGTGTCGAGAGATCGGCTCCCTCGTCCATCGCGCGCAGCATGGCGCGGTAGGCCGTCGGCGCCGTAAAGCAGATCGTCGCCTTGTAGGTCTCGATGATCTCGATCATGTTTGGCGGCGAGGCCGTCTCCAAAAGAGTCGCCGTAGCCCCGAAGCGCAGAGGAAAGATCGAGAGCCCGCCGAGCCCAAAAGTGAAAGCAAGAGGCGGAGAGCCGACGAAGACATCGCCCGGCACGACCTTCAGGACTTCCTTGGCATAGCCGTCGGCGATCATCAGAAGATCGCGATGGAAGTGCATCGTCGCTTTCGGTTCGCCGGTCGTCCCCGAGGTAAAGGCAAGCAAGGCGACGTCGTCTCTACCGGTGCGCACCGAGTCGAACTGAACCGGCTTCGAAAGCGCCGCTCGGTCCAGCTCCGCGTCGTGGTTGGCCGTCCCATCGAAGCCAATAACGGTTTCGAGGAACCGGCTGTCTTTGGCGCAGGCCACAAGCTCATCCATCAAACGGGTATCGCAGAGAGCGTGGCTGATCTCCGCCTTGTCGACGATCTTGGCCAGCTCACCAGCCCGCAGCATGGACATGGTGTTAACCACGACAGCTCCGGCCTTTGTCGCGGCCAGCCAGCAGGCGACCATGGCGGGATTGTTCGCCGAGCGTATCAGCACTCGGTTTCCGGGTCTCACGCCGTAGTCGTCGGCCAGCGCATGGGCGAGCCGATTGGTCCAGTCCGATAGTTCCTTGTAAGTCCGCTGGCGCCCATTTCCGATGAGCGCGATGTGATCGCCGAACCCCTGTTCGACCATCGCGTCGGTCAAGGCGACGGCAACGTTTAGATAATCGGGGTAAGGAAAATCCTCGGTCAGAAAACAGGGGCAGTCGTCCACCGCCGGCAAACGGTCTCGGGTAAAACTATCCTCGTGCGCCGTCGGTCCGAGCATCATCCCAGAACCTGCCGCGCAATCACCACCTTCTGAACATCCGACGCACCTTCGTAGATCCGAAGCGCCCGGATCTCTCGATAGAGACTCTCGACCACGGCGCCCTTCCGCACGCCTTCGCCGCCATGAAGCTGCACAGCCATATCGATGACCTTCTGCGCCTGTTCGCTGGCGAAGAGTTTGGCCATCGAAGCCTCGCGCGTGACACGCTCGGCGCCCTGATCCTTCGCCCAAGCCGCCCGATAAATCAGCAATGCAGCGGCGTCGATGTCGAGCGCCATCTCCGCGATGTGACCCTGAACCATCTGAAGCTCGGCCATGGGTGCGCCGAAGAGCTCGCGCTCGCGCACGCGCTTCGCCGACTCCGCAAGTGCCCTGCGTGCAAACCCGAGCGCAGCGGCTCCGACGGTGGCCCGGAAGACGTCGAGAACCGACATCGCGATCCTGAAACCCTGCCCTTCCGCACCAATCAGTGCATCACCTGGCAGACGGACTTCGTTGAACCTGAGATGTGCCAGAGGATGAGGGGCGATGACCTCCTGCCGCTCGACAATCTCGAGACCCTCCGCATCGCCTGGGAGGAGGAAGCAGGAGATGCCCTTGGGACCCGGCCCCCCGGTTCGCGCGAAGAGGCAGTAGAGATCGGCAATCCCACCGTTCGAGATCCAGGTCTTTTCACCCGACACGATCCAGTCGCTGCCGTCGCGCCGCGCGACCGTTTCCATGTTGGCAACGTCCGAGCCCGAACGCGGTTCGGTCAGCGCGAAAGCGGAAATTGCCAAGCCCTGAATCGTCCGCGGCAGCCACTGCTTTTGCGCCTCGGTTCCGAACAAGGTAATCGCGCCGGTACCCAAGCCCTGCATAGCAAAGGCAAAGTCGGCCAAACCGTCATAGCGCGCCAGAGTCTCGCGTATCAGGCAAAGTGTGCGTACATCCAGCGAACCGGCCGAGTGGATCAACCAGCCGTCCGCGGCAAGCCGCGAAACCAGGTCGCGGCAGGCCGCATCGACGTCACCGTGGTCGACGGTCAGCTTCGCACACCAGCTCTCGAGCCGCGCCGCCAACTCTCTATGACGGTCCTCGAAAAAAGGCCAGTCCAGGAAAGTCCGGTCCACATCGCGCATCTGCGCGATTGCATCCGCACGCGTCCCGGTGCCCGTCTCTGCGAAGGGCGGCGCACCTGGAGCCGCTGTCGCGTTCGCCATCGTCAATCTCCTGCAAAGACCGGCCGCCGTTTCGCGACGAAAGCCTGATAGGCACGTTCGAAGTCCCGGGTCTGCATGCAGATTGCCTGTGCTTGCGCCTCTGCTTCGATCGCTTGTTCGAGCCCCATGGACCATTCCTGATTGAGCTGCGTCTTGGTGATGCCATGAGCGAAGACTGGCCCTTCCGCGATCCGCTGCGCAAGCGCGAGCGCCTCGCTCTCGACGTCGTCGACCACACGATTGAAGAACCCCCAGGCCGCTCCCTCTTCGGCACTCATGGAGCGGCCGGTGTAGAGCAGCTCGGCTGCGCGACCCTGCCCGATCATGCGGGGCAAAAGGGCGCAAGCCCCCATGTCGCAACCGGCAAGCCCGACCCGCGTGAAGAGGAAGGCCGTCTTGGCGTTCGGTGCCGCGAGACGCAGGTCGGAAGCCAAGGCGATCATGGCGCCAGCACCGACGCAAACACCCTCGACGGCCGCGATCACCGGACGCCCGCATCCGATCATCGCCTTCACGAGATCGCCTGTCATGCGCGTGAAGGCGAGCAAGTCCTTCATGTCCATCTCGACGAGCGGCGCGATGATCTCGTGCACGTCTCCACCTGAGCAGAAGTTCCCTCCGTTGGAGGCGAAAACCACCGCATCGACATCCTCGGCGTAAGCGAGCTTGCGGAAGGTATCGCGCAATTCCGCATAGCTCTCGAAGGTCAGCGGGTTCTTGCGCTCGGGCCGCAACAGACGAACCACGGCGACGCGTCCATCCATCCGCCATTCGAAATGCTGCGGCTTGAGGTCTGCCAGATTCATGCTTCTACCTTCCGAATCTTTTCCAGCACGGCCGTGGTGTCGGCGATTTCCCGCTCGTCGAGCCTATCGGTGAACTGCTGGATCCAGCGAGCATGCTCCACCGCCATGGCCTCGAATGCGTGGCGCCCCTTGCTCGTCAAGCGGACCCGGGTGGCGCGACGGTCGCCTTCGACATCGACCCGAACCACCAACCCGTCTTCGACGAGGCGATCGACGATGCCCGTGACGTTGCCGTTGGACACCATCAGCCTGCGCGACAGTTCGGACATCTTCAGGCCGTCCGGCCGACGTTCGAGCGCCGCCATCACGTCGAAGCGCGGCAGAGTCGTGCCATGCTCCAACCGCAGCTTCTCGCGCAGTTCGGCTTCGATATGACGCGTGGCCTTCAGCATCTCTAACCAGAGCCGGAGCCGGAGCCTCTGAGCTTGAGGCAGTTCGAGGCTCATACCTCGCCCCCCGAAAGCGCGATCGCCTGTCCGTTGACCGCATCCGAACCGGGCCCGCACAGCCATAGCGCGGCCGCCGCGATCTCGGACGGTAGAATCAGCCGCCCCTGCGGATTGAAGCGCGCCAGACCCGCGCGGGCCTCCTCGGCGGTGCGGCCGGTGGTCCTGGCGATCTCGAGCACATTTCGCTCCGTCATCTCGCTGTCGACGAATCCGGGACAGATGGCATTGACGGTGATCCCCTTCCGAGCCGTCTCGAGCGCCAGAGAGCGCGTCAAGCCGACGACCCCATGCTTCGCCGCAGCGTAGGGAGCCGCGTAGGCATAACCCTTGAGACCGGCGGTCGAAGCGATGGAAATCAACCGCCCCCAATCGCCCATCTGGCGCAAGCCTTCCCGAAGCGTCAGGAAGACGCCGGTCAGGTTGACGGCCAGCATCCGCTCCCAGGCCTCCGACGTCGTTTTGGCGAAGGGCGTGCTCTCGGACGCACCGGCATTCGCCACCACGATCTCCTGCGGACCCGCCTCGGCGAAGAGCTCCATGACCGACGTCTCGCTGGTCACGTCGGCCTGTATCGCCGTCATTCGTTGCGCGGCGACCGCCCGCAGCGGCTCCAACCGTCGCCCGGTCACCGTCACCAGAGCGCCGGCATCCGCGAAAACTCCGGCAATCGCAGCACCGACACCCGACCCGCCACCGGTCACCAGCACCGACCGCCCTGCCACGGTCATGCCCGGCTGACCAGGCGGCGCATCTGGTCCCGTCCAGCCAGATAAGGATCCGGCCAAGCCTCCTCCTCGTCGCCCAGCGCGACGGCGGCGTGCAGGGCCCAGTAGGGATTGGAAAGATGCGGGCGAGCCAGACAAACCAGATCCGCGCGTCCCGCCATCAGAATCGAGTTCACGTGGTCCGGCTCGAAGATATTGCCGACCGCCATGGTCGGCATCCCGATCTCGTTGCGGATGCGGTCGGAAAAGGGAGTCTGAAACATCCGCCCGTAGACGGGCTGGGCTTCCGTAGAGGTCTGGCCCGCGGAAACATCACAGATGTCGGCCCCGGCTTCGCGAAACAGAGCCGCGATCTCGACCGCCTCGGCCGCGTCGACGCCGCCGTCGGACCAGTCGGTCGCCGATATCCGTATCGACATCGGCCTGTCGGCCGGCCAAACGGCACGCACCGCGCGAAAAACCTCAAGCGGATAGCGCATGCGATTTTCGAGTCTGCCGCCGTACTCATCCTCGCGGGTATTGGACAAGGGCGAGATGAAAGACGACAGCAAGTAACCATGCGCGGCATGAAGCTCGAGCATGTCGAAGCCGGCGCGTTCGGCCATGCCGGCTGCCGCCACGAACTGGTCGCGCACCAGATCCATGTCGGCCCGGTTCATCTCCTTCGGCACCTGATTGCGCTCCGACCAGGGCAGGGCCGACGCCGACATGATCGGCCAATTACCGTCCGGCAGCGGCGCGTCCATCTCCTCCCAGCCGAGCTGCGTCGAGCCCTTCCGGCCGGAATGCCCAATCTGGCAACAGATCTTCGCGTCGGTCTCCGCATGCACGAAGTCGACGATCCGCCTCCAGGCAGCCTCCTGCTCGGCGGTATAGAGGCCAGGACAGCCCAAGGTTATTCGTCCCTCCGCGGAGACGCAGGTCATCTCCGTAAAGACGAGGGCCGCACCGCCCTTCGCACGCTCGCCATAGTGCACCATGTGCCAGTCTGTCGGGCAGCCCTCCACCGCCTTGTACTGTGCCATGGGCGATACCACGATCCGGTTCTTGAGCTTCATCTCCCGGAGTTGATAGGGCGCGAACATCGGCGCCCGATCTCTGTTCGACGCAGCTTGCTTCTGGAACCAGGCCTCGGCGGACGCCAGCCACTTGGGGTCGCGCAAACGCAGATTCTCGTGGCTGATCCGCTGCGAGCGGGTGAGAAGGCTATAGTTGAACTGGACCGGATCCAGATCCAGGTAGCGCTCGACGTTCTCAAACCATTCGGTGGAATTTCGCGCCGCCGACTGCAACTTCAGGACCTCGACTCGCCGATCTTCCTCGTAGCGTCTGAAGGCCGCTGTCATGTCTCCTTCGTGGAGATAGCTGGCCAGGGCGATCGCGGATTCCAGGGCCAGCTTGGTCCCCGAACCCACGGAAAAATGGGCGGTCGCCGCCGCATCCCCCAAGAGGACGAGGTTCTCGTGGGACCAGCTCTCGCAGAGGACACGCGGAAAGTTGAGCCAAGCGGACCCCCTAAGGTGGTTGGCGTTCGAGACCAGGCTCTCTCCGTCCAGATGATCGGCGAAGATACGCTCGCAGGTGGCGACGCTCTCGTCCCTCGTCATCCCGTCGAAGCCAAAGGCGTCCCAGGTCGCTTGCGAGCACTCCACGATGAAGGTCGCGGTGTCTTCGTCGAATTGGTAGGCGTGAGCCCAGACCCACCCTTGCTCCGTCTTCTCGAAAATGAAGGTGAAGGCGTCATCGAACTTCTGGCGAGTTCCGAGCCATACGAACTTGCAGCGGCGCAGGTCGATGTCGGGCTTGAAAACCTCCGCAAACTCGGAGCGTGCCTTGGAGTTCAGGCCATCGGAAGCGACCACGAGGTCATACTGCTCCATGTAGGGCGCCGCGCTCTCAACCTCCGTTTCGAACTTGAGCTGCACACCGAGCTCTCTCGCTCTCTGCTGCAACAGCAGCAGGAGCTTCTTGCGCCCGATCCCGCAGAACCCGTGCCCACTCGATACCGTGCGGGTGCCCTTGTGGACGACGGCGATATCGTCCCAATAGGCAAAATGCGCGCGGATGGCCTCGGCGCTGACAGAGTCGTTGGCAGCCAGATTTCCAAGAGTCTCGTCTGACAGGACGACACCCCAGCCGAAGGTGTCGTCAGGACGATTGCGTTCGATCACGACGATCTCGTGATCAGGATCCCGCAGCTTCATCGAAATTGCGAAGTAGAGCGCCCCAGGACCGCCGCCCAAACAAGCTATGCGCATCGTCACGCCTCCTATCCGACGATCCAGCCTGCGCCGGCAAGAGATTTATTTCAATCTTAAAATTTCATATATGAATATTTCTTATGCTAAATAGATCCTTCGCGGCGGCGCCCCTCCCAAACCGGCGACCTAGTCCGTTGGCAGGGTGTCGCGGCCCTCCCCCAGCAGCCCGTTGTGAACCGGCCCCATAAGTCATTCCAAGCCTCCGCATCCGATGCAGGACACCGAACCCATGCCAAGACGCCAATACCCCTATATTCCAAATGGTATTTGGTATACATTTATATATTGCGCAAGAATACCTTGCATGCGAACGTGATAGCGCTCGATTGTGACGCCAAATCTGTCTCGGCACTTTGTTGCGGACTCGGCCCGGCAGAGGCGTGGGCTTTCGACATAGCTCGTCCCGAAAAACGGACGAAGCGACGGGGCAACTCGCCCCCGGCTCGTCCCGCAGATGCCCGCCAAAGAAGGCATCGACAGTTCGGATTCCATCGATAGGGAGGACAGAAGATGTCACGATCCAAAATCAAATCGACAGTTCTATCCGGTGCCTTGGCCCTGACGGCCGCTGCCGGCCTGGCGGCACCGACAGCCGCTGCAGACTACGAATGGGTCTTCCAAAGTTCGGCCCAGGCTGGAGACAATTTTTTCCCAATTCAGCAAGCCTGGGCCGAGCGTGTCGGCGTCATAACCGGCGGTCGTATCTCCATAGAACTGGTCCCGACGGGCACGGTTGTCTCGTATAATGAGACACTGGACGCCGTGGCCGCCGGCATCCTTCAAGGCCATGTCACGGACCCATCCTATTTCTCGGGCAAAGATCCAGCCTACGGAATGCTCAGCAATCTCGTCGGCGCCTGGTCTCATCCGCAACAGATGTTCAACTACATGAACTACGGCGGCGGCATCGAGCTGTTCAACGAGCTGGAAAACCCCTACGGCCTGCAGTTCCTGGGTGCGGCGGCGACAGGTGTGGAGGCCTTCCTGTCCACCACGCCGATCCGCACGGTGGAGGACCTCCAAGGCATCAAGATGCGCGCGCCCGAAGGTATGGTTCAGGAAGTATTTGCCGCAGCCGGCGCCTCACCCGTGAACCTGCCTGGCTCCGAGGTATACACCTCCCTCGAGAAGGGGGTGATCGACGCTGCGGACTACACGGTCTTTTCGACCAACCATGCCCAGGGCATGCACGACTTTGCGACCTATCCGATCTATCCGGGCTTTCATTCGATGCCAGTGATCGGCGTGTCCATGAACAAGGAGATCTACGACACGCTGCCGGAAGATCTCAAGGCGATCCTCGCAATGTCGGTCCGCGACTTCGCTCAGGACATCGTCAATCGTCTTGAGGTCGAGGACATGCGCGCAGTTGCGGAGGCTCAAGCCGACCCGAACATCGAGGTGATCGACTGGCCGGAGGAAGAACGCGCCAAGTTCCGGGCGATCGCCCAAGGCCAATGGGAGAACTGGTCCGGCCGCTCGGAATTGGCCGGCAAGGTCTATGAGAGCGTAACCGCGTATCTGAAGGAAACGGGCCTGTTGCGTTAAGCCCGCGCGAGGGGCGGCCAATTTGGCCGCCCCTCTTCGCAGAGGCCAGCCCACTATCGCGCGAGCCGCGACCTTCGGAGGCGAAATCCGTGCCGAAAGACAGCACGACCCCAGATAGCACGACTCCTGACGGCACCGCTCAAGCGGTATCGGCTATCAAGACGCTGACCCAGACAACCGGGACCGACGGGCAGACATGGCTCGATCGAGTCATCATCAGAGTCGGCGCGCCCGTCAGTCTGCTCTTCGCCTTCGCCACCGCGATTTCGATCTACGAGATCGTTCTGCGTCACTTTTTCAACGCCCCCACTATCTGGGCGCATGAGACCGTCATCGCTCTCGTCGCCTTTTGTTATCTTTACGGCGGTATGCTGTGTCTGGCCCGCGACCGGCACATCCGCATCGGCTTGATCTACTTCAGCACCGACGGCGGAACCCGGCGCCTGCTCGACGCTGTGAATGCCCTCCTCGCGCTGCTGTTCGCCGTCGCGATCGCCTATGCCGCCTGGACCATGACCGAGCGCGCCTGGTTCGCTCCCGGCGGGGATATCCGACTGGAACGAACCGGATCGGCTTGGAATCCTCCGATCCCGGCCTTCGTGAAGCTGGCGCTCTTCGTCACGGCCATCGTCCTAGCTGCGCAGTCCATCGGCCACTTCCTGGCAGCCCTGCGCGGTCGCGGGCCGGGTCACGCAACGGGAAGCCGCCCCAACCCTGTCGCCCTACTCGGTATCGCGGCCGTGCTGGGCCTCCTGATCGTCGGCGCCGTCATTCTTTTTACGAACGGCCGCAGTCTGGGAATCGAGACCGGCTCCATCATGCTGGTCCTCGGCATCATGGTGATGATTCTGACCGGCATTCCACTGGCCTTCGTCACGGGCCTGATCGGCGTGCTCTTCACCATAGCCTGGTTCGGAACCATGGGCGTCCCGCTGGTCTCCAGCCGGATCTACAGCTTCATCAACGAGTACGTCCTGGTCGCCATCCCGATGTTCGTGCTGATGGCGTCTCTGCTCGATCGCTCGGGAATGGCCCGGGATCTCTATGACGCCATGCGGCTGATCACGCGGCGGCTCAGAGGCGGTGTGGCGATCCAGACCTTGATCGCGGCGGTTTTCCTCGCGGCGCTGTCGGGCATCATCGGCGGCGAGATCGTACTGCTCGGCCTGCTGGCCTTGCCGCAGATGCTGCGGCTCGGCTATAGCCGGGCGCTTGCTATCGGCACCGTCTGTGCCGGCGGGTCGCTCGGCACGATGATCCCTCCATCGATCGTTTTGATCGTCTACGGGCTCATCGCCAGCGTTTCCATCAGCGATCTCTTCCTGGCCACGGTGGTGCCCGGGCTGATGCTGGCGTCCTTTTACATCGTCTACATCTACACCGTCTGCACCCTGCGCCCGGAAATGGCACCCGCCGTCTCGGCCGATGAGCAGGCGATGTCGTGGATGGAGATCTTCACCAAGATGAAGGGCGTGATCCCGCCGCTGCTGGTGGCCTTCACCGTTCTGGGCTCGATCTACGGCGGGATTGCATCGGTCACGGAGGCGGCCTCGATGGGGGCCGTCGGCGTGCTGGTCTCCGCGATCATCCGACGCGAGGCGACCTGGGAGTTGATCAGCGGCGCCTTGAAGCAGACCCTCGAGACCTGCGGCATGATCATCTGGATCGGCCTTGGCGCTTCGGCGCTTGTCGGCGTCTACAACTTGATGGGCGGCAATCGTTTCATCGAAGGTCTGGTCCTGGACAGCGGTGCGTCCACCCTGGTGATCCTGCTCATCATCATGGCGATCCTGCTGGTTCTGGGTCTCTTCATGGATTGGATCGGCATCGCGCTACTGACCATGCCCATCTTCGTGCCGATCATCATCCAACTCGGCCTGGACCCGATTTGGTTTGGCATCCTCTTCGCGATGAACATGCAGGTGTCCTACCTGTCGCCCCCCTTCGGACCGGCGGCCTTCTATCTGAAATCGGTCGCGCCGCCCGACATGACGCTGGCGGAAATCTTCCGCGCGCTCATCCCCTTCATCTGCATTCAGTTGGTCGCCTTGACGATCGTTCTCTTCTTCCCCGAGGTCGCACTGTGGCTTCCCAATCTGGTCGACGGCCGTTGACTCTTTAAGGAACAGGCATGTCAAACACACGCGCCAACCGCCGCTTTCGATCCCAGGAGTGGTTCGACAATCCCAACAATCCGGGGATGACCGCCCTCTATATCGAGCGCTATCAGAACCAGGCCTTCACCCAGGAAGAACTGCAGTCAGAGCGTCCCGTGATCGGCATCGCCAACAGTGGAAGCGATCTGGCGCCCTGCAACAAGATCCACGTGTTTCTGATGGATCGAATCAAAGCCGGCATCCGCGACGGCGGAGGCATCCCCCTGGAGTTTCCGGTTCACCCGATTCAGGAGACCGGCAAGCGGCCCACCGCGGCGCTGGATCGCAATCTGGCCTATCTCGGTCTCGTCGAAATTCTTCATGGTTATCCCATCGACGGCGTCCTACTGACCACGGGTTGCGACAAGACAACGCCTGCCATGCTGATGGGCGCGGCGACGGTGGATCTGCCGGCCATCGCCCTTAACGGCGGACCGATGCTAGACGGCTGGTGGCGCGGCACACGCGCCGGCTCCGGCACGATTGTCTGGGAGAGCCGGCGCCTCCTGGCGGAAGGCAAGATCGACTACCCGGAGTTCATGGCGCGCGCCTGCGCCTCCGCACCGTCGCTCGGCCATTGCAACACCATGGGAACGGCCTCGACCATGAACGCCATGGCCGAAGCGTTGGGGATGACGCTGCCGGGCAGCGCCGCCATTCCCGCACCCTTCCGCGAGCGCATGGCGATGGCCTACCTGACCGGCAAGCGGATCGTCGAGATGGTCTATGAGGACCTCCGCCCCTCTCAGGTGCTCACGCGGGAGGCCTTCGAGAACGCGATCGTCGTCAACACGGCCATCGGCGGCTCCACCAATGCACCGCCGCATCTGCAAGCGATCGCGCGCCACGCCGGAGTCGATCTGACCGTCAAGGACTGGCAAGCGATCGGTCTCGACGTCCCGTTGATCGTCAACATGCAACCGGCCGGCCAGTATCTCGGCGAGAGCTTCTTTCGCGCCGGCGGCGTCCCGGCCGTGATCGGGGAACTGATGGTGGCCGGCCTTCTGCACCGCGAGCCACTGACCGTCAGTGGAAAGCCGCTCGTCGAAGCTGTCGGCGACGCGCGCAGCCTCGATCAGGAGGTCATCACCACCGTCGAGGCGCCGCTGCGGCAAAAGGCCGGTTTCATCGTACTGTCCGGCAACCTCTTCGACTCGGCTTTGATGAAGACCTCGGTGATTTCGGACGACTTCCGCCAGCGGTTTCTATCGACACCCGGTCGGGAGGGCGTGTTCGAAGCGAAGGCCGTCGTGTTCGAAGGTCCGGAAGACTACCACGCGCGGATCAACGATCCCGATCTCAACATCGACGCGGACACAATGCTGTTCATTCGAAACGTGGGCTGCGTCGGCTATCCCGGCTCGGCGGAGGTCGTGAACATGCAGCCACCGGACGCGCTTTTGAAAGCCGGTGTCTCCCATCTGCCGACGGCGGGCGACGGGCGACAGTCCGGCACGTCGGAGAGCCCCTCCATCCTCAACGCTTCGCCGGAGGCGGTGGTGGGAGGTGGCCTTGCGTTCCTGCAGACCGGCGATCGCGTCAGGTTGGATCTGAAGGCTGGCCGTCTGGATGCGCTGGTCACCGATGACGAATGGCAAGAGCGAAGAGCCAGCTGGTCTATGCCTGAACTCAAACATCAAACCCCCTGGCAAGAACTCTATCGCCAGCATGTCGGTCAACTGGCCGACGGCGGCTGTCTGGAGCTTGCAACCGCTTATCAGAGGATCTCCAAGGACTTGCCACGAGACAATCACTAGAGCGCGACCGTCATAGCGATTTCATCTAAAGCGATCCGACGCAGGGGCAGTGAGCGGCAAAGAACGATCCTTAGTTCAATTGCATTCTTGCGCAAAAGCAGATGGTATGTGGTATACCAAACTTGCGAACCTCGCGTGCTCGGGCCATGGGATACCTTTCCGGCCTTCCGAATTTGGCGCGGTACGCGGAACCGGCACGGCCGTCTCTCGGCCGAAACAGCGGCCGCTCGAGGTTTCAGGATGACGGTGATGACATGTCTTTGCTGATGGAAAACCACTCCGAAGACGACGAGTTGGCGATCTCCCGCCAGGCTCTGGCATCCCAAGTCGCTGATCGTCTGCGGGATTGGATCCTGGTCGAGAAGCTCGAGCCAGGCCAAGTCCTTGGAGAACGGGAACTGGCCGACCGGGTCGGCGTCTCGCGGACGCCGATGCGCGAGGCCTTGCGGATCCTGGCCGCCGAAGGGTTGGTGGACATGGTCCCCAATCGCCGCCCCCGGGTCGCCGATCCGACCTTGGAGCAGCTCCTTGCGTTGCTCGACGTGCTGGCCGCCCTGGAAGGGCTGGCGGGCGAGAAGGCAGCGGAGACCATAACCGAGGAAGAAGTCGCGGAACTGAAGGCCATTCTCGAGAAGCTGGCGACCTTCCCGGCAGAGGGCGACGCTCTGGAGTTCTTCCGGGCGGATATGAGCTTTCACCGCAGAATTGTGCGCGCCGCGAACAATCCCGCCCTGACCAAAACCCATGAGCAGTACAACGCGGCGGTCTTCCGCGCGCGTTTCATGTCGACGCGCTGGACGACGCGCCGGCCGCTTATGAAGGATCAGCATGGTCAGATTCTCGAGGCGCTGGCACGCCGAGACGGTCCGACCGCCAGTGCCATGATGCGCGAGCACCTTATGCAGCTCAAACGCAACATCTCCGAACTCTACGCCAACGATCGATCCGCACGCAGCGCCGATGCTATGCCGCGCAGGGTGCAGAGCTGACGCCCCGATCCCGGCGACGCCTACCGACTGCGTTCGACAATCACGCCAAGCATCTCGCCTTCGCATAGCGCTCAACAGCAAGGGAAGCTCGCACCACATGTCTGCCCGCATCACGCGCGTCTCCGCTCATGACATCCGCTTCCCGACGTCCCGTCACCTGGACGGATCGGACGCCATGAATCCCGCGCCGGACTATTCGGCCGCCTACGTGATCGTTGAGACCGATCACGGCCCGCATGGTCACGGCATGACCTTCACCATCGGTCGCGGCAACGAACTCTGCGCCGCGGCGGTCGATGCGCTTGCTCCCCTGATCGTCGGCCGTCCGCTGGACGATCTCTTCGTCGATATGGGCGGTACTTGGAAAAGCATCACCGGTGAGAGTCAGCTTCGCTGGGTCGGGCCGGAGAAGGGCGTCATCCATCTAGCCGCAGCGGCGATCGTCAATGCGCTTTGGGACCTCTGGGGCAAGACACTCGGCAAACCCGTTTGGCGCATCTTGGCTGACATGAGCCCGTCCGACACCGTGAAGCTGGTGGACTGGACTTATCTCAGCGATGCGCTCGACCCTGGCGAAGCACGCGAACGTCTGGAGGAGAGAGTCTCGGGCCGCGCCGCGCGGATCGCGGAAATGGAGGCCAAAGGCTACCCAGCTTATACCACCTCGGCCGGCTGGTTGGGTTATTCCGACGAGAAGATGCGCACACTCTGCCGAACGGCGGTCGCCGAAGGCTGGTCTCATTTCAAGATGAAGGTCGGCGGTGACCTGCAGGACGATATTCGCCGGGCGGCGATCTTGCGCGAAGAGATCGGTCCCAACCGCAAACTGATGATGGACGCCAATCAGGTTTGGGGCGTGACGGAAGCCATTGCCAACATGGGCGCATTGGGCCGCTTCGATCCCTGGTGGATCGAGGAGCCGACCAGCCCAGACGACATTTTGGGGCATGCCCGCATCGCGCGCGAGATCGCGCCGATCAAGGTCGCGACAGGTGAGCACTGCCAGAACGCGGTCATGTTCAAACAGTTCCTGCAGGCCGACGCCATCGCATTCTGCCAATTGGACTCCTGCCGTCTTGCGGGTCCGAACGAAATCGTCGGCGTGCTGCTGTTGGCCGACAAGTTCGGCGTTCCCGTCTGCCCCCATGCCGGCGGCGTTGGGCTTTGCGAATACGTCCAGCATCTCTCGATCTACGACTATGTCGCGGTATCCGCTTCTCTCGAGAATCGGGTTCTTGAGTATGTCGACCATCTGCATGAACACTTCCTCGATCCGGTGGTGATTAAGGACGGCCGGTACCTGCCGCCGGAAGCGCCTGGTTACTCGATCACCATGAAGGATGATAGCCGGCGCGCGCACAGCTTTCCAAACGGCGTTGCCTGGGCTTGAACGATCACGGAAATCCACGGGATGCGCTCAATGGAACATGATGGAATCGTCGCCTTGCCAGCATCGGGAACCTTTGCCGGCCGTGTCTGGCGGCCCGACCTGAAGGGTCCGTCTGTGGTGATCGTTCGGGACGGAACGGTGATCGATATCACCAGCCGAGACACGGCGACGCTTCGCGACCTGCTGGAGATCGAGGACCCGGCCGCATACCTGCGCGATGTGGAGGGCACGTCCCTAGGCAGCCTGCACGAGCTTTTCGCCAACAGCATCGGCGAGAAGGCGGGGGCCGACCACCCTCGCCTTCTGGCTCCCTGCGACCTGCAAGCCGTCAAGGCCTGTGGCGTGACCTTCGCCAAATCCATGGTCGAGCGCGTGATCGAAGAGCGCGCGGCCGGCGATCCGACCCGTGCAGAGGCCGTTCGCGCAGCGGTCGGAGCAATCATTGGAGACAGCTTGCAGAACCTGGTACCCGGCTCAGCACAGGCCATGCAGGTGAAAGCCGCCCTGATCGAAGAGGGTCTCTGGTCCCAGTACCTGGAGGTTGGGATCGGCCGCGATGCCGAGGTCTTCACCAAGTCTCAACCGCTGTCCGCGGTCGGTTGGGGCGCCGACATCGGTTTGCACCCGGTTTCGACCTGGAACAACCCGGAACCGGAGGTCGTTCTGGCAGTCGACAGCCAGGGCCGGATCAAGGGCGCAACCTTGGGCAACGACGTCAACCTGCGCGATGTCGAGGGGCGTTCGGCCCTTCTGCTCGGCAAGGCCAAGGACAACAACGCCTCCTGCGCCATCGGGCCTTTCATCCGCGTGTTCGACGAAACCTACGGCATCGACGATCTGCGCGTCGCCGAGCTTGAACTGACCGTCGAGGGTCAGGACGGTTTCCGCCTCAGGGGCGAGAGTTCCATGCGCGAGATCAGCCGGGACCCTCTGGACCTCGTCGCTCAAACCCACGGGCGGCACCACCAGTACCCCGACGGTTTCATGCTGTTCCTGGGAACGCTGTTCGCCCCGACTCAAGATCGCGATATCGCCGGCGAAGGCTTCACCCACAAGATCGGTGACAGAGTGACCATCAGTAATGACGAGCTCGGCAGCTTGACCAACAGTGTACGGCTCTCGACGGATTGCCCGGAGTGGACCTTCGGTTTCTCAGCGCTGATGCGGAACTTGAGCGCCAGAAACCTGATTTAACCGGAGACAGAGACAGATGATACAGGGACAGCACTTGATCGCCGGTTGTTGGGTAGCGGCCGCAACCACCTTCGCATCCAAGCCCATACAAGGACCGGCTCACCGCTTCGCGGTCGGAACGCCAGATCATGTCGATGCCGCGGTAAAGGCGGCGGAGGAGGCCTTCTGGTCCTACGGCTACAGCGGCAGAGCCGCCCGCGCCGCCTTCCTGAACCGTATCGCCGACGAGATCGATGCACGCGGCGAGGCCATCACCGAGATCGGTTGCCAGGAGACCGGCCTGCCGGAGGCGCGGCTGGTCGGCGAGCGCGGACGCACTGTCGGACAACTCCGCCTCTTCGCCAGTCATATCGAGGCGGGCGCCTATCTCGATCGGCGGTATGACGCGGCCCAACCCGACCGAACGCCGCTGCCTAGGCCCGATCTGCGGTTGATCCAGAGGCCGGTCGGACCGGTGGCGGTATTCGGCGCCTCCAACTTCCCGCTGGCCTTCTCGGTTGCGGGCGGCGACACAGCCTCCGCCCTCGCCGCCGGCTGTCCCGTCGTGGTGAAGGGCCATCCGGCGCACCCTGGCACCGGAGAGATCATGGCGCAGGCGATCGAAGCCGCCATCGTGGCCTTGGATCTACCGGCAGGCCTGTTCTCGCTGATCCAGGCCGACGGCACCGAGGTCGGCGCCGCCTTGGCGCAGCATCCCCTGATCAAGGCGGTTGGCTTCACGGGCAGTCTTGCTGGCGGGCGGGCGCTGTTCGACCTCTGTGCCCGCCGGCCCGAGCCGATTCCCTTCTTCGGCGAACTTGGATCGATCAACCCGATGTTCGTGATGCCGGCTGCCCTGGCCGCGCGCGGCCCGGAAATTGCCCGCGGTTGGGCCGGATCGCTGACGATGGGCGCCGGTCAGTTCTGCACCAATCCCGGCCTTGCCATTCTGCCAGAGGGCCCGGAGGCGGAGGCCTTCACCGTTGCGGCGCGGGAGACGCTGGCGGCCGTCGCAGCCCAGAATATGCTGACTGAAGGGATCGCATCGGCCTATCGGGAGGGTGTTGCAAGGTTCCGAGACAAACCCGGAATTAAATCGCTCTTTGTCGCTGAAAGCGGCTCGCGGTCAGCCGCACCCAGTCTCTTCTCCGTCGATGCCGAGACTTGGCTCGCCGATGGCGACTTGGCGGAGGAAGTATTCGGACCGCTCGGGCTGCTGGTCAGAGTCGAGACTCCGGAAGAGATGCGGCGGATCGCCCAGGGGCTGCAGGGACAACTGACCTGCACCCTGCAGATGGACGCCGCCGACACCCAGGCTGCCAAGCAGCTCATGCCGATTCTCGAGCGCAAGGCCGGCCGCCTTCTGGCCAACGGGTTTCCGACTGGCGTGGAGGTTTGCGACACCATGGTTCATGGAGGGCCCTATCCCGCCTCGACCAACTTCGGTGCAACCTCTGTCGGCACCATGGCGATCCGACGCTTCTTGCGGCCCGTGTGCTATCAGAACATGCCCATCGATCTGCTGCCCGAAGATCTCGCCGAGGCGTGACCGTGGATCGCTAGAGCAGGTTGTGATCGTATGGAACCGCTTCGCGGCTTCGCCGATCACAGGAAAAATACTCCAACGATGTGACTCTAGACCAGATTCACCGCGATCACCGGACCCACACCGTGGGTCCGATGATCCCTATCTGGTCTAGAGAGTGGTTGTCAGTTCGCCAAGGCGTTGGATCAGAGCCATGTTTTCGCGATAGTCGATGGGAATCACAATGAGGGACGGCCCCTGATGGGTAAGGGCCTTATCGATCGCCGCACGGAGGTCGCGGGCATTCATCACCTTCTGACCTTGCCACCCGAAAGCGGCGGCCAAATCGAGCCAGTCGGGATTACCGAAGGCAAGGTCGGTGTGCTTTTGGAACTCCTGTTCCTGTTTCCAGGAGATCAGGCCGTAACCACCGTCCTCCCAAACCATCACGGTGATGTCGCTTCCCAGGCGCCGAGCCGTCTCCATCTCCTGCACGTTCATCAGGAAATCACCGTCGCCGGCGATCGCGAAGATTCTGCTGTTCGGGGCCACGATATGGGCCGCGATCGCGCCGGGCAGCGGCATGCCCATGGAACAGAAGCCGTTTGGGATCAGACAAGTGTTTGGCTCATGGCAATGGTAGTAACGGGCGATCCACATCTTGTGAGCCCCCACGCCGGACAGCAGAATGTCGGAGGGGCCCAGAGCGGCGCGCACATCCCAAAGAGCTTTCTGGGGCCGGATCGAGCCTTCCGTATCGTCGTCTTTATGCGCCGCGAAATCCTCCGCCATACGCGCCCGCACCCTCGCCTGACCTTCAAGCGCATAGTTGGGAGCGCCGTCGCGCGCGACCCGCTCGTTCAGCATCCAGAGCCCATGCGCCAGATCGCCGACCAGTTCGACGGCCGGGAGATACTGACTGTCGATCTCGGCCGGCAGGAAGTCCATGTGGATGATTGATTTGTCGCCCTTCGGGTTCCACAGGCGCGGCGGATACTCGACCAGATCGTAACCCAGCGTGATCACCAGATCGGCCTCGTCGACCGCCAACGCCACGTAGTCCTTTTGCTGCAGACCGATGGTGTAGAGGCAGTAGGGCGCGTCGCGGTCCACCGCGCCCTTGCCCATGAAGGTTGAAACGACGCCGATACCCGTCGCTTCGCAGAATTGACGAAGCTGCTTGGCGGCCCGCCGCCGGATGGCGCCGTTACCGGCAATGATAATCGGGGTCCGCGCGGCACGGATCCGGGCCCAGGCGGAGTCGGCGATCTTATCATCTACACCAGGACGGCGGAAACGACGCGGCTCCAGAGGCGTCGATGCCGTGTCCTGCTTGGCAACGTCTTCCGGCAACTCGATCAGCACGGCGCCCGGCTTTTCCGTACGGGCCAAGCGCACCGCCTTGCGGACGATTTCGGGAATACTGTCGGCAGCGCGGATCGATTGCGCCCACTTCGTGACCGGCTCGTACATCGCCACCACATCCATCACCTGATGGCTTTCCTTGTGCTGACGCGCGGTCGCAGCCTGGCCGGTCAGGACGAGAACGGGGGCACGATCCATATTGGCATCGGCAACGCCGGTAATCAGGTTGGTCGCCCCGGGACCCAAGGTGCCGAGGCAAGCGGCGAGATCGCCGGTCAGCCGGCCGTAGACTTCGGCCATGAAGGCCGCGCCTTGCTCGTGCCGCGTGAGCACGAATTCGATCGAGGAGTCCTGAAGGGACAGCAAAAAGTCGGCGTTCTCCTCTCCAGGCACGCCGAAGATGTGGGTGATGCCTTCTTCCTCGAGGCAACGGACGAGGAGATCGGAAGCCTTCATGAGGTCGCGTCCCTAACAGTTCCGGGGATAAAGTTTCGAGCGCTCAAGGGCGAATCTACAGTATCGGCCCCTACCTTAGGTCGGTTGAAGTTTCTCACCTGCAACCCTCGTCAGACGGAATGAAGGTTGCCACGCATTCCCAGCACGCCTTCAGACCGCGGTGCCAGTCCGGCGCGGACAGATATCCCACCGAAGAGGTGGGCAACTGCCCTCCCGCTCGGACATGCGATGTCGAAATGCCAACGTCGGAACACCACGTCAGGATTTGCCTTCGACCACCTGCGGCTTCAGATCTCGGTAGGTCCCATAGTGATGCTGGAGATGTTCGCGCATTGCCGCCTCGGCCTGGTCGGGACTGCCGGCGGCGACCGCTTGGACAATCGTACAGTGGGCCCGATATGCGGCTTCGTCCTCACCCGGACGCTGCAACACAAGCGCCCGGCGGTCGTCCAGAAGCATCGCCAGAGTTTCGTGAAGTGCGACGACGATGGGGTTGCCGGTGGCCTGCGCAAGCGCGGCATGAAAGGCCACGTCGGAGAGCTTGAAAGCCGCTTCGTCACCCATCGCCGACCGATTGGCCGCCAAAGCCTCGTCGAGACGCCGCAGGTCCGCCTTTGTGGCCGATTCCGCCGCCGTGCGCGCGACGGCGACCTCGAACAAGACGCGGGCCTCTTGCAGGGCCGTCTGCCCGTCCGGCTCCTCCAGAAGACCACGCAGAGCCCCCGACAAGCGCGGGATCACCGCATCGAACGTCGGTTTGATGACGCGCGGGCGAGTGCCGCTGTGAATCGCAATGAACCCCAGCTTCTGGAGGTAAAACAAGGCTTCGCGAATAGCCGGACGGCCCACGCCGAACTGTTCCATCAGTTCGCGTTCGGACGGCATGGTGTCGCCGGCCTTGTAGTGGCCGTCGCGAATCTCTTTTTCCAGCCGTTCCGCCACCTGCTCCGAAAGCGTCCGACGCTCGATTTTGTACTTCTTCATACCTATGGTCGCGCTATTCACCAGCGCCCTATCCGAACGAATCTTTGCGCCCTCGGGCGTCCCTGCCCCTACCGCCTCGCTTCGATCTGACTCGAGGCGGAAGTGCGCGCAGGATGCGTCAAGTCGGGAGTAGACGCAAACGGGCGCGAGATCGGCAAGTCCTGTCGCCCAACGTCTTCTGCGCCGCCTTCGACCGCGAAGGCCGCGACCTCAATCGGCAGTGTCCCGGAAAACGGCCGACGTCGCCTTGGGCCGAACCTGAATCCGAGTAGCACCGCTGCGTCAGCGATACAGCAGATTCGGCAGCCACATCGACAAGGCCGGCACGAAGGTGATCAGCAGCAGCGAAACCACCAGTGGAATCAGAAACGGTGCGGTGCCGCGCATACAGCGCTCGAACGGCTCTCCAGACACCCGGGAGAGTACGTAAAGCACCATCCCGACCGGTGGGGTCAGCAAACCGATCATCAGGTTCAACACCATGATGATGCCGAAGTGAACGGGGTCGACACCGACCTCGATCGCCACAGGCAGTAGAACCGGAACCAGGATGGTGATGGCGGCAACCGTTTCCATGAAACAACCGACGATCAGCATGATGACAGTCATGAGCAGCAAGATGACGAAAGGATTATCCGTATAGCCGGTCAGCGCGGCGGCGAAGTAGCTGGTGAACTGATTGCTGATCAGAATCCAGGAGAAGATGGAAGCCGCCGCCACGACCAGAAGAATGATTGCGGTGGTCTCGATTGTCTCCATGCTGATGCGAACCAAGCGTCGAAGCGGCAGCGTGCGATAGACGACCAGGCCCAGGAAAAGGGCATAGACCACGGCAGCGATCGCAGCTTCGGTCGGTGTGAAGGCGCTGGAGAGAATCCCGCCGACGATGATGACGGGCGTCAGGAGAGACAGGAAGGCCCGAGTGAAGGTGGACCAGAGGCGGCGGAGGTCGAACCGGGTGTCGCGCGCATAACCGCGGCGCCGCGCGATCCAGGCGACCATGATCATCAAGGTCGCCGCCATGATCAGCCCTGGAATCAATCCTGCAACGAAGAGCTGTCCGATCGAGGCCGATGCCATGACGCCGTATATCACCAAAGGCAGACTGGGCGGAATGATCGGACCGATGGTGGAGGAAGCGGCGGTGATGCCAATGGCGAACTCAGGGTCGTAGCCCCGCTCGCGCATCGCCTTGATCTCGATGGTACCGAGGCCGCCGGCATCGGCGACGGCCGCACCCGACATGCCGGAGAAGATGATGCTGGCCCCGATGTTGACGTGGCCGAGCCCCCCACGCATCCACCCCAGGAGGGCGTTGGCAAAGTTGAAGAGCCGGTACGTAATACCGGCGCCGTTCATCAGAACTCCGGCGAGAATGAAAAAAGGGATCGCCAGCAGGGGAAAGCTGTCGATCCCGTTAATCATCCTGTGCGCGACCACGAAGTCCGGCACTTGACCGGTGATATAGACGAACAACAGGCTCGAACCACCCAGGGCAATCGCCACGGGAATACCGGCGAGCAGCATGGTGAAGAGGGCGGCGAACAGAAAACCAAGGGTCTGACCGCTCCATAGCAACCAGACGCAGAGCAGGCAGCCAAGCACAAGTGTGAGCGGCGCCAGAAGCCTGGAACGACCACCCAGGGATCGCGGAATCACGCTCATCTCGGACTCTCGTTGTTTCCGACTGCATCCTCGGCCGCCTGGCCCCATCCGCCCGATGCGGTTCCGGACGCCCGACGCCGCCAGTCGGAAGTGGCACGCTGCAGCGCCCGCAGCGTCATAAGGACAAGCCCGGCGGCGGCCACGTAGTAGATCACGCTCTTCGGGACATCGACCGAAGTCATGTAGGAGTGCGTGCGCTGTGCCAAGGCATAGGACAGCCACGCCAAAGCCGCGAAGAACCCGATCCGAACGGTATCGACCACGGCCGCCGTCACGAGTTCCGCACGCGGCGACATGTAGCGATGGAGGAACTCCATCATGATGTGGCTGTTGCGGCGCACCGCCATGGCGCCCCCCAGGAAGCCGACGCCGATCAGCAGGTAACGCGCCATCTCCTCGGTCCAGCCGATCGAATCACCCAACACGAAGCGGGAGAAGAACTGCGCGAAAACGTTGGCGGCGAGCAGCCAGAAGACGAGTAGAACGGCATAGTCCTCAACGGCGTACTCGGAGAAGTGGAATGGGGGTTCGGCGTCGAGCTCCAAGATATCCGACTCAACCGGATTCGATGGGTCCGTGCCGGTCATGGCCACCTCCAAATGGGAAGCTGCCGCGCAGTCCGCCCCTGTCGGGCAGACGGGAGCGGACTGCGCGAAGGAACGACTATACGGAGGATCTACTTGAGCGCCTGGAGACGCTCGAAGATCTCGTCGGACCAGTCAACGGTCTCGCCCGTCAGATGCGGTTGCAAGGCCTCGCGAAAAGCCTCGCGGTCGACGTCCCGATTGACCGTGACACCGCGTTCCTCGAACCAAGCCACCAGTTCCTGCTCGGACTCCACGATGTCCTCGGTGATGCCGCGGGCGGCTTCCTGCAGGATCTCTCGCAAGATGGTCCGGTCCTCGTCCGACAGGGAGTCCCATGTCAGACCGCTGACGATGGTGAGTAGAGAGTCCCGGATATGGCCGGTCATGTTGATGTAGTCCTGCACCTCGTAGAAGCGCTTCGCCCGGATCGTGTTGAGGGGGTTCTCCTGAGCATCGACGGTGCCTTGCTGGAGAGCGAGATAAACCTCCGCGAAGGCGATCGGTGTCGGATTCGCACCGACGGCGTCCGGCATCATCATGTAAAGTTGAGCGTTGGGCGTACGGACCTTCAACCCCTCCATATCGGCCGGACTGTCGACTTTCTTGTCAGACGTGAGATGCCGCTCGCCGTAGTAGGCCAGGGAAATAATCTGGTTGCCGGTCCGATCACCGTAGCCGTCGGCCAGTTCCCGAAAGAGATCGCTTTCGGCAAAGGCTTGCCAGTGATCGAAATCGCGGAACACGTAGGGCGCACCTCCGATACCAATAGGCCCATAGGAGCGTCCGGCAAACTGGTTGCTGGTGTAGATAATGTCGACGGTCCCGAGCCCGAGGCTCTCGTTGAGATCCACTTCCTTGCCGAGCGTCGAGGCTGGAAAGACCTCCATCGAGAGACGCCCGTCGGTCCGCGTCTCCAATTCCTCGGCTGCCCAGACCGCCCACTCGTGAAAAGGCTCCGAAGTTTCATAGACATGCGCGAATTTCAGTTCCTTGGCGACAGCCGGAGCTACCGTCAGCGCAGCGCTCGCAACAGCGGCAACCGTCAAAGCGAATAGGGCCGAACGGCCCGCACGCGTCATCTGTCCCATGAGCTGTTTTCCTCCATGTGTTTTCGTTTTCCGTCTTGTCGAACGCACAGCTCTGACGGCCGCTTGATTTTATCTTATGTGAAGAAAAACTATACCTTTCATACCATCATGCCAAACTAATTCAACTTACGCTGTTCCGCCTTCGTGAGTGACGCGCCCCACCCATCCATCTCGAATTCTGGCTTCAAGCAAGATTTTTCATGGGAACGCCGACAGTTGACGACCAGTCATCTCTTCCGCCTTCCCAAAGAGATGCCAGCGCTGAAAACTAAGAGAATCGACCTTTCATACTATCATAAATATACTATTCGACTGATGTACTGCGGGCTTCCGGCGGGCCCCCTATCCCCGCTTCCGCTTGCCGAACAAAACCGCCAGCGACGGAGGAGTGCCATGGACGATCCCCAGACTCTGGCTCAGGCGACGGCTCCGCCCGAGACGAGCGAGGCGCGCAAGCATCCGACAGCGCCGGAGGCACAGCTGGTGGTGCGTCTCAATCGCCAGGACAACGTCTTGGTCGCGGCCCGCAGCCTCGCCGAAGGGGCCGTGCTGCCAGGTACGGATGCGGTTTGCCGCGACACCATTCCGGCTGGCCATAAGGTGGCCGCGGCGGCCATCCCCGCCGGAGCGGCGGTGCGCAAGTACGGTCAAATCATCGGCTTCGCGACTCACGATATCGACGCGGGTCAGCATGTGCATACGCAGAACTGCGGCATGGGTGACTTCAGCCGTGACTACGCCTTCTGTGAGGAAGCGCAGGCGACTGCCTACGTACCGGAGGCCGAGCGTGCGACTTTCCAAGGCCTTGTCCGGTCGGACGGCCAGGTAGCGACACGCAATCATATCGGCGTGCTGACAACGGTAAACTGCTCCGCGACGGTGGCGCGCGCGGTGGCGGAGACCTTCGGCGGAACCGCGCTTGAGGCCTTTCCCAATGTCGACGGCGTGACGGCCTTCGCCCACACGACTGGCTGCGGCATGGCCTCATCCGGCGAAGGCTTCGAACTGCTGCAACGTACGCTGCACGGCTACCTGACGCACCCGAACTTCGCAGGCATCCTGCTGATCGGCCTCGGCTGCGAGATCAACCAAATTCACCGTTTGACAGAACGCTACGGCCTTCAGTCCGGCGAGCGCTTTCAATACATGACCATTCAGGAGGCCGGAGGCACCCGGGCCGCAATCGAGCAAGGCAAGGCCTGCGTGAAGGCCATGCTGCCCACGGCCAATGCCGTCGCCCGGCAGCCCCTGCCGGCCAGTCACCTCAAGCTCGCGCTGCAGTGCGGCGGGTCGGACGGTTACTCCGGCATCACCGCCAATCCGGCGCTGGGCGCCGCCGTGGACAAGCTTGTGCGGAACGGCGGAACGGCGATCCTGAGCGAAACGCCCGAGATCTACGGCGCGGAACACCTTTTGACCCGACGCGCCGCCAGTCCCGAGATCGGCGAAACACTGCTCGGCCGCGTCCGCTGGTGGGAAGACTATGCGGCCCGCCATGCCGGCAGTCTGGACAACAACCCTTCACCCGGAAACAAGGCGGGCGGCCTGACGACAATCCTGGAGAAGTCGCTCGGAGCCGCGGCAAAAAGCGGAACCACCAGGTTAGAAGCGGTTTACGACTACGCGGTCCCGATCACGGCCAAAGGCTTCGTGTTCATGGACTCGCCCGGCTACGATCCCTGCTCCGTCACCGGACAGATCGCCGCCGGCGCCAATATCGTCTGCTTCACGACGGGGCGCGGATCGGTCTCTGGCTTCAAGCCCGCCCCCTCGTTGAAGCTCTGCACCAACAGCGTCACCTACAGACGGATGAGCGACGACATGGATATCGATTGCGGACCGGTGCTGGATGAAGGCGTTTCCATCGAAGCGATGGGCGACCGCATCTTCGATCTGATCCTGCGGACGGCCTCGGGCACAGCGACCTGCAGCGAAGCCTTGGGTTTCGGCGACAACGAATTCGTCCCGTGGCAGATCGGTGCCGTGATGTAACGGCTTGCACCGGTTTGCATCCGCCTGGAACGGCAGAACGGTACTGCGACCGAAACAGAAGTCGAAAAGGGAGACCTCATGAGCCAACGCTTGACCGGAAAGACCTGCCTCGTAACGGCAGCGGGTCAGGGGATCGGACGGGCCACGGCGCTGGCCTTCGCCGGCGAGGGCGCCCGCGTGATCGCAACCGATATCGACGAAAGCACTCTGGGAAGGCTCGCAGCCGGCCAAGCCGGGATTCAGGTCGAACGGCTCGATGTGCGTGACCCGGACGCGATCAATCTGGCGGCGCAGCGCCACCGCGACGTCGACGTCCTCTTCAATTGCGCCGGCTTCGTCCACCACGGCACGATCCTGGAGGTCAGCGAAGACAACTACGACGTTTCGTTCGACCTGAACGTTCGAAGCGCCTTCCGCATGAGCCGCGCCTTCCTTCCGGCGATGCTGGAGCGTGAAAGCGGCTGCATCCTCGCGGTTTCCTCGGTCGCTTCCAGCATCAAGGGCATAGTGAACCGCTGTGTCTACGGCGCGACGAAGGCCGCGCTGATCGGTCTGACGAAGTCCATAGCCGCCGATTTCGTCGGTCGAGGAATCCGCTCCAATGCCATTTGTCCCGGAACTGTTCAGACGCCCTCGCTCGACGAACGGATCGCGGAGCAAGGCGGAGATCCCGAGGGTGTCCGCCGCGCCTTCGTCACGCGCCAGCCGATGGGGCGGCTTGGGACGCCGGAAGAGATCGCCGCCCTTGCCGTCTACCTCGGGTCCGCGGAAAGTGCCTTCGTGACCGGGCAAGCTTTCGTCATCGACGGCGGCCTATCGATGTAAGATCACGCGATCCAAGCCATTCACGTCTATCCGAGGAGCAGCAGGTGAGACTTACCCGTTTTGGCACGCCAGGGGCCGAAAAACCGGCGATTTTGGACAGCGACGGCCGTCGGCGCGACCTGACGGGCATCGTATCGGATGTTACCGGCGCCGCCCTGTCGCCCGGGAGTTTAAGGCGGTTGGCGGAGGTCGATCCGGCGGGACTGCCGGCCGTTCCCGAGAGCGAACGCTGGGCTCCCTGCGTCGGCGGTATCGGCAAGATGATCTGCATCGGACTGAACTACGCCGACCATGCCGAAGAGTCCGGAATGGAGGTCCCCCCGGAACCCGTAGTCTTCTTCAAGGCGACCAGCGCGATCTGCGGTCCCTACGACGAGGTCGAGATTCCGCGCGGTTCGACCAAGACCGACTGGGAAGTTGAGTTGGGTGTCGTGATTGGCACGCGCGCCAAGTACGTCACGCCCGAGGCGGCGATGGATCACGTCGCCGGCTATTGCATCGTCAACGACGTGTCCGAGCGCGATTTTCAGCTGCAACGCGCCGGGCAGTGGGTCAAAGGCAAGAGTCACGACACCTTCGGACCGCTCGGCCCCTGGCTGCTCACCGCCGACCAGGTGACCGATCCGCAGGACCTTGCGATGTCCTTGAGCGTCGACGGCCATCGCTACCAGAACGGCTCGACACGGACGATGGTCTATCGGGTCGATCACCTGATCAGCTACCTCTCCGGCTTCATGACGCTGGAGCCGGGTGACGTCATCTCAACCGGAACTCCGCCCGGCGTCGGCGCCGGCCAGAAACCGCCGGTGTTTCTGCGACCCGGCCAGGTGATGGAGCTGTCCGTCGAAGGCCTGGGCACACAGCGGCAAAAGACGGTGGCAGCCTGAAGGCGGTGATTTCCTGGAGCAGCCTTTCAGGCCGCCACCTTCATTTCCATCCAGTTGGCGAAGGCGGTACGTTGAACCTCGCTCAAGAAGAGACCGTGCTTGGTACGACGCTCCAGAACGTCTTCGGGCGTGCGTGCCCATTCGCGCTCGATCAGCCAACGGACTTCGCGTTCGTAGAGGTGACCGCCGAAGCAAAGGCCCAAGTCGTCCAGCGACCCAACTCCTTCGATCAGCCGCTCGGCATCGGTGCCGAAGGCCCGTGCGTAGTGGCGAGCCAAGGTTTCCGGTAACCAGGGATGCGCCGCAGAGAAGCCGGAGAGCCAGCCTTCGAAGTCGGCATCGGGAATGTCTCCGCCTGGGAGCGGCGCCGAGGCTGTCCAAGGTTCGGTCATGTGGGGGAAGAAGGGCTTGAGGCGCTCCAGTGCCGCCTCCGAAAGCTTCCGGTAGGTGGTGATTTTGCCGCCGAACGCGGACAGGATGGGTGCGCGGCCCTCGCCACCGTCCAACTCGAGCTCATAGTCGCGCGTGACCGCGGACGCACCCTTGCTTTCATCGTCGTCGAATAACGGGCGGACGCCGGAGTAGTCCGCCAGGACGTCGTCTGGCGTCAGGGCCGTCTCGAAGTAGCGGTTCAGAACTTTCAACAGATAGTCCACCTCCGCCTGTTCGATCGCCACGTCTTCGGCCCGTCCTTCGAACGGGATATCGGTCGTCCCGACCAGAGCCAGATCTTCGAGATAGGGATTCACGAAAATCAGCCGGCGGTCGGTATTCTGCAGGACATAACCATGCTCGCCCCGCCACCAGCGCTTTAGGATGATGTGACTGCCCTTGACGAGACGGACGCGCCGCTGCGCGTTCACGCCGACGACGTTCCCGAGCACCGTCTCAACCCAGGGCCCCGCCGTATTGACCAAGGCGCGTGCCATCACGTTGCGTGTCGTCCCAACTCCCTCATCCTGCAGCACCACCCGCCACAACGCACCTTCGCGACGCGCCGAAACGCAGGCGGTGCGGGTCACCACCTCTGCACCCAAACGCGCCGCGTCCACGGCGTTCGACACGACGAGACGCGAATCGTCGACCCAGCAGTCGGCGTATTCGAAGGCGTTACGGAAACTCTCGCGCAAGGGAACTCCTTCCGGCGCCGCTCGCAGGTTGATCGATCGGCTGCGCGGCAGACGCTTACGCCCACCGAGGTGATCGTACAGAAACAGGCCGAGCCGAATCAGCCAGCGCGGTCTCTGCTCGGAACTGTGCGGCAGAATCAGACGCAGCGGCCACACGATGTGCGGCGCGGCGGCCAGCAGAACCTCGCGTTCGATCAGCGCCTCTCGGACCAACCGGAACTCATAGTATTCAAGGTAGCGCAAACCGCCGTGGATGTACTTGCCGGACCGGGAGGACGTGCCCTCCGCCAAGTCGCCTTTCTCGCAGAGCAGGACGGACAGACCGCGCCCGGCTGCGTCACGGGCTACACCGGCACCATTGACACCACCCCCAATAACCAGAAGGTCGACGGTCCGCTCCACCTCTTGCGTCATGGCGTGAAACCTCTCTCCAGGTTGGCGGCGGCTCGCGCCGGCGCGGGAAGAAACAGGCCCTTGCCATCGGCCCGACGGAGAGTGTGTCGACCGTGGTTCATGGCCGCCCTCAACATCGATTCAGCGGAGGTTCGCCGGCGATATGGCGGCGTACCTCCTCGGCGGCGCTGCGCGCGGCGATCCGGACGGTCTTGAGTGACGCGCCGGCGATATGCGGCGTCAAAGTCACGTTGGATAGCCCGAGCAAGGGCCAATCGGCCGGCACCGGCTCGACCGCGAAGGTTTCCAGCATGGCCCCACGCAGATGGCTGGTGGCAAGCGCCCGATAGAGCGCCTGATAATCGACCAACGGCCCCCGCGCCGTATTCACCAGCACGGACCCGGGTTTCATGCGGGCAAGAGCCGCAGAGTCGATGAAACCCGTTGTCTCGTCTGTGACTCGGGCGTGCAAAGTGACGATGTCGGCTTCGGCGAGGAGTTCGTCGAGCGGCAGCAGACGCACGCCGTCGGCGACATCGACCGGGTCGAGCTGAACATAGGGGTCGGCGACCAGGACGCGCGCACCGAAGGCCTTCAGCAGCCGCACCACACGTGTCCCGATCGCGCCGTAACCGACCACTCCGACCGTCAGTTCGGACAGTTCTTCGCCAACAGTGTCTGCTCGGTAAAGATCTCCGCGCCAGCTCCCTTGGCGCAGGGCATCGTGACCGCGGGTGATGTTGCGCGTTTCTGTCAGAATCGCACCCAGCGTAAACTCCGCAACCGCCGAGGCGTTGCGTCCCGGTGCATTGACAACGGTTACGCCGCGTGCCCTCGCTGCTGCCATGTCGATGTTGACCGGCCCGCCGCGCGTCACGGCGACCAACCTCAAGTCGGGGAGTCGGTCCAGCATGACGGAGGACAAAGGAGCAAGATGCGTTACGAAGACAGGGGCGTCGGCGACATGTTCGATGACGCGCTCGGGCTCACCCATGTACTCCTTCAGTCCCTGCAAGCTAGAGACGCCGTTTCCAGACTGCACCATAGGTTCGTCCGGCCACGGCAGCTCCAAGGAGCGGCAGCGCACGGCGCCGCCGCAAACCTTCGACAGCTCCTCTTCGAAGATGGCCGGCAGCATGAAGCGGTCGCCAATGATCGCTACATCGATCTTCACGCCGTCCCCTCCGTCCCGCTCCGCACCTCCGCGAGTTCACTCCAGATGGGGCGAAGCGCATGCCGCGTCTCCTGGTAGACGTGAAAAAGCGACTCATACTGAGTCGCCAGTTCGTCGTCGCTTCCGTCCGGCGGCCCCAAAAGCGGTGTCACCCAATCGGCAACGCAGGTCGAAAGATCCGAATAGAAGCCTTGCTGTACCGCGGCGATCATGACGGCACCGGCGGCGCCCGCCTCGGCGCGTTCGACCGACCGCACAGGCGCACGCAGTACAGCCGCCAGAATTTGCCGCATGGCGCGGGACTGTGCCGCGCCACCGGTCACGCGGATCTCCGACGGTATGGGACCCAACGCCTCGTAACAATCGCGAGCGGCGAAGGCGAGGCCTTCGTATACGCTGCGCAGCAGATCGAAGAAGCCGGTCGTCTGGTCCAGACCCGTGAAACTGGCGCGGGCGTCCGGATCGGTGAAGGGTCCCCGCTCCCCTGCAGCCGAAATGTAGGGATGATAGAGTGCCGCTGCCGGACGCGCCGCCAGAACCCGCGCGTCCAACCCCTCCAGCAGATCGCGGCGGCTACGGGTGACGCAGCCAAGCGCCAGCACTTCGCGGGCCAGATCGAGCATCCAATCGAGGTTCAGCGTCGCCGCCATGTTGGTCTGCATCTGCGCATAGGCCTGGCCGGGAAAGGCCATGGTGTAGCCGCAGCGCTCCGGGTTCAGACGAACCTCTTCAGCGGAAGCGGCGAAGCGCATGTGCATTCCCGTGGAGCCGAGCACGCTCATGCCGGGCCGCACATCGGGATCGCAGAGCCCGCCGCCGAGAGCGGAGCACATGATGTCCACATACCCCAGGATCACAGGCAAACCGGCCTTGAGCTCAAGCGCCTCGGCGGCCGCAGACGACAGCGCGCCCGCCGTTCGCGCGCCGTCGAGAATCGGCGGCAAGAGGCCTTGCTGATCGACCAGGTCGAGGGCTTCGAATACCGCATTCGAGTAGGTCCGCGTGCGGAAGTCGCCAAAGGTGAAAACACCCTCGGTCGGGCAGGTCGCACGTTGGCCGGTGAGCCGGAAGTAGATCCAATCCTTGGGGTGCAGAGCGGTCGCGGCACCTGCGAGAAGCTCCGGAGCCTGGCGTTTCATCCAGCGGAGCTGCGTTCGCATCTGACAGGCGTTCACGCCAGTCGCGGTGATGCGATAGATCAGCTCCGCCTCCGGCGATCCCTCCAGTGCTCGCACTTCCTCGGCCGCGCGCGCATCGAGCCAGATCCAACCGTCATGTACCGGCTCACCGTCTCGGTCGATCAGCCAACAGCCATCACCCTGTCCGGTGACGGCGAGCGCGGCGACTCGCTCCGACAGACCGGGATAGCGTTCGAGCAGCATGCGCAACACCGCCACGACATCGCTCCAGGTCCGCGTCATGTCCTGCTCCGCACCGCCGCCTGGCAGTCTGCGATAGGCGTTTGGGCGACTGGCCATTCCGATCTGGCGGCCATCCGCCTCGAAGGCGACGACCTTGATCACCGAGGTCCCACTGTCGACACCAATGAACACCGGGCTTCTCACGCCAAGCGACCTCCATGGCTGACGGCGGCTCCATTCCCGGCATCGAAGAAGTGAAGGTCTTCAGGTGCCAGGGCTACAGCGACTCGCTCGCCGGGACGTACAGTGGCGCGGCGGTGCTCCACAGCCACCAGCACCCCGCCGGCGAACTCCGCTGCGATATGGGACTGGTCGCCGAGCCACTGGTTCACCGTGACGGTCGCCGGCACCCCCTCGGCGACCAGCCGAACCGCATGCGGCCGCACCCCGATCGCGATCTGGCCATGTTCCAGGAGCCGCGCGTGCACCGACTCTTCGAAGGCCGCGGCGGCATAGTTCAGCTCGGCACCCTCGCCCAAGCGCAAGCGCAGACGACCGTTCCCGCCACCGACCTTTGCGACAAAGACGTTCATCGGCGGCTCGCCGATAAAGGTTCCCGTGAAGAGATTTGCCGGCCGGTCCTTCAGAACAGCCGGCGTCGCAAACTGTTGCAGTAGGCCGCCTTCCATCACCGCAATGCGGTCGGCCAGCGCATTCGCCTCGGTCTGGTCATGGGTGACCAGGATAGCGGTCATGCCGCGTTCCTTGATGTGATGTTTGATCCGGCCACGCAGCAGCGCACGCAGTTGCGGCTCGAGCTGACCCATCGGCTCGTCGAGCAGGTGGAGATCGGCGTCGCGGACGAGCGCCCTGCCGAGACTGGCGCGCTGCTGCTGACCGCCCGAAATCGAGGAGGGGTATCGCTCGAGGATGTCCTCGATTTCCAGAAGCCGTGCGATCTCCTCGACGCGGCGCGTCGTCTCCTCGCGTCTCAGCTTCGCAGACTTCAGTGCGAAGGCGATGTTCTCGCGCACCGTCAAAGGCGGATAGAGCGAATAGCCCTCGAAAGCCATCGCGACATTGCGCCTGGCCGGGGCCAGGTCATGGATCTCCCGACCCTTCAGGCGAATTTGGCCTGCCGTTACCTCCTCGAACCCGGCGATCATCCGCAGGGTCGAGGTCTTTCCACAGCCGGACGCGCCCAACAGGGCGACGATCTCACCCGCAGCGACCTGCATCTTTAAGCCATGTACAGCCTGCACGGGATGCGCACTTCCGGGATTGTAGATCTTGTCGAGTCCCTCGAGGATCAAAGCCGCCTCGTTCATGCTGCGGCTCCTCTCACATCAGCACCGCGCCGGTTCGGATCGATCCTCAACCCGGTTTCACGATCGAACAGCAGCGCATGCGCGCTGTCGACGGCGATGTGCGCTATTCCGTCAGTCGGTCCAGGCTGGCCGGATGGGCGCGAGACCAGGATCTCGCGCCCGCGGGCGGTGGTGACCAGGGTCACGATCTTCTCGTTGAGCGGCGTTTCCGCTTCGATGGTGACCGGAATGGCGCCGGCATCGCCGGCCTCGACGAAGCGGATCGCCTCCGGGCGGAGCCCGAGCGAGCAAGCCCTGCCGATGGCGTGACCGAGCCCCGGATCGATCGGTGCCCTGAGCTTCGACAGACGTACGAAGGGACCTTGAGCATCTTGCTCGGGCACAACGTCGAGGACATTGATGGTCGGATCGCCGAACAGACGCGCGATCTCCAGCGAGGCAGGTGAGAGATAAATCTCCTCAGGGGTGCCGAGTTGCGCGATGCGGCCGCGAAACAACACCGCGATACGGTCCGCTAGCGCCATCGCCTCCTTGTAGTCTTGGGTAACATAGAGCGTGCTCGCGCGCTCCGCCGCGAGCAGTCGCGGCAGCTCCAGCCGCATCTCGAAGCGCAGCTTGGCGTCGACATTGCGCAGCGGATCGTCGAGCAGCAGCAGAGACGGAGCCCCGGCCAGCGCGCGAGCGAGGGCCGTGCGCTGCTTCTGACCGTTGGAAAGAGCACGCGGCTTGTGGGTGAGCACCTGGTCGATCTTGAGCAGGCGGGCGACCCGATCCACCCCCTCGCGCACCCGCTCGGTGGGCCTGCGCTTGGCCGCCAAGGGACTGGCGATGTTGTCGAAGGCGTTCATATGCGGAAAGAGAGCGAAGTTCTGGAAGGCCATACCGATATCGCGCAGCTCGGGCGGAACGTCGAGCATGTTCCGACCGTTGAGGCGTAGGGTGCCATCGTCGGGCTCTATGACACCGGCGATCAGGCGCAGCAGAACCGTCTTGCCGGCACCCGACGGGCCGAAGAGAACCAGGGTTTCCCCCTCTGCCAAGCTCAGGGACACACCGTCAAGCACGGTCTCTTTCTTGTAGCGCTTAACGATATCAAGAAGCTCGATGGCCGCCATGACTCACCCTTTCACCGCGCCGAGCGACAGTCCCTCGACGAGATAGCGTTGCGCGTAGATCGCAAGTGCGAGGGTCGGCGCGATCGACAGGACGATGGCGGCGGCGATCTGCCCGAACTGAATGCCCGAGGCGGTCACGAACGCGAGCGCGCCAACCGTGACGGGCTGCTTATCCGCCGAACCGAGCACGAGAGCGAAAACGAAGTTGTTCCAGGCGAAAATGAATGCCAGCAACCCAGCGGCGGCGATGCCCGGTCCCGCCAGCGGCAGGGCGATCTTGCGGAAGGTCGCGAACCAGGAATGGCCGGCGATGCGATAGGCGTACTCCACGTCCGCCGGAATGTCCTCGAAGTAGCCGCGCACGATCCAGAGAATCAGAGGCAGGCAGATCAGTTGGTAAACCCAGATCAAGCCAATGTAGGTATCGGCCAGCCCGACATCCTGAAAGTAGAGCGCCAGCGGCAGAACCACGAGAAGCGGCGGCGCGAAGCGAAACGACAGCAGGGTGAAGGCAATGTCCTCCGATCCCCGGAACTTATGACGTGCAAAGGCATAGGCGGCCGGAACGCCGAGCAACAATGCCACCGCAACCGATGAGACAGAGAGGATCACCGAGTTCTTCAGGTTCTGCATGAAGGAGATGTCGAGGGTTCCGGCCGCCGTCTCGAGCCGGCCCGTCAGCAGGGCCACGTAGTTGGATAGGGTCGGAACGAAAGCCATCGAGGGTGGATTGCGCAGAATCGTCTCGTTCGTCTGGAACGACATCAGGAGAATCCAGAAGATCGGGAAGATGAAGAACAAGACGACTGCCGTGATCGCAATACCGCGCAGGACCCGTTCCAAAATCGAGGTGTGTTCCATCGCTCAAGCCTCTCCGTGGGTGCGCTCGCGCAACCGCAGCCAATTCTTGATGAACAGGTTGGAGATGGCGAAGGTGATCGCCCAGAGAATCAGCAACAGCGCAGCCGAACGGCCAACGTTGGTCGACTGGAAGAAGTTCAGGTAGGCCTCGACCTGAAACACCATCAGCGTGTCACCGGGGCCGCCTTGAGTCATGGCATAGACGATGTCGAATTGCTGGATCGATTCGAGCACACGGAAGAGCGCGGCCGTCAGGATGTAGGGCGTGAGCATCGGCAGGGTGATGCGCAGGAAGACGAAGCTGCGCGGCACGCCGTCGAGCGCCGCCGCTTCGAAAGGTTGGCGTGGCAGGCTGCGCAACCCGGCCAGAAGCAGGATCATGATGAAGGGCGTATAGACCCAAGTGTCGACCAGGACGACCGTCAGCAGGGCCGTATCTGGTGAGGAGGCCCAGCGAAAGTCCTCGAAACCGAGCAAAGAAACGAAGTAGCTGAGGATCCCGAAATTCGGGTTGGTCATCAGCTTCCACATCAGAGCCGCCAGCGCGGGCGCCGTCATCAGCGGTAGCAAGAGCATGATCGAGACGAAATTGTTGAGCCGCGTCCGCTTCTGCAGCAACAACGCGATTCCCAGGCCAAGCAAAAGCTGCAGGCCCACGGTCAGAATCGTATAGGAGAGCGAGACCTGAAGCGTGTTCCAGAAACTGGGATCGGTCAGCAGCTGCCAGTAGGTCTCGCCCCAATTCATCTCCCGTGCCCAAGGCTGGCTCAAGCGATAACGCTGAAGCGAGTAGTAGACGGCAGTGAAGAAGGGGATGAGAATCCCAATGCACACCAGCAACGCAGGCAGGCTCAACAGATAGGGTAAGGCGCGCGCACCGATCCGGAATCGGCGGCGCGTCAGACTGTCCAACTCGGCGGTTGCGGCCATGGGGGCGTCCGTCGCTAGGCGGCTGTATGATGGCTCAGGGCTGGGCCGACGGCGGCACCGTGCCGCCCTGTCAGGCGGCACGGTGCGCGGGACCTCAACCCAGGCCAGCCTCGGCGAGCTGCCTGTCGACGCTGTCCGCCAGGCGGTCCAACCCCTCGTCGACCCCCATCTGACCGGCCACCATCTCCTGCAAGGCGGCCGCCCATTCGGTGGTGAGATCGAAGAACAGGGGTTGGGGCGTGAAGTAGATCTGAGCGCCCGGCGCCGAGGCTTCGTATTGAGTCACATAACCGGGATAGGAGCCCTCCATGCGCGCCCGGAACATCTCGTCCGACCAAACCGACTGACGCACCGGGTTGACGAAATCCTTCTCGCGCGCGCCCACCAGTGCATGCTCGGCACCCGAGGCCCACTGCAGGAAGTACCAGGCAGCGTCCGGGTTCCTGGAGAAGGACGACATCGCGAGCGACCAGATCCAGACGTTGGGTGTCGGCACCTGCGCCGCCGGGTTGGCGGCAAAGGGCGCATACCCCAAGTTGCCGGCCTCGGCGTTGTCGCCGCCGTTCATGAAGAAGCCCAGGATGTCGGCGTCGTAGATCATGGCCGAGGCGCCGGCCCCCAGGTCGCTTCCGACCTGATACCAAGTGTAGGTCGACCAGTTCCTGGGCCCGCTGTCCTGGATCATCTGGACCCACTGAGCATGAAAGGCCTTGGATTCCGGGGTGTTCATCGCCGCCGAGAGCTGACCCTCCGCGGAGACGCTGAGATCCTTTTGTCCGAAGTTGGCGTAGGCCGACAGGAAACCCGGATGGATCGTGGCCCAGGAGCGCGAGCCGCGTACGCCGATGCCGTAAGCGCCATCGATGTCGCGGTTGAGCTTCGCCGCAGCCTCGGCCAGTTGATCCATGTTCTCCGGCGGAGTGACACCGGCTCGGTCGAACATCACGCGGTTGTAGGAGAGGTTGTTCAGCTCGAAACCCCAGGGGATACACCACTGCTTGGCGCCCTCTCCTCCCAAGGCATCGCCGGGGCGTCCGCTCCAGGCCGTGGACGCTCGCAAACCGGGTAGCACGTCCTCCCAGGCGTAAGCCGGTGCGGTCTTCTCCGGATCCTGAATCCACTCGGCCAAGTCGGTGCACCAGCCGGCTGGGCCATAGGTCCAGGTCATGTAGGCGCCGGTCATGAAAGCGTCGTACTCGCTGGAGCGCGAGGCGAGCGCCGCCGTCACCTTGTCGAAGTAGACGTCCTCCGGGAACACATCGTAGGCGACCTCCATGCCGGTGAGGGACTTGAAGCTCTCCAGATTGGCGATCATCGCGTCAGTGTAGGGATGCTTGTTCAGCAGCAGCTTGACGCCACTGCCGCTGTGACGCTTCCAGTCGAAATCCTGCGCCAAAGCTTGCGTGGTGGCCTTGTTGATCAGAAGATCGGCCGTCGCCGCGGTCACACCGAGCGCGGCGAGACCACGCAAAAGGCCTCGCCGGCTGACCCGTCCGCGGACGAAGGCATCCACAAGGTCTTTTTCTTTCTCGTACATCGTCTTTCCTCCCTAAGGGTCGTTTGCACCAGCGGTTTTTTTCCGCTTCTTCCGGTCGTCCTTGCCGCTGTCCCGCACCAATCGGTCCGCTGTCGCTTCGTCGGTGATCAGGCCAGTGAAGAGTCCGCTTGCGAGGGCGGCATTGAGCGCCGCGACCTTCTGCGCGCCTCCGGCAACTGCGTAGACCTCGCGTCCGCGCAGGGTTTCGAGATCCGGCGCCATGACCCGTCCGTCATAGGGCGTCGAGATCGAGCGGCCGTCAGAGTCCAGGAACTGCCCCAAGACTTCGGCACAAGCACCTTGCCGGCGCAGTTCGCGCAGGGAGGTCTCGGAATCGAAGACGTTGGCGTGTGCGACGCTGCCCGACATGTCGACGGCGCCGATGCCCAGGATACAGACCGTCGCCGCCTCGATCGTCTTCATGATCTCCACCAAGCCGGCCTGCGCCAACATGATGTTGCGGTCCTCCGGCGTGTTCACGAACATGGGCGCCGGCATCAAGTAGGCTTCGGCACCGGTCTTCTCGGCCAGGCGGTGGATCACGTCGTAGGGATTGGCCGCGAACTTGCGAGTCAGACCGCCCAGGATCGAAACGAAGCGAGCACCGCCAGCCTCATACAGCGGCATCATGTCGACCATCGAAGCCATGGTGCGGCCATGACCGACACCGATCACCTCGTGATCGCGACGTTCAAGCAAACCCATGAGAAAGGAAGCGCCGGCTAATCCGAGTGCGCGCAGCGGAATCGGTCCGGTTTCGCCGAGATCGGGAACGACCGTGCAGTTCGCGAGGCCGTAGCGTTGCGTCAGCGTGGTTTCCAGCGAAATGCAGGTCGAGACTTCGGCGT
This sequence comes from Algihabitans albus, assembly GCF_003572205.1. Taxonomy (NCBI): domain Bacteria; kingdom Pseudomonadati; phylum Pseudomonadota; class Alphaproteobacteria; order Rhodospirillales; family Rhodovibrionaceae; genus Algihabitans; species Algihabitans albus. Next base: position 339,540 of record NZ_QXNY01000003.1, read on the forward strand.
CGACGAACACCCGCACCAAACCATCCTTCGCGGCGCGGGCGATCATGCGATGAGCCCGCGTCGTAGGAATGCCGAAGCGAGCGGCAATGGCGCTTTGCGTCATACCGCCAGCGTAATGCAGCCAAGCCGCACGTGCCGCGAGATCGCTGTCCTCAACCGGCTCCCTGGCCGTTCTGGCCGCCTTGCGCAAAGACCCTTCCTCCCGCATCACCATACGTTGTGGTGAATTATTTTTCGTTGAACGCAATTTTTTCCATGTTGCGCTTTGGTGTCAAGCGCCTCTCATGGATGCTCACGCTGGGTCACAGAGATAATCGACGACCGTCGAAGCCCAAGCCTTTGCAGAGCGGCCTCTTCGATCGGTCGGCCGATCTGCGCAGGCACTTCGCTCAGCGCTTTGGCAAGCTTGCGTGGTAAGCGGCGGCCTGGCGGCCGGAGAGCGAGTCCCAGGCCGCACGAGCAGCCGGGTCGGGCGCGACGGTGATGCCGCTGCGGCTCATGGTTTCGGCCGCCGCAGCGAAGTCGACGAACCAACCTAGTCCCACAGCTGCCGACATGGCGGCCCCCAAAGACGAGGCTTCGAGGCTCTCGCTCAGCACGATCGGCAGGCCGGTGGCATCGGCGATCATCTGAACCCAAAGGGCGCTGTTCGCTCCGCCGCCAACCGCCAGGATGCGCTCAGGCGCCAAACCGTCGTCCGCCATCGCCGCTACGCAGCGCGCGGTCTCCAGGGTCAGAGCCTCCAGCGAGGCCCGATAGAGATGCCCGATTCCGTGACCGGCTCCGAGTCCGAGAAAGCCGGCTCGTGCCTTCGGATTCCAATGGGGGTCCATGACGCCGGACAGGTAAGGGCAAACGGTAACGCCTTCCGATCCCACGGGAATCGCGGTGGCGGCCGCCTCCAGTCGCGCAAAGACGCCGGGGTCGTCGCGACCGCCCGCGAAGGTGTCGACGAACCAGTTGACGAAGAAGGCGCCGGCGCGTTGACAGCCCTCTAGAAAATACCCCTGGCCGGTGGGCGACGTCATGGTGCGCCAGGCGCAACCGATGCGGGGAGTCGGCGACCAGGCGCCGGTGATGATGGCAGTTCCGAGGTTGAGATAGACGATCCCGCGCCGGACGGCATCGACGCCGAGGCCGGCGCACTGGCCGTCTCCGCCCGCGGCGAAAACCGGGGTTCCGGGCAGCAGGCCCGTCTCGCGGGCCGCCGCAGGGTTGACAGCACCGATCCGACTGCCCGGCTGCGCCAGTGCGGCAAAGCGATTCTCGGACAGATCGAGCTGCGCCAAAACCGCTTCGGACCAGGTCTTGGCCTCGATGTCGAACAGGCCGAAGGGATCGGCGCTGGTCCAGCTCGCGGTCGGGCGCCCGGTCAGACGCCCGGTCAGAAACCCATGGACGTCGAGAATACCCGCAGCCTTCAAAGCCTCCGGCTCATGCCGGCGCAGCCAGCTCAAGCGGTAGACAACCGGCGTGATGTCCGGCGGCTTGCCGCTCGTCGCGTGCAAACGCTCGGCACCAAAGGCGGCTGTCAACAACGGGATCTCATCGATCGCCCGCTCGTCGAGCCAGACAATCGCGGGTCGGGTCGCCTTCAGATCCTCGTCGACAAAGGCGACGGTCTCACGCTGGTTTGAGATCGCCAAGCCGGCGATCCGAGCCGGTTCCACCGCAGACGTCAACTCATGCAAGGAGGTGCAGGCCGCGCGCCACCAGTCCTCGATATCCTGCTCTGCGAAACCGGGCGCAGGTGTCGCCATGGGAATTGGCGCACGCCCCTCTGCGACCGCCTCTCCGCCACGGGTCCAGGCGACCGCCTTGGTCGACTGTGTGGAGCTGTCGAGTCCGACAATCAGGTCGCCGCTCATGAGTCCTCGCCAAGAAGCCTTGCCGCCGTATCGGCGTCGGTCACCAGATGCGTCGCATAGCCACCAGCCAGAACCGCCCGGATCGCTTTGATCTTCGCGGCCCCGCCGGCAGCGCAAACCCGGATGGGAATCGCGGGAAGCTCCTCCAGTGTCATACCGATCTGCCGCCCGCTGAGCGGGCCATCCACCTCCCTGCCGTCGGCATCGAGGAAGCGACCGATCAGGATCGCCAAACTGCCTGCGGCGAGATAACTGTCAACGACGGAAGCCGGCAAGAAATCCGTGTCGGACCAGACTGTCTCCGGCCCCAGTTCACCGACACCGAAGACCGTGAGATCGGCCGCGCGCAATCGTTCGAAGTGACGCCGCAAGCCCGGCTCGGCCAGCAGCGCGTCGCAAATTTCTTTGTTGGTCACCACCGCAGGCGCATGAAAGTTCTGGCAGCGCGCCCCAAGCCGCCCGGCAAAAAGGGCCGTGCAAGCCTCGGGGGAGGATGCGTCGTCTCCGAGCGAACTGCCAGAGACCTGAACGATCTTGGTATGGGACAAGGTCATCTGCGGCAGCGCTTGAGCCACCTCCAGCATGGTGCGGCCCCAGGCAACGCCAATCGTTCTGTCGTCGACCAGCCAGGGAGAGAGCATCTGCGCCGCAGCACGCCCGATACGTCGGCGCAGTCGCACCGCTTGCGCCTCCGGATCGCCGCACTCCGGTTCGGGCGGCGTGACACAGGCGCCGATCAGCCCGAACCGCTCCGCAAGTGCCTGACCTTGCTGCACTTTGCCCAGCAGATTGGGGCTCAGACTGATGGTCACGAGACCGCGTCGGCGCGCTTCCGCCAGATAGTTGGCGACCGAGGCACGCGAGACGCCGAGCGCGCCAGCAACCTCGTTTTGCGTCAGCGCCTCGCCGTAGTAGAGCCAGGCCGCCCAAGCCAGAGCATCGCCGCCGAACTCGGGTGGCGTCTCGATCGCCGGATCGCCGGAAGAGGTCGAGCGCAAGGTCATACAGTCCGTCACCATGGCCATTGGCAAATGTCAAGCGCCACCGGAAATCGTCATTGACAGCCCTCGGGTCGCTCGGCATCGTGCAATTGTCAAGGAGGATTAGAATATGTCGGCCGAAGCGCCGCAACCTATTAGAGCGGCTCCAAACAAAGCGGATCATCTGCAGCCCGCCGGCGGCTGGACCGCACTGATCGACGACTTCGTCGCGGGTCGCTGGATCAGTCCTCTGACCGGCCTGCCGGCGCCGCGTCCGGCCACTCAGTCCCTCGCCATTTCCGAGAGCTTGAACGGATGCGAGGCCGAACTTGTCGGCGCCTTGGGGGTCGACGGCAGGCTGGCGGTCGTCGCGGACGAAAACACCTGGGAAGCCCTGGGCCGCCGCGTTGCCGTGGCACTCGGAGCCGACGACAGGGCGGTTGTCCTAGGTCCGAGGCCGCACGCCGACCTGCCGAGCGCCGAAGCTCTGAAGGACAAGTTGACGGAAGTCGAGCACGTCGTCGCCGTCGGGTCGGGTACGATCAACGATCTCTGCAAGTACGTGACCGCGCAGGACGGACGCAGCTGCTCGGTCTTTGCAACGGCGGCCTCGATGGATGGCTACACCTCCTCCACCGCCTCGATGGCGCTACCCTCCGGATTGAAGATCTCCTTGCCGGCCCACGCGCCGAAGGGAGCTTTCTTTGACCTGGAGGTCATCGCGGCGGCGCCGCCGCGAATGGCGGCGGCAGGCTTCGGCGACTGCCTCTGTTCCTCCGTTGCCCGGATCGACTGGTGGATGTCCCATCGCCTGCTCGACAGCTTCTTCATGGAAGAGCCCTACCTCGTCGCGGCAGAGAACGACAAGGAGATGGCCGCTCGGGTCGAAGGCATAGGCCGCGGCGAGGTGGAGGCGGTCGGATATCTGGTCCGCGCCCTGGTTCTATCAGGACTGGGCGTTGCACTGACCAAGGTCTCGAATCACGGCTCAATGGGCGAGCATCAGATTTCCCACTACATCGACTGCTTCGCAGGGAAGCGCCATCCCGGCACGCTGCACGGTCAGCAGGTCGGCGTCGCCAGCCTGACCATGGCGCGCATTCAGGCGGAGATTCTATGTCGAGACAGGCCGCCGGAACTGGCGCCGACACGGATCGACGAATCTGACATGGCCCGACGCATGGGCCTCTCCATCGCAACCGAGTGCGCGCGGGAGTATCGCAAAAAGGCGCTCGACGCCGATGCTGTGGAGGCCTTCAATAGACGCTTGGCGGAGCTGTGGCCGAGCCTGCGCGCCGAATGTTTGGCAGTTTCCGTACCGGTCACGCAGATGAAGGCCGAGTTGGAGGCTGCCGGCGGCGCGACGACCGCCGCAGAGCTGGGCCTGGACCCCGCTTTCTATCGCGAGGCCGTGCGACATGCCCACGAAATGCGGAACCGCTTTTCCTTCGCGGATATCGCCTGCGATGCGGGTTTACTCGACGACTTGGCGGCGGCGGAAGGCTAGGGCCATGACAGAACGAAACGACCGAGACGCCGAAAGGATCATCTTATGAAGAAGGCCGAGAGGGAGCTGCGGCGCGAGATCATTGCGCGCTGCAAGGAGATGAACGTGAACGGCATCAACCAGGGCACATCCGGCAACATTTCGGCCCGCTTCGAAGACCGGATGCTCGTCTCGCCTTCGGCAACGCCCTACGACGCCTTGGAGCCGGACATGATCGCCTCAATGGCGCTCGAAGATACTTCGGGCGCCTGGGAGGGACCGCTCAAACCCTCCACAGAGTGGCGCTTCCACCATGCGCTACTGCGAGAGCGAGACGACGCGCACGCGGTCGTGCATGCCCATCCGACCTACTGCACGACCCTGGCCATCGCCCGACGGGAGATTCCCGCCTGCCACTACATGATCGCCGCCTTCGGCGGCAATAACGTGCGCTGTGCGGGCTATGCTCGTTTCGGGACGGAGGAATTGTCCGCCATGGCGGTCGAAGCCATGCGCGACCGTACGGCTTGTCTACTGGCCAACCACGGCATGATCGCGATCGGAGACACCTTGGCAAAGGCGATGTGGCGAGCCGTCGAGTTGGAGACGATCGCGCGGCAATACTACCTCAGCCTTCAGATGGAGCGTGGTGTCATCCTGACGGATCGAGAAGTCGACGAGACCATCGCCGCCTTCAAGGGTTACGGTCTGCAGGACGATGCGGAGCGCCCGAAGAGCAAGCGGCAGAGAAGCCAGGCGAAAAGCAAGACGGCCGCATGATGAGAAACGTCGCATGAGCAGAAACGTGTCAGCCGCGACCGGGCAGCACGCACTTCTTGTGCGCCACCCCGGCTGGCTGCGCCTTCTGCTGCGTCCCTTCTCCGGAGACACACCCTTTCCCTGGCTGGCACCGCTGATCGCGATGCTGCTGCTCTTCACGATCTATCCGCTGATCTACAATATCTGGCTGTCCTTCCACGAGTACGCGCCTTTCCGGCGGCAGCTTGAATTTGTCGGTCTCGATAACTGGCGGACCCTATGGCAGGACACCCGCTTCTGGGGTTCGCTCGGCGTCACCTTCACCTACTTCTTCATCGTCCTGAGCGTTCAAGTGGCGCTGGGGATGGCGATCGCCCTGCTGCTCGACAGCGACGAACCGGGCTTTGGCCTGCTGCGGGCCTTGCTGACCCTGACACTCGTCGTTCCGCCAGCAATTACCGGCATGATGTTTCTGCTCATGCAGGACCCCGAGTTCGGAGTCATCACCTACATCCTGGAGTCGATCGGCCTGCTCGATGGCACGAGGCCGATCCTCTCCACCAGCTCGACCGCATTGATCGGGGTGATGCTGGCCGACATATGGCAGTGGACTCCCTTCATGGTGCTGATCTTCCTGGCCGGCTTGCGGTCGCTGCCGCCGGAGCCCTTCGAGGCGGCGATGCTCGACGGCGCGTCGCCCTTTCAGATCTTCCGCCGGATCACCTTGCCGCTGATGTCCAAGGTCATCGCGGTCGCCGTGCTGATCCGCGGCATCGATGTCTTCCGAATGTTCGACTACGTCTTCGTCATGACCTCGGGCGGGCCAGGGACGTCGACCTATGTCCTGAGCCTCTACGCCTGGCAACAGACTTTCAGCTTCGTGAAGTGGGGCTATGGCGCGACCATCAGTCTGGTCAGCCTCACCATCATCCTCATTATCGCAAATCTCTTCATCAAGCTTGCGAAGGTGCGCTGGTGATCGTTCAGTCGACATACCGCCGCCGCTGGCGGATCGCAGCCGCCTGGAGCGTAGTCGCGCTCTTCGTATTCCCGCTCTACTACTGGACGACGACGGCTTTCAAGAATGCCCGGGATATCTTCGACAGACCGCCGACCGTCTGGCTTTTCGACCCGACCTTGAAGAACTTCGAAGAGGTCTTCGGCATCTCGTTGGGCTTCCTGCGCCAGCAGGAAGTTCTGCCGGGCGGTGGCAACTTCTACATGGCACCGCGCCTTTGGGACTCGATCGTGGTCGCGATCGGCTCGACGATGCTCTCCGTCATGATCGCCACCTTCGCGGCCTATGCGCTCAGCCGCCTGGCTTTCCGTGGCCGTCACCTGTTCGTCAGCTGGGTGCTCTCGACTCGGATGATGCCGCCGGTCGCCGTCGCGATCCCCCTGTTCTTCATCTACAAGGACGTCGGGCTGCTGGACAGCTACAGCGGCATCATCCTGATCCACGCTGTCATGAACCTGCCTTTGGCGGTTCTGCTGATGAAGAGTTTCTTCGACGACATTCCCAAGGAGATCGACGAGAGCGCGATCATCGACGGCGCCTCCCGCTGGCTGATCTTCCGTCGCGTCATCTTGCCGATGGCGAAGGGCGGCATCGCCGCAACGGCCGTGCTCTGCTTCATTTTCTCCTGGACGGAGTTCGTCTTCGTCCTGACCCTGACGCAGACGGGGCTGAAAACCGTGCCCGTCGTCTCTTCGAGCTTCGTCACCTCGACTGGGACGGCCTGGGGCAACATGGCCGCCCTCGGCGCCGCAGCCATGGTGCCCGCCTTCATCTTCATTCTTCTTGTTCAAAAACAACTGGTCCGCGGCCTGACCCTCGGCTCGTTGAAACAATAATCGCCATGGGACAATGGCACTCATCAACTGGGAGGAAACACCAATGCGAGACAGCGATAGGAAACGTTACGTAGCCCGCCTGACTGATCGTTACGTCCGGCGCGAAATCAGCCGCCGCGACTTCCTGCGCGACGCCAGCCACCTCGGCCTCGGGATCGGCGCCCTCGGACTCGGAATGACAAGGCCCTTCGGCGGCAAACCGGCCTTCGCACAGAGCGAGGAACTGCGGCCGAACCAGGAAGTGCTCGATTGGGTGCGCGACGTCTCCACGCCCTTCCGCGGCACGACGCTCAAACTCGCCACCGAGTCGACGCCGCCGTCGAACGCCATCAACAGTCAGCTTAAGCCCTTCTTCGAAGAAGCCTCGGGCATGAGAGTCGAGATCGAAGTGCTGCCGCTGGAGCAGGTCCTGCAGAAGCTGACGCTCGACATCGCCAGCCAGCTCGGGACTTACGATCTCTACTACATCGACCAATCCTGGGCTGCCTTCACGGCGCAAGACGTCTTCGATCCGCGCGAGCAGATGGCGGATAAACCCGACCTCGCCATGCCCGACTGGAATTTCGACGATTTCCTGCCGGCCCTGGTCGACGGCATCGCCCGCTACGAGGACCGGATGGTCGGCGTGCCCTACGACATACCCATCTTCATCATGATGTACCGCCGCGATATCTGGGAGGAGATGGGCTTCGCAGCGCCTTCGTCGCTGGAAGAGTACTACGAGCAGGCGAAGGCGGTCACCGAAGCCGGCGAGCTCTACGGCGCGACCGGCCAGATGAAATCCGGCCACTACAGCCTGGAGTGCGACTGGACAGCCTGGCTCTGGGGCCACGGCGGATCGATCTTCGACGCGGACGGCAAGTTTGCCGGCCACGACGAGCGCGGCCTCGAGGCAATGGAGTACTGGCGCCGGCTCTACGAGACCATGCCCCCTGGCGTGACCGGTTGGACATGGGACGGACAGGGTCAGTCGATTGCGCAGGGCGTGGCGGCCTCCATGATGAGCTGGGGCGAGTTCTTCCCCTACTTCGACGATCCCAGCGCCACCAAAGTCTCGGGACTGATGGAGGCGGTGCGCTGCCCGCCGCCCAAGCATCCGTTGCGCACAGTCGAACAGACGGGCTTCGGTGAGATCCCCGGCGTCGGCCACCAGGGCGGTTCGTCGCTCGCGGTTTCGCAGAACTCGAAGAATCCGGATGCCGCTTGGATCTTCATGCAGTGGGCCACCAGCTACGATACGCAGGTACTCATCACCGCCCTGGGCGGTGGCACCGGCCCAACCCGCGGTTCGGTTTATGACGATCCGCGTATCATCGCAAACCGCCGGGTGGGACCGGGCACGACCCGCCACCTCGATGTCGTGCGCGAGACCATCGCAAACGACATGGGGTCCGAGCCGGATCTGCCGGAGTGGGCCGAACTGGCGAACGATACGATCCCGGTACGTCTCGGCAAATACTTCGCCGGGGACTACGGCTCGGCTAAGGAGGCGATGGATGACGTCGCCCAGGCCGTCGACCGGATCGTCGGCGGCTAAGCGTTCGGAGGGAGCCGCAGGAACGCCGCCGCTGCCGGACGGCGGACCGACTGGAGTAGTGAGCCGCGCGGAGCCGGTTGCAACCGGCTCCGCGCGCCCCCCCTTCGCCCGACACAAGCGGGAAAGAAAGCCGAAATGACAGACAAACCCCTCGTGGCGATCACCGGTGCCTCGTCGGGCATTGGAGAGGCCACCGCCCGGGCCTTTTCAGCCGACGGGCACCCGCTGCTGCTGATGGCGCGCCGTCTCGACCGGATGGAGGCTCTGAACCTGCCGAATGCGATCTGCCGCCAAGTCGACGTCTGCGACCGCGCCGCCATCGCCGCGGCCGTCGCGGAAGCCGAAGCGCAGTTCGGACCGGTCGACATGATGTTCGCCAATGCGGGCATCGCACGACTGGCCGACATCGGCCGTCAGGACCCGGCCGAGTGGGACGAGATGATCGACATCAATACGAAGGGCGTGATGAACAGCGTTCACGCCGTGATGGCCGGCATGATCGCGCGTCGCGGCGGCACGCTGGTCATGATGAGCTCGATCGCCGGGCGCAAGGTTTACCCCGATCACACAGTTTATTGCGGCACCAAGTTCTTCGTGCATGCCGTTTCGGAATCCCTGCGCGCCTATCTCTCGGTGCACGATGTGCGTGTCCTCGTCGTCTCGCCCGGGGTGATCGAAACGGAAGTGCTGAATTCGGTCACCGATGAACGAACTCTTGCGGATTACAAAGCCAACAAAGCCAAGATGGGCGGCGGCATCGGCGCTGATATCGTGGCTCAGCTTATCCTCGACGCATACCGTCTACCGCAGAATACGCTCGTGCAGGAGATCTGTCTTACGCCGACACGCCAAGTCTACTAGACAGACTTTTCAAAGGAACCGCTTCGATGGCCACCGTCGAATACCGCAACATAGCCAAGAGCTACGGCTCGTTCGCGGTCATGCACGACCTTAACCTCAGCATCGCAGACGGCGAATTCGCGGTTCTGCTGGGTGCGTCCGGCTGCGGCAAGACCACGCTGCTGCGCATGACCGCTGGGCTCGAAACCGTCACAGCCGGAGACCTCTTAATCGACGATCTACGGGTCAACGACGTTCCGCCGCGCGACCGGGACATCGCGATGGTCTTTCAGAACTACGCGCTCTATCCCACCATGACCGTCGCGGAAAACATCTCCTTCTCACTCGAAATCCGCTCCGTACCGAAGGTGGAGCGACGACGGCGCGCCGAGGACGCTGCAGCGCTCGTCGGCTTAACGGAGCACCTCAACCGCTATCCTCGGGAACTGTCTGGCGGACAGCGACAGCGGGTCGCGATGGCACGCGCCATGGTGCGGGACGCGAAGGTCTTTCTGTTCGACGAACCACTCTCCAATTTGGATGCGAAGCTGCGCGCCCAGATGCGCTTCGAGATCCGGCAGTTGCACGACCGCCTCGGGACCACGACGATCTACGTCACTCATGACCAGATCGAGGCCATGACCATGGCGGACAAGATCGTGCTGATGCGGGGCGGAGAGATCGAACAGGTTGGCTCACCGGACGAGCTTTACGACCGACCGGTCAGCCGCTTTGCAGCCGACTTCATAGGGTCGCCGGCCATGAATTTCGTGGAGGGCACGGTGGAGGCGAACGGAAATGCCCCCACCTTCGTCGCCGAAGGCATGCATCTCGGACTCCCGACCAGTGTCTCGGTGACGCCTGGTCATCAGGTCGTCTGCGGGATGCGGCCCGCCGACCTGATGCTGGACTCGGACGGCAGTGTCGAAGGTCATTTGATCTTGGCGGAGAAAACCGGACCCGATCTGCAACTTCATATGACCGTCGCGGGGCAAGACTTCATCGCAACGGCGCCGCGCGATGCTAAAGTGAGCGCCGGCGACCGAGTGCGTCTCGCAGTGGCGCCGGAGAATCTCCACCTGTTCGACCCAGTCAGCGGACAACGTCTGTGACATCCACAGGAAATCCATTCCAAGCGCTGCGCGACAGCGCCGACTTCGCCCGCCTGCGCGACCTTTCAGTCCGGATCGGGAGCGATCCACTTCAGGTTCAGGGCGCCGGCGGCAACACCTCGCTCAAGGGCGGAGGTGCCATGTGGGTAAAAGCTTCCGGCACCTGGCTTGCCGACGCCGGGACGAAGGACATCATGGTGCCCGTGCGGGCGGCGGACCTCGCTGCCGAGTTGGCTGCGGGCGGTGAGCCGGAAGCCGCCGCGTTCGTCGCGCCACCCGGGGCACCGAAGGGCTTGCGCCCCTCCATCGAGACCACTCTGCATGCCGCGATGCCGCAGCGAGTCGTACTGCATACCCATTGCGTTGCCACCATCGCGCTCGCGATTCGGGAGGACGGCACCGCAATCCTGCGCCGGGAATTGGCCGATCTGAATCCCATCATCTTACCTTACGTGATGCCGGGTCTGCCGCTCGCGCAGGCGCTTATGGCGGAGGCGAGTCCGGATCGCCCCGTCGCCGTTCTGGGAAACCATGGCCTGATCGTTGCGGGCGACAGTCCGGGCGGAGCCGAAGCTCTGCTGTTCGACGTCTCGGGACGGTTGGAGCGCGCCGTGGCACCGCCACTGGCGGCAGAGGCAACCGGACCCGACAGTCCGAATGCCCTATTCAGCTCTCGCTACCGACCGGTTGAAGCCGCTGCCCTTCAGGCTGTGGCGCGCTCGCCCCGGCACCTTGCCCTGGCAGCGCGCGGGCCCTTCTTTCCGGATCATGTTGTCTTTCTCGAGCCGGACCTTCGCATTGCCGATGAGAACGAGGACTTGGAAACGGCAGCCGATCGACTGACCCGGGACGGACAGGCACCGACACTCGTCCTGCTGCCGGGTGTGGGGGCAGCCATCCGGCGCGATGCCTCGCCGGCCGCCGAGGCCATGGCACGCGGTCTCGGCGACGTCATCGCACGGGTACCTCCGGAGGCATCGGTACAGGCGCTGGCTCCAGCGGAGGTGGCGGAGCTCTTGGGTTGGGATGCGGAGAAGTATCGGCACGGACTCAGCTTGGCACCGTCGCAAGGATGAAGCGAGAGCCGGTGCAAAAGTCAGATCGCCTGGCACTCGGTATCGACGTCGGAACTTCCGGCGTCCGCGCGGCTTTGATCGATTCGAACGGAGCGTTGGCCGGCTTCTCGGCCGCCTGGATGGCCGATAACGGCAGCGACCTGCGCGATCCCGCGGTTTGGGAGCGGACCTTAGCAGCGGCGTTGGCAGGGTTGGATCCTCTGTTGCGCTCGCGGGCCGGCGCCGTCTCGGTCGACGGAACCTCCGGTACGGTGCTGGCGCTCGACGCGGACGGCGCGCCGCTTGGTAACGCACTGCTCTACAACGACAGAGTTGAGGGCCCAGGGATTCCAGCCGCGATCGCGGAGGTTGCACCCCGGACCAGCGCGGCGCATGGTTCGAGTTCGGGCTTGGCGCGCGCGATGGCTCTGGCCGCCAACCCCGGAACTCGGCGCATCGTCCATCAAGCAGACTGGGTCGCTGGCCTCCTGTCTGGCTGTCCCTGGATCAGCGACGAGTCCAACGCCCTGAAAACCGGCTACGACCCGCTTCTGCGGTGTTGGCCCATCTGGCTCGACGCACTGATCGCACCCGATCTATTACCCAAGGTGATGCCAGCCGGAGCGCAGGCGGGCATCGTGACGGCGGAGGCGGCCACGCGCTACGGTCTGCCTTCGAGTGCCATTGTGGTCGCCGGCATGACCGACGGCTGTGCATCTTTCTTCGCAACCGGCGCCGACCGTCCCGGCGACGGCGTCACGGCGCTCGGTACGACCTTGACCCTTAAACTTCTGTCCCATGAGCCGATCTTCGACCCCGACTGCGGAATCTACAGCCATCGCATCGGGACCTACTGGCTTGCCGGTGGTGCCTCGAACTCCGGGGGCGGCGCCTTGGCAAATCACTTCACCGCGCAGGAGATCACGGACTTGTCGGCACGGATCGATCCGGATTGCGACTCCGGTCTCGACTACTACCCCTTACCGCAAGCCGGCGAACGCTTCCCGCTTGCCGACCCGGAGCTCTCCCCGCGTGTCGATCCCCGACCAGACGACGACGCCCTGTTCCTCAAGGGACTGCTGGAAGGAATCGCCCGCATCGAGGCGACAGGCTACCGCCGGCTGGCTGGGCTTGGCGCACCGCCGCTCGCGCGCTTGCGCAGCGTTGGCGGAGGCGCCAGAAACACGGTCTGGAGCGCGATTCGGGAACGCATGCTTGCCGCCAAAGCGCTTCCTGCCGAGTCCGAAGAGGCCGCGGTAGGCGTGGCACAGCTGGCGCGTGCGGCGCTTGTCACTGCACCTGGGACCGACAGATGATTCCCGAGAGCCTCTCAGGTGTCGGCGAGATTGCGGAGCGGTTCGACGCCATTCTCCTCGATCAGTTCGGGGTGCTGCACGACGGCCGGGCGGCCTTCCCTGCCGCAAAGGATGCGGTCGCACGGCTTCGGGCGGCCGGACTGCGCTTGGCGGTACTCTCCAACTCCGGCAAGAGGGCAGAGGCAAACAGCGCTCGTCTGGCTGTCCTCGGCTTCGACCCGGACCATTTCGACGCCGTCGTCACCTCGGGTGAGCTGTGCCGCGAGCACCTGACAGCACAGCTCGCCAGCGGCCAGTTGGCTGCCGGAGCCTCCGTCTATGTGATTGCCAGCAGCAACGAGGGCTCTCCACTCGAAGGTCTACCTGTGAGGCGCGCCACCTGCGCCGACGAGGCAGCGCTCGTCTTGATCGCCGGACGCGATCCGCAGAAAGAGACGCCGGAGGGCGAACTTGCAACGCTGCAGACTTTGGCGCGGCGCGGCGTTCCCTGTATCTGCGCCAATCCAGACCGGACGATCTATGCAGACGGCAAGCCGGCACCGGGTCCCGGCCTTCTGGCGAAAGCCTATGCGGAGTCCGGCGGGCCGATCGAGATAATCGGTAAGCCGCATGCCCCGATCTTCGAGGCCTCTCTGGAGGCACTCGGGCGGCCTCTTCCGACGCGCACTCTCATGGTCGGCGACAGCTGCGAGCACGACGTCACCGGGGCTTCCGCGCTTGGCCTGGCAACCCTGCTGATTGAAGGGGGTGTGCAGGCCAGCGCATCTTTCGACGGCGCCCTGCCCGACTTCGTCGCACCGATCTTCGCGTGGTAGCAACGGCCAGTTCAGACCTCAGTCCAGAAGTTAGGAGCCCGACCCGATGGCGGCGCAGATCGAGCCGTTTACAGTTCCAACCACCGACGTAGACACAGCCTTCGATCGCTACGAAGCAATTCGCGTGCGCCTGCCCCAAGCCCACTTCGCAGCGGACAGCCGGCGGGTTCGCGATCTCGGCGCAATCGCCGACTCGTTCGATGTTTTCATACTGGATGCCTTTGGCGTCTTGAACGTCGGCGACCGCGCAATTCCCGGGGCCGTCGAACGAATCGCAGCCCTGAGAGCGGCTGGCAAACGGCTCTTCGTGCTGACCAATGCAGCCAGCTATCCGCGCTCCGTCGCGCTTGCCAAATACCGCAGCTTCGGCTTCGACTTTACACCGGAGGAAGTGGTGTCGAGCCGCGATGTGACATCGTCGGCCCTCGCGAACTTGGCCGATGGCGGGCTCTGGGCGGCTGCGAGCGGGCCGGCTCCGGACCTGTCGGACCTGACTGGGCGTATCGAAAATCTCGAGGAAGACCCGAGTCTGTTCGAGCGGGCCGACGGATTTCTGTTGCTGTCGAGTGCGAACTGGACGGCAGACCGGCAAAGCGCTCTCGTCACGGCCTTGACGGACCATCCTCGACCTTTGCTCGTCGGCAACCCCGATCTGGTCGCGCCGCGCGAAAACGGCCTGACCCTGGAGCCCGGCTGGTGGGCGCATGCCATCGCCGACCGTACTACCGTGGTTCCAGAGTTCTTCGGCAAGCCTTACGCCAATGCCTTCGCGGCGATCGAAAGGCGGTGTCCGGAGGTCAAGAGCCTACGCGTGGCGATGGTAGGCGACACCTTGCACACCGATATTCTGGGGGGCCGTGCTGCTGGCTTTACTGCTATTCTGATCACCGACCACGGCCTGTTCGCCGGACGAGCCGCGGAGACCTACGTTGCACGCTCCGGTATCGTTCCGGACATCGTCTGCCGAACAACCTGAGGGCAGTGGACGTCAGTCTGCGCTCATACGAAGCTTCGTAAGGTGTTCGGTTCACCCCTGTCGCCGAATGTCGCCCGCCGCTACTGTGAACAATCGGATAGAAGTGTAGGCAGTTCCGATCCCGGCGCCTCTCCTGGCCTCATCTTAAATGGCCGCGGGGGCGTTTCGATTGCGATCTTCGTAATGCACGGAACAATGGAATTGCAGCCGCCCCACGAGAGCGCGCCATCGGGAGGTGGGGTCTTTGAAAACAACAGCATTGGCTTCTGTTGTTTTGGTGTGTATTGCAGGTCGTAATCCCTGTATAGCAGTTCTCCAGATGCCGGAGTGAGCTTGGTAGTGAATAAAATTTTTCGAACCGGGCGCAGTTTCGAGCCGGCTTTGGTCGATCTTGTTATCGCGGCGCGTCCGAACTTCATGAAGATCTCGCCTTTGTATCGGGCTCTGTCGGCCGCCGGAATCTGCCGTCTGCGCCTGGTTCATACCGGCCAGCACTACGACGATGCCATGTCCGGGTCTTTCCTGCGGGAGCTCGGTCTGCCCGAACCCGACATACATCTGGAGGTTGGGAGTGGCAGTCACGCACAGCAGACGGCTGGCGTCATGACCGCCTACGAAGCGGCTTGCCTGGAGGAGCGGCCGGACTGGGTGGTCGTGCCCGGCGACGTGAACTCCACGATGGCCTGCGCTGTAACGGCGAAGAAACTCGGCCTGCAGGTCATCCATCTTGAAGCCGGTCTTCGCTCGTTCGATCGCAGCATGCCGGAAGAGATCAACCGGGTTCTGACCGACTCGATCGCGGATGTCTTTTGGACTCCGTCGGCTGATGCCGACGATAACCTGCGGCGCGAGGGAATGACTGAGAGCGCCATCGTGCGAATCGGCAATATCATGATTGATACGCTTGAGACGATGCGGTCGAGGATCGAAGCAGCAATGGCACCTGGTGAGCAGCATGAATTCGGGCTCGTGACCTTGCATCGCCCTGCGAACGTGGATACCCACGAGGCTCTGGGAGAGATCGTATCGGCGCTCGTGAAACTGTCCCGACATCTAAAGTTGACCTTCCCCGTGCATCCTCGGACGGCCGGTCGCTTGCGTGAGTTTGGGATGATGGAGGCGTTGGACGCCGCGCCGGGCATCGAAGTGATCGCGCCACTCGGTTACATCGACTTCATGGCACGCGTTTTCCGGGCCCGTCTCGTCATCACCGATTCCGGGGGGCTGCAGGAAGAGACGACGTATCTCGGCATTCCCTGTATCACTCTGCGGCCGAACACCGAGCGTCCGATCACCGTTTCCGTCGGAACCAACAGGCTAGTCGCGCGCAGCGACCTGATTGCCGCTGCCGAGCGCGCGCTCTCGGACCACACCGGAACGGGCGACGTGCCCGAACTCTGGGACGGGCGCACCGCCGAACGCGCGGCGTCGCACCTCGCAGACCTATTGAGCTGCTGAGACGATGTGCGGGATCGCCGGCGCCGTCGGCCTTCGCACAGAGGCCCTTGTCCTTGAGCGGATGCTGGACAGCATCCGTCATCGGGGTCCCGACGACAGCGGGACGCTGATCGCCGGGGAAATCGCCATTGGGATGCGGCGCCTGTCGATCATCGACATCGCCCATGGTCACCAGCCGATCTTCAATGACGACGCGACGCTATCCATCGTCTTCAATGGCGAAATCTACAACTACCGGGAACTCCGCCGTGAGCTCGAGGCGGAGGGGCGTCGGTTCCGTACCCAGAGCGATACCGAAGTCATCCTCCGCCTGTTCGAGCGTGACGGTCCGGATTGCGTCAGCGCGCTACGGGGGATGTTCACCTTTGCGATCGCTGATACCCGGCGCAACCGCCTGTTTATTGCCCGAGACCGATTGGGTATCAAACCGCTCTACCTGTATCAGGCTGGCCGCGAACTGGTGTTCGGCTCCGAAATCAAGGCACTGCTGGAGCATCCCGCAGTGCCGCGCGAGCCTGAGCCCGCGGCCCTGGCGGACTACCTGACCCTGCGCTACGTCCCCGGCCCCCGCAGCCTGTTTGCCGATATAGAGAAGTTCCCGCCTGCTCACTGGTTGCTTTGGGACAATGGCGAGCTGCGCTGGCAGCGCTACTGGGGACTGGAAGGGCTTGCGCCGGACAGTGCAGTGCGTCCTGACGGCGAGTATCAGGAGCGTTTCGACGAGCTTTTCAACGAAAGCGTACGGCTGCGCATGATCAGCGACGTTCCGCTCGGCACATTCCTTAGCGGGGGTCTCGATTCCGGCGCTATCGCCGCCTCGATGTCCGGGCGGGCGGACTCGCCCGTGCGCAGCTTCTCCGTCGGCTTCGACTGGCAGGGCGACGAGTTGGAGGGCGCTCGCGAAACTGCTCGGAAACTCGCCTGCAATCACACCGAGGTGCTTTGTCAAGCCGAGGACTTCGCGCAGCTGCCGCAACTGGTCTGGCACCTTGATGAGCCGGTCGGCGACGCCATCGTCATGCCCATGTTCCTGCTCTCGAAGCGCGCCCGCGAGGATGTGACCGTGGTGCTGACGGGCGAGGGGGCCGACGAGACCATGGCCGGTTACTTCATGCACAAGGTGCTTGATCGTACCGCGCTTTACCGACGGACCGTTCCCGCGCCGCTGCGGGCCTTGGGCCGTTTCGGCGCCGGCTTGGCCCCACCGGCTTTGCTCGACCGCCTGTTCGACTATCCCGGCAGTCTCGGAGGTAAGGGCAAGCAGCGGCTGCTCGAATACCTCAAGGTGATAGAGACCGGCGATCTTGATGCGCGTTACCGCTTCCTGATCTCGCTTTTCGACTCTGACGACCTGAAGCGTCTGTGGCCCGATCGGCCTGAGCCGGCCGGAGATGCGACGGCTCTCGCAGCCGGGGCGCAGGATCTTGAGCGCATTCTGCGTCAACAATATGCGCACTGGTTGCCGGACGATATCCTGTGCAAGCAGGACAAGATGACCATGGCGAACTCCGTTGAAGGCCGAGTCCCCTTCATGGATCACAAACTGGTGGAGTTCCTCGCCACCGTGCCAAGGCATCTGAAACTCGGTCGGGTCGGCAACAAGGCGATCCTGCGGAACTACCTGCACCGCCGCCTGCCGCACCTGGACCGCCGCAAGAAGGCAGCCTTCTACATTCCCGTCGATAACTATCTGCGACAAGGACCTCTGGCTAAACTTAGCGACGAACTGCTAAGCGAAGACAGCGTGAAGCGTCGCGGATTGTTTCAATGGGAAGAAGTCCGGCATTTGCGCAGCAGCGTCAGTGAGGGCGAATTCCTATACGGCAAGCAGGTTTTTTCCCTGCTTGCACTGGAGCTGTGGTTCAGGATCTTCATCGAAAACGAGAGCGGCTGGGATGTCGGACCACCATCGCCGCCGCCACGCCATCTCGATTGGACACCTGCCAGATGAGAGCCGTTCTCCAGAACTTCAAAACCGGTGCGATGGAAGTTGCGGAGGTTCCACCGCCCGCCCTTAAGCCGGGTGGTGTGTTGGTGGCCAATGCGGCCTCTCTGATAAGCGCCGGTACCGAGAAGGCGGTGATCGAGCTGGCTAAGATGAATCCGCTGCAGAAGGCGCGGACTCGCCCCGATTTGGTCAAGAAGGTGCTGGCGAAAGCCGGGCAGGAGGGACTGCTTGGCACGGCGCGTATCGTCAACAACTTGGTCAGTGCGCCCTTGCCACTCGGTTACTCCTGCGCCGGAGTGGTAACGGCGGTCGGCGCCGGTGTTACCGATATTCAGCCCGGCATGCAGGTCGCCTGCGCAGGTCTTGGCTACGCCAACCATGCCGAAGTCATCTTTGTTCCGCGCAACCTCTGCACGCCGATCCCCGAAGGCGTCAGCTTCGCCGAGGCTGCCTTTGTCACCGTTGGGGCAATCGCCATGCACGGGGTACGTCAAGCCGAGCTGACCCTTGGAGAGAGCGTCGTTGTCGTCGGATTGGGACTCGTTGGGCAGCTTACCGTGCAGATCTGTCTGGCTGCCGGTTGCCGGGTATTCGGTATCGACCCTCAACATGAAAAGCTGGAACTCGCCCGGCAGCTCGGCGCGCAGGCGGCAGCCGCCCCGGGAAGAGAATTGACGGACCAAGTGCTCACCTTTACGGGCGGCAGAGGCACCGATGCGGTCCTGGTCACCGCCGCAACGAAGAGTAGCCAGCCAATGGTCCAGGCCGCCGAGCTTGCACGCGATCGCGCACGGGTCGTTGCGGTCGGCGAGGTCGGAATGGACCTGCCCCGCCGTGCTTACTACGACAAGGAGATCGATATCCGCCTGTCACGCTCTTACGGGCCCGGACGCTACGACCCGGCCTACGAGGAGAAGGGGCAGGACTATCCGCTTGGCTACGTCCGCTGGACCGAGAATCGCAACATGGCCGCTTTCCTGCAACTGGTCGCCGATGGGCGGCTGCGGACCGAGCCGCTGTTGACCCACCGCTACGCCATAGCCAAGGCTGAGACCGCCTATGGTCACCTGCTCGGCGAATCCATGGATCCCTATATCGGTATCCTGCTGGAGTACGATCCGCAGCGCGTCCAGCCAACCGCCGTGCCGCTGACCGAAGCCAAGCTTTCCGCGCGCGCACCGGATGGAGAGATCCGCTTCGGAGTCATCGGAGCCGGCCAGTTCGCCCAGGGGGTTCTACTGCCTCGGCTAAAGGCTGTTGCGGGCGTGCGCTTCCAGAGCTTCGCCACCGGCAGCGGCCTGACGGCCCGTGCCGTCGCGCAGAAGTATGGAGCGCAGACCTGTACGTCTGATTACCGGGAGCTGCTGCAGGACGAGGCCGTGGACGCGGTTTTGATCGCCACCCGTCATGACCAGCACGCTTCGATGGTAAGCGATGCCCTTAGGGCCGGTAAGCATGTTTTCGTCGAGAAACCTCTGGTCTTGAGCCGAGATGAGTTGGAGACGGTTGCTGCCGCCTACCAAGGCGTCGGCAGGCAGCTCCTGATCGGCTTCAACCGGCGCTTCTCGCCGATGTCGCGCACGCTCAAAGAGGCTCTTTCCGGCGCGCCGCTGGTGATGACATACCGGATCAATGCTGGCCCGATTCCGGCAGGCCACTGGCACCAGGATGCCGAGGTCGGCGGCGGCCGGATCGTCGGTGAGGTCTGTCACTTCATCGACGTGATGCAGTACCTGACGGGCGCGTCGCCGATAGAGGTGCATGCGCTCGCCGCGCAGACCGGTCAAGCTCTGCCGGCCGACCCGGACTGCCTGACCGTCAGTCTGAGTTTTTCCGACGGTTCGGTCGGCTCGATCGCCTACGTTTCGAACGGCGATCCAAGCTTTCCGAAGGAGCGGCTGGAAGTCTTCGGCGGCGGTATGACGGCCGTTATCGATAACTGGCGCAAGCTGCGCGTCCAGGGCGCCGGACGCAAGGTTTCGAAACGGGCTCTGTTCGAGGCCGAGAAGGGCCACGCGCAGGAGCTTCAAGCCTTTGTCGACGCCATCCGAACCGGGGATCCTGCGATCGCCTTCGATGACCTTCTGGCGACCACGACGGCGACCTTCGCAATCCAGGAGTCGCTGAGGCGAGGTGGGGGTGTTGAGGTGAGCTGAATGAGCTATCGAAACGCGGACAGATGCCTCCGTTTACAGCAGATTGAATCATAGGAGCGGAAAGACGTCGTGAACGGTATCATTTTGAAGGGAAGAGCTGCCATTTTTCCGATTGTCGCCAGCATTCTAGCGCTGGTGCTCGCACTGTCCGCGACTGGATCGGATGCCGGTCCCATTTCGGGAGCGCTCGACATTCGAAAAAGCGATATTCTCAGCTTTGTTGAAATAATAAGAAATAGTGTCATTTTCGATCATTCAATCTACGTTCCAGTTGCGAATAAAATTTCGAGTGTTGTGCCATTTCAGATACTGTTGAATGAAATCTCGGTGGGTGACCGTTCCTCAGAATATATTTTTATAATATTATATTCCTTACAAACATTTATATTGACATTCAGTATCTTGGCGCTGAGTTACGTGGCGACCGGAAGTAAATCTGCCAGCATTTTATTCTTATGTGTGATTCTGACATCTCAAATTTCTTTGTTCTTCGATATTCGTGTCATATCATCGTCGCTTTCCATAAGCTTGGTCTTTTGGGCTCTGGCGGCTCTCCTTTCCGGGCGCGTGGTGTTGGCAGGCGCGATTTCCGGAGTGATCACCTGCATCCATCCGACTTTTGGCTTGTTTGCGATGGCTGCGCTGGGGTTTTCGTTAATTCTGAGCGCGCCGCCCACTACAAAAGCAGGCCGGTCAGCGATCATATCTTGTGTTGTCGCGTACTTTATCGCTAGCGCGCCGTTTTTCTTGTTGTATGCTCTCCATAGTGATCGGAATACTTTTAGTCTTCCTGATACAGAGACCTGGTGGGGGTTGCTCCGCCAACTCAACAACTTGGCCTTTCCCTTGTCACGCGGTATTCCGCACGTGGCAGGCCATATGCTCACTTTCTTGCTGGCGGCACTTCTTATTGTTGCTGTCGATTGGAAGAGTTTGAAAAACAGGCTGATTGCATCGATGCTGTTGTTTTGTTTTTCGGCCTATCTAATTCAAATGTTTTTCACCTCTGTTATACAGAGCTCCTTGATTGCGCAAATGGCTTTGAATCACAGGGCCAACTCTATTGGGTTGCATCTGTCTTATCTCGCAATTATCGTTGCGATGCTCAACATTTCAAATAATAGATTTGTATTGTCGTGGTTTTTTCTGGGATTAACTATGGTTTTTTTCAAGTCAACATTGTTTGAGGAGTCCGATCCTCATTCGCTGTTTCTTGTTCTGCCGCGTGACGACTATGTAAGAGCGGATACTTTGCTACCTGTCGTTGCTGCCCTGGCCTTGGTTGTCATGGAACGAACCGTCACTTGGCGATGGGGCCTGCTTGCCCGCTTCATGATGGCTCTCGCAGTCGCCGCGCTGGCCATGAGCTGTGCCTGGGTTTTCCAAACGCCCGCATACCATGGGTACGCCTTGGTGATGGGCGTTTGGGTCCTTGCCGAACTTCTATATCGGTTAGAGGGGCTGGCTGCGAGCGCGCTGGCGAAGGTGAAGTCAGTGGTCATGGCGCGCGGGGCACTTCTGCGCTCTGCGACTCTTCCGTCGTCGATACTCGTTACGGTTCTCGCCCTATTTGCTACGGCTGAAGTGGCTACGCGCCTCCCTGTCAAAGAGCCCACTGAGCGTTGGGCGAAGCTGATCACGGATGGTAAGCGCGTTCCATGGATCAAGAGATTTCTCGACGAGCATACGTCACCCGAAGATCGGGTGGTTCTGAAGCCTTTGCGGGCGGAGGGATTGTGGCTTAGCCCGTCACCTTGGCGCGGTGCCTATCTGGACAGTTATGAAGGGCATTTCTTGCTATACATGCCTTCGCATTTGGACGAATTCCTATCTCGCTTGCAGCCTTACAGCTACGATAAAGTAATCACCGACTCAGGAGAAATTGACGAGCGGACTTGGCAGCATGTCGTTGCTATCCGGCAGAAAATAACTGATGTCATGAATATTGACGATCGTGCAAAATGGGTTTTAACCTATAAACGTTATACCTGTGGAAAAGATAAAATATATGCAACTTTCACAGAAAATGATGGACCCCCGTCTTTTTATACTGAACCGGTATTAATCCGAATCGAAGATCTCGATCCGACCTGTCTTCCAGACGGATAGGGAAAGTGCAGACGCATGAACCTTGTCCCCCCCCCCTATCTCGCACCGGTACTCGACCAGATTCCGCGATTGATTTCGCGCCTCGACCGGGAACCCTTCTCCAAAAGCTACGGCTCGCTCGATCGCACCTACTGGGCTTGGAAGTTTACGGATTTCCCCGGCGCCCGCTTTCAGGAAGCGGCCTACAGCCTCGCCAAGCTCTATCGGCTCCGGCAGCCCGCCAATCCGCTGTTCGAGCATCCGCGTGCCTTGAGCTGGGCAAAGGCGATCTTCGCGAACTGGGCGAGCCTGCAATACCCGGATGGCTCCTTCGATGAAGCCTATCCCTACGAACACAGCCTTGCAGCGACGGCCTTCACCGGCTTCTACGTCGGTGAGGCCTATTGCATCCTGCAGGATCAGCTTGAGGCGGCCGAGCGCGTTCGACTCGTTGACTGCTTCCGGAAGGCCGGGGATTGGCTTCGCCGCAACGACGAAACGCATGGTGTGCTGTCCAACCACTTGGCTGCCGCCGCCGCGGCGCTGACGGTCATCGCAAAGATCACGGGTGATGAAGGCTACACGACACGGGCGCGGCATTTCCTGCAGCGAATCTACGCCCATCAATCGAAGGAAGGCTGGTATGAGGAGTATGGCGGCGCCGACCCGGGCTATCAGACGCATGGCACCTTCTATCTTGCCCGCATCTGGCAACTGACCGGCGACGATCAACTGCTGGAGAGTCTCAAGAAGTCAGTCGCGTTCCTAAAGCATTTCATCCATCCGGACGGCAGCCTCGGCGGAGAGTACGGTAGTCGCAACACGGCTTTCTACTTCCCGGCAGGTTTCGAAATTCTGGCTCCGGTCTGTGACGATGCAGCCTCTATCGCCCAGTTTATGCGAGCGTCCGTAGAGCGGCAGATTTGCGTCGGACTGGCAGCAATGGACGCTTACAACCTTCTACCGATGCTGAACAACTGTCTGGCCGCGGCCGAAGCGTTAGTCGGCAGTGACAGAGATGCCGCGCTGACCACGCGTCGGAAGGTCTCTGTCCTGCCTTGTCAGACCGAGGGCCGCTGGAGTTTTCCCGACGCCGGGTTGTTCGTCCTTGCGGAGGGACCGAACTTCATGGTCGTCGGGGGGAGCAAAGGGGGTGTCGTCAAACTGTTTCGGCGGACCGGCGATGCGGCCCGCTTGGCCGCCAGCGATTGCGGGTGGTGGGTGCGCTTAGGCAAGGGGGTCGCGAGCAGTCAGCTGTTCGACCGCGGCATAGCGCTGACGTTAGGCAGCGAAGAGCTGTCGCTCGAAAGCGGATTTGTGCGGGTGAACCAGCGCCTCATGACACCTTGGCTGTTCATGGCGTTTCGCCTGTTTTGCTTGCTCCTGGGCCGATCGCAGACTATTGCCTACCGAGTGAAGGCTCTGCTCGTGAAGGTTTTAGTCAGCCGCAAGCGACCTGTGCCACTGAGGATGAGACGACGCATCATGCTGAGCACCGGTCGGCTGGTAATCGAGGACTGCTTGGTACCTGAGGGGCCGCTGCGGGTGGATGAGCTTGGCCGCGGCGAGAACTTCGCCAGCATCCATATGGGGTCAGCACGCTACTATCAGCCATCCGACCTGCTGACCGCGCCACCTCGCATGGAGCGGTCGCCCGATCTGCGGGCCTTATCCGCCGGTCAGCCGGTGACAACGCGCCTGGTGTGGGAGTTCGAGTGAGCAGTGACACCGTGACGGAATCTCTGCTGGCCGCCGACCGCGCAAATCGGCTATGCCCCACCGTGCGAAAACTGAATTTCAGCATCCGCACCGCGATCCGCACGGTGATTGTGGATCCAGCGTCGCTGCGTGCCTCAAGGCAGTCGTCGATCAGCCGCCAAGTCCAAGTCGCGGCGTCTGGCCGGCCGTCCCCCGTCTGGCACACAAAAGCGACCGCCTGTTGGAGGGGCGTGTGATTTCCGTCATCTGTCCATTCTACAACGAAGCCGCGATCATCGAAGGCGCCACGCGACACATGCTCGATCAGTTGGCCCAACTTGAAGAGCCTTGGGAGCTGATCCTGGTCGACGACGGATCGCGCGATGGTTCGCGCGACTTGTTGCAGCCCATCGCAAAGGAGTTCCCCGCCCTGCGGGCGATCGGCTACGCGCGCAACCGTGGCCGCGGTTTTGCCCTGAAGACCGGGATCGAGGCAGCGCGGGGAGATGTCGTGGTCACGACAGAAATCGACTGTTCCTGGGGCGACGACATTGTTGAGCGTCTGGTCGCCGAATTGCGCCGGCGGCCCGAGTTGGACATGGTGATCGCCTCTCCCAATCTGCCGGGCGGCGGTTACCGGAACGTGCCCGCCAAGCGGGTCTGGATCAGCCGGCTGGGCAACGCGCTGCTGCGTATCGGGAACAGCCGGGAGATCACCATGTACACCGGCATGACCAGGGCCTATCGGCGCGAGCGTTTCCTGGAGCTGGTGATCGACGAACCCGAGAAGGAGTTCCATCTGGAGGTTGCGCGAAAGGCTCAGGCCTTCGACTTCAAGATCAGCGAAATACCGGCTGTCCTCGAGTGGAAGGATCACCGCTTCGCCAAACCCGAGAGTGGCAAGCGCAAGTCCTCCTCGAAGATCCCGAAGCTGATGCGCACGCATCTTGTCTTCGCAATCGCCGCCTCTCCCTTCCGCTACATTATTCCGCTTGGACTGTTCGTTGCGGCGGTTAGCGTAGTCTTGCTCGGCGCAGCCGTGATCAATCTCTTCAACGAGGCACCATCGATCAACTTGGCTGTGCTGTCAGCGGTGGTCTTTCTCTTTGCCTTCATGATGATCGGCATCGGCGTGGTGGCCTACCAGGGCCGTGAGCTACAGAAGGAGATCTGGCGATTGCGGGGTGAGCAGAGGGAGATTGCACGCTCTCTGGAACGTCCGACCTCCCTCGTCCTAGATTCTCCGGCACAACGCGTGACTCCGCCGCGAAGCGACGGCGCGCACACCCGCTCTGCTGACACAAACGGCTGAGACGGCGGCGAGGCGACAAGTAAGGGATCTGCCTGATGTATGGACTGCTCCTGGTCTTCTGCTCCGCCTTATTCCTCGCCGGCGGCCAGATCGTGTTCAAGCTCGTTAGCACCCGCATGGAAGGCGATGGCTTCTCCGGCGGCATATTCCAGTTCGCGCTGCACGCCCTCAGCCAACCTTACATCTGGATAGGGGGAGGGCTGGCCGCTGGCGGCTTCGCAATCTACGTCTACGGGCTTAGGCTTGTGGACTTGTCGCGCGGAGCCCCAATCGCTGGCGGACTAATCATAGTATTGACCGTCCTGCTGTCGGGCCTGTTACTGCGCGAGCAAATTGGGTTGACGCGCGGTATTGGCATTGCCGCTATCGTCATCGGGATTGCGCTGGTTAGCCGCAGTTAAAGTGCCGATTGCATCAGCCTGCCGACAGCGTGTAGTCGAGCACAGCGGCCTTCGACGGTCGTATTGCCGCCTCTGCGTAGGACATCGGCAGGGCAGCGGCGACCAAGAGCCCGTAAACACGCAGGCGACCGCGTCGCCGGCTGCCGAGACTGCGCTTGATGAGGTTTTCTAAACTCATCGCCCACCCCGTAGGCATCGGGGTGTTGGTCGTGGCCTCGATCTTGAGGCCCCAGCGCTGCGAGCCTGCCTCCATGCCCTGCGGCGTGAAAAGAACCGTGTGATAAGGATAGTGCAGAGGCCCCCAATTCTGTCCAAAGAGCCGCCATGTTGCCGTCGCCACATTGGGCGTCTGTACCAGGATCACCCCATTCGGTGACAGGAGATGGCGCAAGCCCTGCATAGTGCTGTCGAGTTCGGTCAGGTGCTCGATGACATGGTGCATTCGAATCACATCGAAGGTGCGGCCAGCGTCCCGCAACTCACGTAAGCTGCCAACTCGAGTGACTTTTGGACGCGTCTCCCGTTCGGTCTCACGCAGGTTCGGCTCGTAGCCGACCAGATCGGTCATTCCTTCGGCTGCGAGATAGCCTAGGAAGCTACCGTCACCGCACCCGAAATCAAGCATGCGCGCATCCTGCCCGACCTGCCTTACGAAGGTCTGCGCCGCGCGTCGCTGCGCCATGCTGAGGAGCTTTGACAGCAGAGGAACATCCGGCCGCTCGTAGTTCTGATAGTCGGCGGGATAGAAGGCTAGCGCCTCCGCTTTGTCCGGCCAGGGATGCTGGAACAGTGAACCGCAGGTGCTACACTGGCGAACTTCGGTCGGCACGGCGCGCTCGACGAAGTACTCGAAGTCTTTGGGCGCGGCGATCGCCGTCGTGCTGAAATCCGATCGGCAAGCTTGGCAGGCCGTCACGCGCTATCCTTCATCAAAGCTTTCAACACCGGCAGATGCGATCGGGTATAGCGGTTCGGATCGCCTTCGACTGGGCGCGCCAGCGCGCGCAGGGCACGGAACGGAAGATGCGGCTTTGCGTGGTGCTCGTGGTGGAAGCACATGAGATGCGACGAGATCAGTATCCGGTCTAGCCAGGTGCCATCGACGGTCCGGCTTACATTGCTGTCAGCGAAGACGGCCCGACCGTGCGGATCGATCATGACGTGTTGCCCGTAAAGACGCAGGCGGCTGAGCAAGGGATACAGCGTGACAAGCGACGCATAGTACACGGCCCAGATCTCGGGGTGAGCGAACAGCATGGTCGTGCCAAGGAAGAGAAACTGCACAACTATGACCGGCCAGTACTGCCGAAGCGCCGAAGTCAGCGCGCCGTTTTGGCCGCCTGCGGAAGGGGCGCCGCCGTCGCTGACGGGTTTCAGACGATTAACGATTACCTGCAGATAGCTTAAGACGGCGGTCAGGCCACTCAAATCGCGCAGCAGCGCCAATACGACGCTGCGACGGTCCGTGACAATCGCGTAAACCGTATCCGGATCCTGAGCATTGAAGAAACGTTTCACGCCGTGATGCTCGAAGTGGCTGCGCCGCATCGCCGCGAGTGGCAAACCGAACAGGGCGGCTAGCATCCATGTGGAAACGAATGCGTTGGTCCGGCGCTCCGGGTGAATGTTGAAGTGTAGCCCCTCATGCAGCCACTCCGACGCATGCCGTTGATGCACTGCGCAGACGGGCAGTGATAGAAGCACCGCTGCCCAAAGCGGCAGAGCCGTAAAGGCGAACACAAGCCACGCCGTCAACGCCGCATGCATGGCTGCAATTTCGGCGATGTTGCGCCGCCCGTCGGCCAACGTCAGATAAGCTCTACGGCTCACCCGTTCGCGCACCCCTTTGGCAGCCAATGGGCTCACACTCCGGTCTTCCACGCGGATTCCCTCCTGCATCTTGCGCGAAGTATTGGTTCTGCAACGCTTCGTCAAGCACGAGCAGTCCAGCAGGTCAGGGCCGATCAGTCCTGCTGCACCAGAGTTTCACGTTGACCGCGTGGATACGACTGATGTCGGCGACCGGCGTGACAGACCCCAAGCAATACTGTCCCGATAAGAGTGGAAATGCAGCCCCCCTGTTCGGCGATCCTAAGCCGACCCTCTTCCCAGGAACAATGTGGCAAGTACCCAGTACGCTTCATTCCGGGTTCCAAGTACACGCTGCGGAAGCGACATCTTTCAAGGCGACGAGATAGTGCCCCTTTGTCTCTGCGAGGATCTTGTCCTCTTCGCAGGCGTGGCCGCGCTGGATCACGGCATAGCGAAGGCGCGGCATGTCAGCCTGCATATCGTCGATACGAGCCCGCCAGCCATCATTGTATTCTCTGGCGCGGACAAAATAAATAGTTCTATTGCACATGTAGACCCACAGATAACGATCCGCCCATCTGCAATATTGGTCGTCGAGTATTTTGTCCAGGTCAAGATTGTAGTTTTCCAGGCGTCGGACCACCATCCCGATAAGCTCTGGTGCGTAGAGCACGAACTGGCTTTCCGCGAAGCCGAGGTATACGGCCCGTTCTGTCAGGATGTGGTTGGAGATGTAGTTTTGGTGGGGCACCTGCAGGATGGCATCGTACTCGGTAGTGTAGCGCTTCAGCAGCTCGACGACGGCCGCGGCTTCGGCGTCGCTTGCCACGGTCGTCGACGTTCCCAGACTCTCCAAAGTGCGAAAGCCGCGCTTAACCATGTCGTTGCTGGACAACATCAACCAGATGCTGAGCGGAACGACGACCGCCAAAAACCAGCCTGGCGAGATTGGGTGCCGCAAACGCGGAAGAATCTGGATCCGGTAACCGCTCTGGACGACCCAGTTCGAGAGGAGTGCGAGCAGGCAGAAGACGTATGTCGGCTTTCCGTCGAAGGCGAGAATTGCGATGACGGCTGCCACGATGGCAGCGACCTCGGCAAAGGCGGCCCCTCGCCCCCGGAGAGTCAGGCAGAGGGCTGTCAGCAGAAAGACCAGGACATCGAAATGCCTGGCAATGGCGTAATCGAACGCATCCGCAGTGATCCCGTGCAGGTGGTCCGAGATCAAGGGCGCCAGATCGGGCGCCGAGAACAGCTGGTCCAACTGTTGCGCTGAGGCGGCGAGCAGCAAGAACACCCAGGGGATCGCTGTAGGCGGTCGGCTCGCGGCGTTCCGGAACCCCCACCTCGCGGCAATCAGCGTCGCGACGATGGCGAAGATGCCGACGTAAGGCGTGGCTCGGGTGAATACGATCTTGATCACCATCTCGGCGGGGCGCCAGTGCGTGAAGTAGACCTGTATGCACCAGAAGCCGAGAAGGACGGCGACGCACCAGAAGCCGCGAATCAGTATGGCCAGGTCTTGATCGAGCTTGTCTTGGAGACGCAGCGCGACCAGACGGCCCCAGAGGGCGAGCAGAACGGCGATCGCAGCGATGATCGACGCGACAACCGGAACACCATCGCCCATCGGCAGCGGATTGCTGGTCTTCGCGGTCAGAAACTTCAGCCAGAGCTCGTAATCGATGCTTCCGACAGCGCCGGCATTCGTCAGGTACTGGACGAAGAAGGGAACGGTGATCAGGCATATCGCGCAGCACTGCAGGTAAAGCTTCAGGGTCCGCCGGTTGCCCTGCAACAGATCCCACAGGGTCATGAGCGACAGAAAGCCCATGACGAAGATCATCAGAATGCCGGCATGAACCGCGTGGAAATAGAACATGACTGCCGCAATCAGCACGGCCCAGCGGAACCGCCCCATCAGGAAGAGCGCCAGAGCTAGAAATCCAAGACCAAGAACGATGGTCGAGGGAATGGCCTTTCCGTAGTACACAAACCGCATAAAGCGGCCAAAGGGGCCGAAAACCGCAAGTGGTATCATGAAGACCCCGAGAAGACGCAGTGAAAATGGCAAGCTAAATGTGAATAAAAATACCGTTTTCCCCAATGATGTAAAAAAAATCATTAAAAAGTAGAAAATTGAATATTGAATTTGCGCGCTAATACCCCAACCCCAAAGATGATCGCTTATCGCAATGAATAAATTTATCTCTCTGACACGTAGAGAGACCTCGTAGAGTAATGTTCCGGCATACTTTTCACTGTGATCTAGGATCTGCGACATGCTGATGAAGTCGTTGTCGTCCAGCGCGAACGACTCGCCGACCGAATAAGCGAAGAGGAACAGAAAATTCAGCAAGATACAGAGCAGTGTCGCCAGAATGGCGTACTGTGTCAGCGGATGTTGGTCCAACCAGAAGTGGGCGCGCCGAATTCCCTGCCATCCCCGTTTGCTCTGCCCCAAGGCCTGCTCGAAAGCAGGGACACGGTTCAGCAGAGCTTCGGCTATCTTGGCGACCCGGGCAGTGAGCGATCCCACACCACCTTGCATCTGCAACCCCTTGGAAACGGTCGAGAAGGGACCGCCTAGGACCCCCCCGGTGAGAGCTTGTGGCATGGTGCTAAAATGCCCTCAACCCCGCGCAGGGGCACGGCTTGCTCGTTCAGAGTTTCGTGAAGCGCACATAAATCAGAAGTCCGAGCCAGCGGTCCAGCAGGCGTCTCACCCACATCGGCGGCGGCGATCGAAAGAGAAAGCGCGTCGGAAAGAAGTGCAGTTCGACGCGGTCGACGCGGCAACCGGGCAGCATGTTCAGAAAGGCGCGCCGATCGTAAGCTCTGCCTATCGGATTTTCATTGCCATCGTAGAGACGGACCAAGTCTTCGGGACTCGCGACCTTGCCGAAATCGTTGCGGCCCGGTACCGCCGCGAACAGGAGCCGGACGAAGAAGCGCGTGATCGGCCAGATGCTCGGTTTCAGCAGAAAGTGGCGGTAGTAGAGAGCGATCATGCCACCGCTGCCTCGCCGAATGACACGAACGGCTTCTGCCATGGCCTGTTCCGTGTTGGGCGTGTGGTGCAAAACGCCGCTCGAGGTCACGAAATCGAAGCTCTCGTCATCGAAAGGCAGCCGCTCGGCGTTGCCGACCAGGAGT
The DNA here is from genome assembly GCF_003572205.1 of Algihabitans albus. NCBI lineage: Bacteria > Pseudomonadati > Pseudomonadota > Alphaproteobacteria > Rhodospirillales > Rhodovibrionaceae > Algihabitans > Algihabitans albus. The sequence goes on from NZ_QXNY01000003.1 coordinate 370,167, forward strand.
GTTGCCGATAGTTCGGACAATTGCAGACGCGAGCGAGTTAACTTGACCGCCGCCCGCGTCAGATCGATGCCGGTCGTTCGGGCCGCGCCCCGGGCAAAGTTCTCGACCAGCCAACCGTTTCCGCAACCGATATCCAGCACGCGCTGACCTGCGTGGCGATCGAATTCGTAGATTGACCGGGCAAACAGACCCTCGTCCTGTTCGCGGATACGATTGAAGTATTCGAAGAATGCCGGGGTCCCTGGTTCGGCTGCGACCTCGAGACTGCCCAGAGGGCGGCTCTCCCAGTAAGCGCGCACGGCTCCGATGTCGGGTTCTCGATCCATATTCGGACTAGAGCCTTACGTTTACAGTGTAGACGAGGTTGATAT